>DATDKT010000001.1:0-2993 GCA_036519775.1 Rubrobacteraceae bacterium
GGCTCTTCAAGGCGCGGTTTCCGGCGCCCGTCACGGCGCGGCCACGACGACCGTTGTCGAAGAGGGCGTCGACGGCCTCCTGAAGCATCCGCTTCTCGTTGTTCACGATCACGTCGGGAGCCCCGAGGTCGAGCAGACGGCGCAGACGGTTGTTGCGGTTGATGACCCTGCGGTACAAGTCGTTCAGGTCACTCGTAGCAAAGCGGCCGCCGTCAAGCTGGACCATCGGCCTCAGATCAGGCGGCAGTACGGGGACAGCGTCCATGACCATCCACTCCGGCCTGTTGTTACTCGCGCGGAAGGCGTCCACGACCTTGAGGCGCTTTATCGCCTTCTGGCGCTTCTGGCCCTTCGACTCTTCGACCATGTTCCGGAGGTCCTGGGCCTCGGCTTCGAGATCGACCTGACTAATGAGATCGCGCACCGCCTCGGCACCCATGCCGCCGCGGAAGTACACGCCGTAGCCATACTCGTCTCCGAAGCGGTCCTTCATCTCGCGGAAGAGCTCTTCGTCGTCCACGATCTGCCTGGGCTCGAGGGTCTGGAACTCCTCCCAGGCCCGCTGGACGAGCTCTATCTGCTCGTTCACCGAGCGCTGGATGTCCGCGACTGTCTCCTCGGCCTCCTTATAGACCTTCTGAACCGCCGCTTCACGCTCTTCCTCGGGGAGGTCGGCGTGCTCCTCGGTGAACTCGTCCGGGCTGCTCTCGCCCTTGATGACGCTCTCACGCTTGGTACGCAGAGCCTGGGTCTGAAGGACTTCCTCGTCCCGCTCCTCTTCGAGCTGCCGGATCTCCTCCTCGACCCGCTCGCGCAGCATGTTTATGTCGTTCGCCCGCCCCTCCCGGTCTACCCAGGTAACTATGGAGCTCGCGAAGTACAAGACCCGGTCGAGGTCCTTCGGGCTGATGTCCAGAAGGTAGCCCATCCGGCTCGGCACGCCCTTCACGAACCACACGTGCGCTATCGGGGCGGCCAGCTCTATGTGGCCCATCCTGTCGCGCCTAACGCGCGCCCGCGTAACCTCGACGCCGCATCGCTCGCAGATAATGCCCTTGAAGCGTATCCTCTTGTACTTACCGCAGTAGCACTCCCAGTCCTTCGACGGACCGAAGATACGCTCGCAGAAAAGACCGTCCTTCTCAGGTCTTAAGGTACGGTAGTTGATGGTCTCGGGCTTCGTGACCTCGCCGCGGGACCATTCCCTTATCTCCTCGGCCGAGACGAGGCCGATGGAGATCTTCTCCAGCTTATTGATGTCTATGTCGCGCTCTAAACCCTGCACGCTCTATAGTCCTCTCTCAAGTTCGTCTTTGGCCGAAGCAGTACCGCGTGAGCCAGCGAAGAAAGCGCTGGCTCACGCCCTATAGCGTTAGCTCGCAAACGTGTCGGGCCTGTCGTCCAGGCTCCCGGTCGGCTCTTCGCGGCTGAGGTTGATCCCCAGAGCGCGCGCCGCCTCGTCCCAGTCCCTGCGGTCCTGATCCTCGGCCGCGGCCTCGGCGTTGTAGACCGGCTTGACCGAGAGCCCCAGGGACTGCATCTCCTTGAGCAAGACCTTGAAGCTCGCCGGCACCCCGGGCTCGGGGATGTTCTCCCCCTTGACGATGGACTCGTAGCTCTTAACCCGTCCTACCCTGTCGTCGCTCTTTATGGTGAGCAACTCCTGAAGGGTGTGCGCCGCGCCGTAGGCTTCGAGTGCCCACACCTCCATCTCGCCGAAGCGCTGCCCGCCGAACTGGGCCTTACCACCCAGGGGCTGTTGCGTCACGAGCGAGTACGGGCCCGTCGAGCGCGCGTGGATTTTGTCGTCCACCAGGTGCAAGAGCTTCAGTATGTACATGTACCCGACGGTGATGCGGCCGTCGAACGGCTCGCCGGTCCGCCCGTCGTAGAGCGTGACCTTACCACCACGGCCCATGCCAACCTCCGCGCCGCCGTTCGTCCGCGCTGCCTCGATAGCCTCGTTGACGTCCTCGACCTCGGCGCCGGAGAAGACCGGCGTGGACACGAAGGTCGGCTCGTCGCCATTCTCCCCATTGAGCCCCTGGCTCGCGGCCCACCCGAGGTGGGTCTCCAGGATCTGGCCAATGTTCATCCGACTCGGCACACCCAGGGGGCTCAGGATTACGTCCACCGGACGCCCGTCCTCCATAAACGGCATGTCCTCTTCGGGCACGATCTTCGATATGACACCCTTGTTGCCGTGCCTACCCGCGAGCTTGTCGCCCTCGGCGATCTTGCGCTTCTTGGCCACGAAGACGCGCACCATCTCATTGACGCCAGGCTGCAAGTCGTCACCCTCTTCCCGGCTGAAGCGCTTGACGTCGATAACGACGCCCCCCTCGCCGTGAGGGACCTTCAGCGAAGAGTCCTTCACCTCGCGCGCCTTCTCACCAAAGATCGCACGCAACAGCTTCTCCTCCGGGGTCGGCTCACTCTCGCCCTTGGGCGTGACCTTGCCGACGAGTACGTCACCGGAAGTCACCTCGGCGCCGATGCGGATGATGCCGTCGGAGTCGAGGTTCATCAGCACGTCGTCGGAGGCGTTGGGTATATCCCTGGTTATCTCCTCGGGTCCGAGCTTGGTGTCGCGGGCCTGGACCTCGTACTCCTCGATGTGGATGGAGGTGAGCACGTCGTCCTTGACGATACGCTCGGAGATGATGATCGCATCCTCGAAGTTGAACCCCTCCCACGGCATAAACGCCACGAGCATGTTCTTGCCCAACGCCAGCTCACCCTGGTCGGTCGAGGAACCGTCGGCGACGACCGTCCCGGCCTTTATCTCCTCACCCTCCTTGACCAGTGGCCGCTGGTTGACGCACGTCCCCTGGTTGGATCGGGCGAATTTTCGCAAGCGGTACTCGTCGGTCTCGCCGTCCTCTCTCCGAACCGTGATCTTCTCGGAGACCACCCGCTCGACCGTGCCGGCGCTGCGCGCTATGAGCACGTCGCCCGCATCGGTCGCCGCCCTGAACTCCATCCCGGTCCCG
>DATDKT010000002.1:0-4459 GCA_036519775.1 Rubrobacteraceae bacterium
AGGAGGCACGCGAGCTAAATCTTCATCAGGAGGTGCAAGACGAGAACTATCATAGTGCCCAGGGCACTTAAACTAGCAGCTATCCTGCTGATCGTCGCGGTCGGCCTGACCCACCTTATCGGAGCTCCCCCGCACTATAGGGTTGCACCCTACATAGGGGTGGGGTTCGTAGTTAACTTCGTCGGGGCACTGGTTGCCGCGGTAGGCATTTATAGGGATGCGCTATGGGGGTGGTTGCTAGGTGCATTGGTAGCCGGTGGAGCGTTGGTGATGTACGTAGCAAGCCGCTCGGTCGGCCTGCCCGGTTACGAACACGCGGTAGGCAGGTGGTTCGGACCGCTGGCGATCATCTCCTTTATCGTCGAGGCTGTTTTCGTAGCACTATTTTTTGTGGCAGTGAGCACCAGACGCGGCTAGACGGAACACAACGGCGTGTTTACGCCCTCTAAGGGCTGCCCCTTTGCCTCTTTATTAACCGAGCTGCCGAGAAGGCTAGTGTTCTCGGAAACCTAGGCTTGCGACATACTGATTTCTCGGAAGCTTGGAGTATAAGAAGAGTCGGGGCTGTTCACTTAGACTCTCGTGGCTCGTTACGGTGTGATCCGGGAACCAATGACGTAGCCAACAATTTCTTTAACCCTCTCCGGCAATGTCTGGTGGCAAAACCAAAGCGCTAGGACGACTGCCACCAGCTTAACTCCCAACACTACCAGTTCCCTCGTCATTAGTCCTTCTTCGACGAAGATCCTTCGGCGCATTCCCTTCGAAGCTACACTGCCGGTAACACGATTGCCAAGACGCACAGCGAATAAAAGAAGCCCATCGACAAGCCGAAAATTCGGGCAATCTCTTGCTCGTCGCGCTCCATCGCGGCCCCCAAAGAGCCCCAGAAATAGTGCCCAAAAACACGCGAGCCCGAGCACAACAGCCAACATATCCCCTCGATACTACTATCCGGTTCTAAGAAGATGCTAAGACAACGGTGAGAAAGAGCTCGCGCCTAGGGCTAGCTAGGGACGAGGCCTCTATTCCACCGAGCTGCCGAGAGCTGGTATTCCCAGAAACCCACCTGCTTTGTATGCAAGGGTAACCAATTACTACACCAATACACCATAAACGGTCGCGAACAGCTAAGTATATATCCCGCACTTATTTCGCTTATTTATGCGAGCTTCTGAACAAGAGTGAATGGTGGCGAACAAGCGATTCTCTCTTTGTTAGGATGGGCGGGCGCGGGGCGGACGAGAGGAGGTCAGGGGCGCGGTGGTGCGGGTCATGGTCGTCTTCGGCGGACGAAGCGGGGAGCACGAAGTCTCCATAGCCTCGGCCCGCGCCGTCGCGCAGGCTCTGCACCGGAGCGGGCGCTACGAGGTCCTCCCCGTCGGCATAACCCGGGAAGGGGCTTGGATCTCCTCTGGCGATCCCATATGCGAGCTCGAATCCCGCGCCCGAGAGCCCTCAGGTCCCCCCCCTCTCGCGTATCCTCAGAAGAGCGTCACGAAGCTCGTGGCGCCGGCCTCGGAGAGGCTGCCCGTAGGCCTCGACGACGTCGACGTCGTCTTCCCCGTTCTGCATGGTCCCTATGGTGAGGACGGCACTATCCAGGGCGTACTCGAGATCTCCGGTGTACCCTACGTGGGCTCTGGGGTGTTGGCGAGCGCCGCCGGTATGGACAAGGTGACGATGAAGAAGGTCTTCGCCTTTCACGGTCTACCGCAGGTTAGATGGCTCGGCCTCTCTCGCAAAGAGTGGGAGGGTGACCGGAAGCGTTGTGTCGAAGAGATAGAAACCGCCTTGGGGTACCCTTGCTTCGTCAAGCCCTCGAACCTCGGCTCCAGCGTCGGCATCAACAAGGCAACGAACGCCGGAGAGCTGGCGGAGGCCCTCGACGACGCCGCCGCTCTGGACCGTCGGATCATCGTCGAAGAGGGCGTAGACGCCCGCGAGATAGAGGTCTCTGTGCTCGGCAACGAAGAGCCGGAGGTCTCGGTACCGGGCGAGATAGTCGTCACCAGACAAGAATTCTACGACTACGAGGCCAAGTACACCGAGGGCGGCATGGAGCTCAACGCCCCCGCGTCGCTACCCGAAGACGCTGCAACGGAGGTGCATCGTCTAGCCCGCACCGCTTACACAGCGCTAGACGCCGCAGGGATGGCCCGGGTGGACTTCTTCTTAGAGCGTGGCATGGGCAAGGTGCTCCTCAACGAGATCAACACCATCCCCGGCTTCACCTCCACCAGCGTCTACCCAAAGCTCTGGGCTGCCAGTGGCCTCCCCTACGAAGAGCTTCTCGATCGCCTCATACAGCTCGCTCTCGAACGTCACGGAGCAAGTTCTTAGGTGGTCCTCTTCCCGCGCTTCACCGCGTTCTTCCAGAACGGGACTACCGGAGGCGTCGTAGAAGAGGCGGCGAAAGCCGCACAGGAGATTCCACAGCAGACCGAGGACAGGCTCGGTGGGATCGGCAACCTTTTCGGCAACACCGCCGCGTATCTGAGCAGCGCCGAATTCATGGTCAACATCCTGGCGACGGTGATCATCGTAGTTCTTGCGATCGTCTTCTACCGCGTCGCCATCTATCTGATCCCCCGAATCCTCAGGTGGAGCAGGCCCGAGGACGAGGAGGCCCTGGATGCCGCGTCTCTCTACCGCATAAAGCGCCAGGACACCGCCGTAACCCTCGTCCGCACTACCCTCAGGTACGTTATCTTTATCATCGTGGCGCTCTTCGTCTTGAGCATCTTCCTGCGCAACGTGTTGCCGGGGATAGCTGGGGCTTCCCTGCTGGCGGCCATCGTGGGCTTCGGGGCGCAGAGCTTCATGCGCGACATCATCGCCGGGTTCTTCATACTCTTCGAGGGACAGTACAACGTGGGGGACTTCATAGAGGTCGAGCCCACCAAGGCCTCGGGGATGGTCGAGGAGTTCGGCCTGAGGACCACCAAGATCCGGGCGCTCTCCGGCGAGATTATCTACATCCCCAACGGTACCCTTACCGGCGTGACGAACTACGTCTCCGGCCAGCAACGCTTCACCGTCGAGGTACAGCTAAAAGACGAAGAGGCCGCAAAGCGCGTCTTCGAAGAGATCCAGGAAGGACACGAACTCTACCTGACCCCGCCACGCCTGGTGAACCGCGACCAGATCCCCGAGGGCGGTCCCCGCCTGAGGCTCCTCGCGGACGTCCTCCCCTCTACTGCCTGGCTCGTCGAGGAGAACCTCGTTGAGCGCATAAAGGCCGCCGCCGGCGAAGAGGGCCTGGCCGCCGATCCGCTGGTCTACAAGGTGGATAGCAGGAATGTACAGCAGCTCAGGAACTTTATCCCCAAACGGTAAATCTACTCGGGCTTCGGTCTCCAATCGCCACGCAGGTGCCCGTTCGTCTCGGCCTTCTCGCGTGCAGCCTTCTCACGCTCCAGCCTGTCGGCGGCCTCGGCGAGAAGCTCTTTGACCTTCGCAAGGCGCTCCTTCTCCGTTGAGAGCTCCAAGATCTCCTGCCGCGCCTCCAGGTCGAACTCGATGCGTCCGGCGATGGCGAACGAGAGGTTGCGGTAGGGAGGCTCTATCTCTATCCCCACCGACCCCTCGGTGGCGGCCTCTATCACCCGCTCCAGGAGTGCTATGCACTCCTCGGCCAAGGCGCTCACGTCCTCCACCGGCTCGTCTTCGAGGTACTCGATGTCACCCACGTAGTACGGCTTGCCGGTCATGACGTTGTTCAGCTTGAAGCGCCGCGCTCCCTGGACCAGGATCACCATCCTACCGTCGTCGTAGCGCTGCACGAGCTCGACGATCTTCGCTGTGCATCCCACCTGCCGCGTCCCAGACTCATCGGCCAGAATCATTCCGAACTCCGCACCCGCCTCCAGGCACTCGTCCACCATCTGCTTGTAGCGCTCCTCAAAGATGTGCAGTGGCAGAGGTGCGCCCGGCATCAGCACCACGTTCAGCGGAAAAAGCGGTATGTCCGTCAGGCTCGTGCTCCTTCTGGTGTCTCTAAACCCAATTCTATCTCAACCGTCGCCGGATCGATCCCCGCTATCATGTGGTCAGTGATGGAACGCTCGCACTAACAGTGCGGCCCTCGTGACCGGCACAAGGCCGCCGAAAGGAGAGGCATGACGAGCACTCTAGCCGACAAGACCGCCATCATCACCGGACCATCCTCCGGTATCGGCGAGGCCACGGCGCGCCTTCTGACAAAAAGGGGATGCAACGTTGTCCTGGCCGCCCGGCGCGAAGACCGCCTCGAAAGCCTGGTCTCGGAGCTGGGAGACGAACAGACCCTCGCCATCCCCACGGACGTAACCGACCCATCCGCCTGCGCCGCGCTCGTAGATCGAACGCTCGATCACTTCGGCTCTTTAGAGGTCCTGGTCAACAACGCCGGGCTCGGCCTCTACGCGCCCATCATCGAGGCCGACCCGGAGGACTGGCGCACCATGTTCGACGTGAG
>DATDKT010000003.1:0-4505 GCA_036519775.1 Rubrobacteraceae bacterium
CAGCCCGTACCCTACCGACCACCAGATGCCCTGGTTCGAGAGCGTGAACTCCCGCTCGACGAGCAGCGGGTAGCCGAGGAGACCGATCACGCTGCCCAGGTTAGAGGCCCGGTACAGAAAGTAGGGGTCCCTGGCGGCAGGGTGGTCGACGTCCGCTAACCACCGCTGCACCAGCGGGTTCGTCGCGGCGATCGCAAAAAACGGGAGCCCGACGGCCGCCACCATCAACCCGAGTAGCAGTAGGATCGGGTTGGCCTGCGACGAGGGCGCCCACTCGTCACTCGGGACCGCGAGCGGTCCCGAGAGGAGGAACAGGAGGAGCGGCAACGAGACGACCACCAAGTGGAGCCAGGCCTGCCTCCTCGCTCCGAGCCATGACGTCGTGGCGTGCACGTAGAGATAAGCTGCCAAAAGCGCCGCCTGGAAAAAGAGCATCGAGCCCGTCCACACGGCGGGCGTGCTGCCGAACAGGGGCAAGATGAACTTGGCAAACATCGGCTCCACCAGGAACAGGAGGGAGGCGCTTATGAAGATCGTGGACGAGAACAAGAGCATGAGCAGCGCCCCGCCCGAACCGGTCCCCTTGCGAGGAGCCCTCTTCTTTGTCGCCTGATCGCTCTCTACTGGTAGTTCCGCTGGCATAAAATCCTGGTGCCTTCCTTCCTGCTTCTCCGGCCTTACTTAACTGCGAGCTCTAGCGCGCAACTCTAGCCGACAACCACGTATCTGACAACGTTTGCGAACAGATTTAATACAGGTTTGATCTCCCACCGGTTAGCAGGGTATCGTTGCAGGACATCCCCAGGCGCTCCTCTCGCTCGGGAGCTCACCACAAGGGGTACAATAGGATCAGGATAGTAGCTTACTTACTGAGAGGTGGGACATAATGGCTCTCTACGAGTACAAGTGCTCCGGTTGCGAGGAGCAATTCGAGTTGATGCGTTCGATGGGCACGGCCGACGATCCGGCGGAGTGTCCCGAGTGCGGCGAGACCGAGTCGCGGCGTATGATCTCCAACTTCTCCTCGATCACCCCCGGTGACTCTGCCCTCTCCACCAACCCCATGATGAACGCCCGCATGGCGAGCGGTGGCGGACACGGCTGCTGCGGTGGGGGCTGCTGCGGCTAAGGAGCCCGTAGGAGAGGTTCCCGAAGAGGTCCCCGGGCTCGTCCTCAAGGGTATCGAGGAGTTCAACAAAGGCGAGTTCTACGAGTGCCACGAATATCTTGAGGAAGCCTGGATGCAAGAACCGCGCAGGGTCCGATTCCTCTATCAGGGTATCCTCCAGGTCGGCGTTGGCTTCTACCACCAGCAAAATGGCAACTGGCGCGGGGCCACGGGCCTCTTGCGCAACGGTACCGCCCGCCTAAAAGAGTTCGAGCCGGAAACTCTGGGCATAGACGTCGCCCGGCTAGTCCGGGAATGCGAGCGATGCCTCGAAGAGCTCGAAGAACTAGGACGCGAGCGAGTGTGGGAGTTCGATCAAACAAAGGTGCCCGAGGTGAAGTGGGGTTAAAAAGCGGTCAGCCGTCAGCTAAAAGCTCTTGGAGACGATAGGCTAAAGGAAACGTGTTGGTAGTGTCCCTCGCTATGACTCGTCTGCTCGGATCGCTCGCTGTGGATAGCACGCTGCGGCACGGCTAACACACAGGATGGGCAGGACTTTGGCGGGGCAACCAAGAAGAAGGGGCGATTATCGCTCTGAGGCAGCTACCTTCTCGTAACGGCCTCTTCGGCTCTTGCAGAAACTAGTTTGGTCCCACCACTCCACGTCTTATAAATGGCAGGCCACATATCCCAAAAACAGCTGAGAGAACACCGCCCCTCCTGCCTACCGGCGAGACCTGCCGAGTCTCCGAGAGGGCTAGTTCTAGGTAGGTGAATGATCCTTAGGCGAATGCGCCAGACTTCAGCGGATGGCACCATGATGCGTTGGCAATAGATCAACCTCCAAGAGCAGCACGAGGGAGGAGAAGCGAGATGGACGACCCACAGGTGCCCAACCTCGAAGAGATGGACGAGCAAGAGGCGAGCCATCTCCTCACCGAGCTACTGCCCAAGCTGAGCCCCGAAGAGGAGTACGAACTGCGTCACGAGGACTACGTGATGGAGATGCCCCAGTCCGGCGAGCGCATCCGGGGACGGGAGAAGATGCGGGAGTTTCAGGAGGCCTACCCCAACCCGCCCGCCATGCAACTACGCCGAGTGATCGTAAGGGACGGGCTGTGGGTGGTGGAGATAGTGTCCGACTATGGTGGACAGATCTACAACGCCACGCTCATCATCGAGCTGCGCGACGGGAAGGTACTCCGGGAGACTCGCTATTATGCCGAGCCGTTTGAGGCGCCGAAGTGGAGGGCGCAATGGGTCGAGCGGATGGACCGGTAGGCTCCCAGCATTTCCGAGTACACATATTTCTAGGCATCCCGGTGAACAAAGAGGCCGATCACCTCTTCCGAGCAGATCAGGCAACCCATCTGGCTATTTTCGAACCCCTTCGCCAACCAGCGCAGCGCTAAACCCAGCCTGGGCAAATTGTTAAGGTGAACAGTTGACACAACTCAACTACCTGTCGTGCGGTTTTCCGATGCACGCTAACTGCGTCGCCAGGAGCGGGTTGCCTTGTTCAAAACCGGAAGCGCAGTTTCTGAGAACTCTACCCTCTCGGCAGTTGGGTGAATAAGGAGGGCGTGCACCTCCGGCTGTGCATCTCGAACGCAGCCCAGACGCCACTGAGAAACTGAGGTAACCACAGTGTCGGCGGACCGGAACCTTTCCCGAGTATCTCCTGCGAACTCCCCTTTGCCCCACCCCGTCTCTTTTTACCCCGGCGGTCCTACCTGGCCCTCCTTCAGACCGCCGGCGCTTTTCGTGCGATTGCCCCGGTCACGTGCCCATAGGATCGGTCCGGCGGCCCTTAGAGGACTCTCAGAGGCTGTGTTATTTATACGTACTAGGTCTCGCTTATGGGTTCCTCCCCACTGTCGTCAAGAAACGTTCCTATGTTTAAAGCTGTTCGTATCTAGGTAGGTATATGTTGCTACTCTTAGCAACAGAAAGGAGCGTGTTTCGGACGGATGGCTGGGATAGAGAAAGAAGCCAAGAAGGTTGTTGAGAAGGCTGGAGGAAGCTCGAAGAAGGGGTCCAGCGGCAAGACGAGCAGTGAGAAGAAGGGTGGGGGCTCTGGGGCCGATAAGGCTAAGAGGGCAGCGAAAGAGATCTTAAGATAACCCTCGCTCACACTATGGTTTCTCTAGGACCGGGGTCCTTCGGGGCTCCGGTTTTCTCTACTTTGGACCCGCCGACTCGTAACGTTCTCGGTCTTTTCTGTATCATCGCATCGAACCGGGCTACAAAGGAAGGAGGAAAGCAATGAACCAGGCGGTATCTCTCCTGATAGGCGTCATCGTCATTATCGTGTTGGTCTATGTACTGCTCCAAATCCTGTAGTCAAAGAGGGGATAGAGGGCCGGGGCCCAAGAGATTAGGACCCCGGCCTCATGACTAGCTGTTATTAGTTCGCCCTACTTAACGAGGTCTTTCTGAAGAGGTCTTTCAGCTTTCCCTTCTTCTCCTTGGCGGTGCCACTGCGCTAGTCCGATCGTCCCTCGGACTCCTTGTCTTTATCCCCGCTCAGGGAGCTAGCAGCTTCCTTCATCCTGCCCTCGGCCTTGGCCATAGCCCCTTCGTTCTTGTCTCGCCCACTGCTATTTCTGCCCACCGGCCGTTCCCTTGTTCGGCTCGCCATTCTACGATCTTAGGCCCTTGTAGGTCCAGTGAGAAGTTGCTTGAAAGAGAGGCAACCCGCCCCTATGCGCCTTGTCCAGCTCCTCCTCTTCGGGAGGTATAGCGGCCTTCGTGCTCATCCTTTCGGTCTTCCCGCACCCTACTTTCGGTCTTCCCGAATCCTACTTTCGGTCGGCCCGAATCATCCTTTAGGAGGATGTTGCTTTCGGTAGCGAGGTGCGATCATCTACCTGGTTTCAGTAAAGCCTACGATGAGAAGGAGGCAAGAAGATGAGGAAGTTCATGTTGATGGGGGCGCTCGTGGCGGTGGTGGTAGCCGCGCTGGCCCTCCCCGCCCTGGCCCAGACGGCGGACGATGACTTTAAGGGTGACCTTAGGAGTGACCAGGAGTTCTTGGCGGATTACTTTAACGCGCTCGAGAACTTCTATGGCCTCGATGGGCTCGACAACCAGTGGTGGGAGAACGGGCGGTACGACGACGACAATCGGGACAACCCGTGGTGGGGCGACGACGAGCGCAACGAGCACGACTGGTGGAACGACTGGCGCCACGACGACGACCGCGATAACGACCGCAATAACGACGAGGTAGTGCCGGCGGTTAGCCAGGACTTCCAGCAGCAGGCCGAGAGCGGCGATGTCAACCAGTCCTTCAACGTCTCAAATAGTGGCGACAACTCCAACCAGTGCGCCGGGATCCAGGGAGTGGCCAACACCGGCAACGCCCAGAACCAGGTGGGCATAATCCAGTACGGCT
>DATDKT010000004.1:0-10945 GCA_036519775.1 Rubrobacteraceae bacterium
GGCAAGCGGAGCGCCCTGCCGAACACGCGGATACTGTTGCACCAGCCGAGCATCGGCGGGGGCCTAGGCGGACAGGTCTCTGACGTCGAGATACACGCCAGGGAGCTCATGAGGACCAAGAAGCGCATGAACGAGCTTCTGGCGGAGATCACGGGCCAGCCGTTCGAGAAGATAGAGCAGGACACCGACCGAGACTACATGCTAGGGGCCGAGGCGGCCGTCGAGTACGGCGTGATAGATCGGGTCGTCAACCGTCCCGGGGAAGGTATCGCGCCCGACAACGGATAGGGAGAGTGGGCGAAGCCCGCGCCGGGGGTGTCAGGTGAGCAGGTTGAATCACTGCTAACACTGGTAGCCGGCGGCGACCACGGCTAGCGATGAGCGTAGCTGCAGCGACGCGTTAGGCATCGCTGCAAAACCTCTCTCCGGGGATGCCGTGTTGCGCTTGGCGATGTGTTGTGGTCAGAGACTACAAAAGGAAGGTACGTCAGGTGGAGGAGAGGAAGTTTCTCATCAAGGCAGACGAGGTGGCCGAAAGAGCGGGCAGCTTCTCTCACCCCTGGAACCCGAACTCGGAGATTATCGGCACTCGTTTGAGCACGCTGGTCGGGCTGTCGCGGATCGGTGTAAGCTTGGTCCGTATCCCTCCCGGTAAAGAATCCTTCGTCTACCACTCTCACTACCGGGAAGAGGAGTGGATCTACGTCATCTCCGGTCACGGTATCGCAGAGATAGACGACGAGGAGTTCGGGGTCTCTACGGGTGATTTCATGGGCTTCCCGACCCCGTCAGTGGCCCATCACCTGCGCAACCCGTACGAGGAGGACCTTCTCTACCTCGTGGGCGGAGAGAACCGCGACGTGGAGGTTGCGGATTTTCCGCGGCTGAGCAAGCGCATGCTCCGCTGCGGACAGGACGTCGAGGTTTACGAAGCGTCCGATGCTAGGAGCTTTGGGCCGCTCGATGCCTAAAGGGGTGCCCTATATGGTTGCTCGAAGGGTAAGCTGATAGAGACGGGGCCGATGCCCCAGACACGCTCCAGGAGGGGCCGAACAATAATGGAGCCTCTGTACGACTATATTCACCAAAGCGGGTGTTACCGCTACGGGGTGGGGTGGTGCAGGATACAAATCTACCCGGGTACATCCGTCGGCGACGCCCCCGTGGTCCTGTGTAGCGAGCTGCCCGAGGATCGTAGCGACGAGATGGTCGAGAGACTGGCGGCCGAGGTCGTCCGGGAACGCTTCCCTTCCGGTCTCCCGGACCTGCCACGTCCCCTGCTTTGGATCGAGCACCGTCCCTCCCGCAGGGGGCGCGGCCCGGGACGCTACACGCTCCTGACCTTCCCCACCTACCGCCCCCGACTGGTTGGCGCCGGCTTCGTCCGGCGCGTTACGCTCGGGGCTCCGTGGCGCGAGCCCCTCGCCCCTCGCGAGGTCGCGATCCTTACGGGTGAAGAATAGAAGCTGCACGGCTCCCCGACCTTAACTTCGGGAAGCTCGAGACCGGGGCCGCTGACGCTCGGGTTGCAAGACGAGGCTCGCCGCCTTTCACGACCATGGCGCGGACGAACGCTCTGTTCGTTTTTTAAACATTTAATGTCAGATGGGTCGCCGCAGGGAACGAACGTAGGCGTGTTCGAAAGGATGAAAGAGAGCTAACAGTGGTTAAAGGAGAGCGAGCCGGGCTGCCGTTTCCAGGATCGCTACCGTAGGCGCCAGCTGAGCAGCGGCGGCAGGTTCAACGCCGGAACGATAGTCGGTATCGTCGGGGAATCCTGCTCGTGCTCGGGGACATCGTCGCCGTACCGCGGCCGAGACCCGGCTGGCTGATAGTCTCTCTGGGCCTGGTCGCCGGCGAGTTCGAGCCCATTGCGCCCTTCATGGATTGGCTCGAGGTGAGCCTTAGGAGACTGGCCCGGGGACCCCAGACGTCTGGATGAGATCGCCCATCGTGGTGAAAGTCCTGGTCGTCCTGACGATCTTGCTCTGCTTCGCCGCGCTGGGTTACGGGCCTTACTACCTGTTCTTCGGCGGCTAGACCGGGTAGCTTGTTAGCCCCGGCACGGTTCAGGAGAGCAACTCTTCAAAGGCCGCCTCGTCGAGGATCGGGACGCCCAAAGAGTTGGCCCTCTCCAGCTTGGATCCGGCCTCCTCGCCGGCGAGCACGTAGTCGGTGTTCTTGCTGACCGAGGAGGTGAACGTCCCCCCGGCCTCCTCCAGCCGCTCGACGAAGTAGCTGCGCGGCCGGCTCAAGATCCCCGTGATGACGACTCTCTTGCCCGCGAGAGGGCCTTCGGTAGGTCCACTGGAGGCTCGCTCGAGGTTCAGGCCCGCCTTCATCAGGCGCTCCACCAGGCCCCGGTTGTCCTCTAGGGCGAAGTAGTCCACTACGGCTCGCGCCACGACCTCTCCTATGCCCTCGATCTCGGCGAGCTCATCTACGCTCACGCCGCGGAGCAAGTCGTCGCCGCGGAATCTCCCGGCGATAAGCCCCGCCGTAACGCTGCCCACGTGCCGGATACCCAGAGCGTACAAAACACGCGAAAAGGGTTGCTCCTTGCTCTTATCTATCGCTCGCACGAGGTTCTGGGCGCTCTTCTCTCCGAAGCCCTCCAGAGGCTCTAGCTGCTCGGCTTTTAGCTCGTAGATGCCCGACACATCACGTATGAGGTCAAGGTCGAAGAGCCTGGTGGCGACCTTCTCGCCCAGACCCTCTATGTCCATCGCTGCTTTGGAGGCCCAGTGGATGATGTGTTCCAGAGCCTGGGCGGGACAGCGAGCGTTCACGCAGCGGGTCACGGCCTCGCCCTCGGGGCGGCTGACGGGCTCGCCGCAGATCGGGCAGTTCTCCGGCATCTCGAAGGAGTACTCGTCGCCGGTGCGCTCCTCGGAGATAGCGTTCACTACCTGCGGGATCACGTCCCCTGCCCGCTCGACCACAACTTCGTCGCCGATGAGGATGCCCTTCTCTTTTATGTAGTCCTCGTTGTGGAGCGTCGCGCGCGAGATGGTCACCCCGCCGACGCTGACCGGCTCCAGGAGCGCCTGTGGCGTCAGAGCCCCGGTGCGACCGACGTTCACGATGATGTCGTTGAGGCGGGTACGGGCCGCGAGCGGCTCGAACTTGTATGCAACCGCCCAGCGGGGCGCTTTGGCCACCGACCCGAGGGCGCGCTGCTGCTCCCGAGAGTCCACCTTCACTACGACCCCATCGATCTGGTACTCGAGCAAAGCTCTCTCGCGCGTCCAGTACGCGCACTCCTCGGCGACCGTTCCTATGTCTTCGTGGACCGTGTACGGGTTGACGCGCAGCCCGTAGCTCTTGAGCGCGTCGAGCATGGCCGCGTGGCTCTCGTACCGCTCGCCACCCTCACCGACGCCGTAACAAAAGATATTGAGGGGCCTCTCGGCGGTGATGCGGGAGTCCAATTGCCGGATGGAGCCCGCCGCCAGGTTGCGCGGGTTGGCGAACGGCCTCTTTCCCTCCGCTTCCTGGCGCTTGTTGAACTCCTCGAACCTCTCAAGCGAGATGTAGACCTCACCCCGTGCCTCCAGCACCTCGGGGTAGTCGCCCGAGAGCTTCTCCGGAATAGACCGAACGGTCCTCAAATTGGCCGTGACGTCCTCCCCAACGGTGCCGTTGCCTCTAGTTGCGCCCCGCACGAAACGGCCTTCTTCGTAGCGCAAAGAGACCGCGAGGCCGTCTATCTTTAGCTCGGTGATGTAGCGGGGCTCCTCGTCTTCTCCCAGCAGGCGGCGGACGCGGGCGTCCCACTCGTAGAGATCTTCGAGCTTGCGGGCGTTCGAAAGACTGAGCATCTGCACGGCGTGCGGGACCTGCTCGAACTCTTCCAGGGGCTCGCCGCCCACCCTTTGAGTCGGGGAGTCGGGGGTGACAAGCTCCGGGTGCTCGGCCTCCAGAGCTTCGAGCTCCTTGTAGAGGGCGTCGTACTCGGCGTCGGAGATCTCCGGGGTATCCTCTACGTAGTAGCGGCGGTTGTGATACCGGACCAGCTCGCGCAGGTCCTCGATCCTACCCCGAATGTCCAGGTTTTCGACCACGGGGCGATTATACGCGCGCCCGCGCGCCCTCTAAAGAGGATTCCGCTCCGAAAAAGGCCATCGTATACTGCACGTTCCGTATGACGAAGAAGAGAAGAAAAGAGCTTCAGAGCGTAGACGAATTCGAGAGGGAGTTGCGGGAGGAGATCTCCTCTCCATCGAGTTCGTCTTGACGCTCGCTATAGTGTTAGTCCTGAACATAAAAGGCGGATGGGAGCAGGGAACCATACGCTGGGCGCTCGACATCCTGCGCGTCGCGCACCTTGGCGCTCGGCCCGGAAGAGCTACTCGTAGCCTAGCCCAATACCACCGCCGACGACGCCCGGGTAGGACGCCCGGGTAGTAGAGGAAAAATTGCGCGAGGCGGTCCCGAAGGCACCTTCGCTATCGCGACCTACAGAGAGGGTGACACGGGCGAGGACCTGCTGCAACACGCGCGAGGCGCCGCCCGATAGCACTCGGCGGACTCTTAACTACCCGCGCTCTTCTTAGTGCGCGCAGCGTCCGGTCGAACTCGCCGGAGGGATCTTCCAGGATAAGGGCGGACTCTTTGGTCTCCCCCTCGCACGGTACCCGGACGCACCCTTCTTCAGCGTTTACTTGCATCCCGCTGGCAGGTACCGCGTGTCCGTTCACGAGAACGTACTTCAGGAGGGCGCTCGCCGCATCGAATAGGGTCTCGTCGACCTCGCCTTCGCGGAACGGGTTTGTGCGAATAAATTCTCTACGAACCTTGCTCCTCCTGGTGGCGGGAGTCCTCTTCCATGCGTATGATAGCCGGACGTGAACGACATAACTTACTCAGGAAGAAACGCCCATATCTTGAAGGGGATCTCGCTCCTCTACCTAGGGCTTGTGGTCGCCGCGCTCCTGCTCGTGCACACCGACTCGTACAGGCCGGCCGTCTCTTACGTGCCGCTCTACCTCGTGGTCTGCGTGATCTTCACCGCGGCAGTGGCCCTCCACTTGCTCCCCGTGCACCAGTTTAGCGAGGGATTCTGCGTGGCCTCGTATATTTTCTACGCGGTCTTTCTGGCGGCGGCGGCGTTCTTTACCGGGGGCGTCTCGAGTGAGCTGTACGTGCTCTTTTTCCCGCTCGTGCTCGCTCCGGCGCTTCACGGGTCCTGGCAGACGGCCCTCCTGGCACAGGGCGCGGTGGTGGTGAGCTACTCTCTGGCGATGGTCCCGGATGCTCTGGAAGGCGTCCGGGGTGACAGGCCAGCTCTGGTCTTCTTCAGGCTTGTGGTCTTCGTGCTCGTGGGCGTCTTCGCGCTTGCGGCGGGCAGGAACACCGCGGTCGCGGGCGGCGAAGAGGCCTACACCCTGGATGAAGACGGCTCGTTGCTCTTGGAGAGAGTCGCGAACGAGCTAGAGACGCGGCGGGGGGTGCAGGTCGGGGTCATCCTCGTGGATCCGGGGCGCCGCGTTGAGGACGTGGACCTCCTGATGGAGCGGGTGCGCTCCAGGATCGGGGAGCCCATCTTGCTTGGCGAGGGCATGGTCTTCGGGGTGGTCTTGAGCGGGGCGGACGACCAGACTGTCGAGAGCGCGGCTCGGCGGGCGCTCGCGGCGGCGAGCTCTCTGGGGGCAGAGGAGACGCGGGCGGGGGCGGCGATCTTCCCGCACGACGCTCGCTCGGCGGAGGATCTCCTGGCCGCCGCGGGGGGGGCACTGGAGGCGGCCTTCGAGATTGAGAGCCCCAGCGCCATCGTCCTCGCCGGCCGGAGCGTTCCCGGTTCCTCTTATAGGTATAGGGCCGCCCGCTAAGGCGTCCTCGAAACCCGCCCTGGGGTCACTGCGTAGGATGCGTTAGGGGACCGGGCCTGGCAAGGGCCGATGTTATAATCCTCGACGAAAAGACGTAGTTCGTAGACCCTGTGGGGGTAATGGCTAGAGATGGGAAGGTTCACGAGGGCGATCCGGGGTTTCTTCGGCCGGTTCCTGACGGGAGTCGAGCAGCGTAACCCGGAGATCCTGCTAGAGAACGCCGTCCAGGACGAGCTGGAGAACCTAAAGAGGCTCCAGGTGGCGGCGGCACGGACGATGGCCTACGAGAAGATGCTCACGAGCGACGCCGCCGAGAAGCAGAAGCTCGCCACGGCCAGAGAGCGCCAAGCGCGGGAGCTCGCGTCGCGCGGCCAGCGGGAGGCGGCGATTCAGGTCGTCCAGCAGAAGCAAGAGGCGCAGACGAGTCTGCAGGAGATCGAGGGCCGCCTCGTAGAGGCTCGGCAGAACTCTCAAGAGGTGCAAGGGGCGTTCCGAGAACAGGAGCGGCGCTACAACGACCTCGTGCGCGAGCGAGCGGCCCTGATGGAGGAGCACCAACGCTCGAAGGCCCTGCGTGTGGCGAACGAGGCCCGCGCGAGCATCTCCCTGACTGATTCCTCCCGCGACCTCGAAAAGGCGCGGCAGTCCATAAGACAGGCCACTTTCGAGGCCCAGGCCGTCGGTGAGCTCGGCACGAGCGAGACGGAGCGCCAGATCGCCGCCGCCGAAGTGGACCTAAAGCGTCTGGACGCCGAGCGTGAGCTAGAGATGATGGAGATCCAGATGGGACTCCGTCCCGCCGCCTCTCTCGAAGGGGGCGAGGACACCGGAGCGCCTGAAGAGGTTTCGCCCGAAGGGGCACCAGTCGAACGGCTGGACGAGCGCAGGGCCGACCGCGACGAGGACGGCGCGTGAGCCGCTCGCTCGCCCGGAGGAGGTCGCGTGGCGTCTACGGTAGCCTCTTACGCTTCGCGCCCCTGAGTTCTATGGCGGGGCTCGGGGCGCTAACGTTCTCCGTCGAGGCCTACCCTCTGACTCTGCTGTTCGGGATTGGGGCGGTCGTTGCGGGACGGCGGCTGCTGGATCGGCGGGGGAACGCCCGCAGGGAGCTCTGGCGCCGGGCGCGGTCGAACGCTGCGGAGCTGATGCGGGTGGCGCGGATGGACGGCATCGCCGCTCCGCAGATGAAGCGGCTCGCGAAGCTCCAGGAGGGGCTCCTGGAGAGTTGGGAGATTCTGCCGGGGGAGTACGGGCCGCTACTTCTGGAGGACCTCTACACCGTCGCCGGTGAGGTCGAGGTGTCGGCCCAACTGGCACGTCGCCGGTCGGCCTTGAGGCGCCATCTGGAGAGCGTGGACCGGCGGGCTATAGTAGGGCGCATCCGGGAGCTCGAGAGGGAGATCTCTGGTCTCGAAGAAGGCTCCGCTCTGCGGGCGTCGTTCGAGGCGGCTCTGGAGGGGCGTCGCGGCGAGCTCGAGGCCCACGAGCAGATACCGGGGGCAATAGGCATGATCAACGCCCAGCTAGAGGGCATTGAGAGCTTGCTCGGAAACCTGCGTGGCGAGTTGCTCGCCCTCGACGCCAGTCCGACCGCGCTTTCACCAGAGTCCGGGCTCGTAGGGCTCAAGCAGCGGGTCGCCTACTTCCGGCGGAGCCTCGACGAGGTGAAACTGAGCGTGGACCGCCTACCCGATGAGATCACGGAACCCCTGCCCGAGCGGATGTCGGCGCGATGAACGAGGCAGGTTTCTTCTCCAGGATATTCGGCGGAGGCGCGAACGAGGACGAGACCAGGATCTTCTCGCCAGAGGAGCTCCGAAGGGAGGAGTCCGGGAGGAAGGAGCCGGAGGAAGAGCAGCGCGGGGGCTTCACCGCCGAGCGGGCGGCCGAGATCATCGACGACCTGCCGCCGGACGTCCCCCGGGAGAGCGCGCTCCGCATCGTGCACGGCACGCTCACAGCTGCAGGGGTAAGCGTCGAGGACCTCGAGAGGTCCACCCGGACGCGGGAGGCGAGGCTGAGCTCCGAGATAGAGCTCGCCCGGAGCCGCCAACGGGACCTTCAGAAGAGGACCGATGAAACCGTGCGCTCTCTGGAGGAGGAGATAAGGAGAGCCCATGAGGCCTGCGAGTCGGGCCTCGCCGAGGAAAGAGTGAGGATCTCTCGCGCTTCGGCAGGGCTTGAGAACATGAAGCGAGTGCGTGCCTTCTTCGGCTTCCCCGAGGTGGAAGAGGAGTCGTCCCCTGAGCCGACGTACGAGCCGCCCGCCGACGAGACGCGGGTTCTCGAATCCTTCGACAACGATAGGACGCAGGTCTTACGACGGGGCCCCGACGCGTCCGACGGAACGGACGAGCCCGGTGCCGCTACCTCCGAAGATCCCTCACCATACCGCGGCCCCTACGGCACGACCGAACGGTGAGCCTGGGTGGTCGCCTGGGCCGTCTGGCCCGGGGCTTCGTCTCGAACATAAACGACGAGCGCCTAAGAGAGACCATCCGTATCGGCCGCGAGCGCGGCGAGACCTTGAGAGATGCCTTCGGGGCCGCCTGGCGGGGGGCGGCTGAGGAGTGGCGCGCAGCCGCCGAAGAACGTGCCTCCGAAGAGGCTCCCGGAGGACGAGACTCCTCTACCGGACGCGCTCGTTGGTCGGAGGCCTGGTCGGAGGCGCGGCAACGAGCTGCCTCGCAGCCCTACGCGCCGAGAAAGTACTCACCGGAGGTGCTTGCAGCATTCCACAGGCTGGGTTTGAGTGCCGGTAGCTCTCTGGAAGAGGCAAACAGGAAGCGCCGCGAGCTCGTCAAGCGCTACCACCCGGACCGGTTCGCCGACCCCGAGCAGAGAAAGCGCGCCGAGAGGTTGACCGCGGAGATCAACGCTGCCCACGACGCCATCGAGCGGCATCTCACCCGCGGAAGGTAACCCCTCTCCGAGTACACTCTTTTCTGAGACCGTAGGAGAGGAGGCCGGTATGCTTTACGGGTTCATCGTCCCGAAAGGAGACCCCCGCACCGTCGCGGTGCTTGCGCGCGAGGCGGAGGAGGCGGGCTGGGACGGCGTCTTTTACTACGACGCCATCTGTGTCGGCGAGATGGAGACCTACGACCCGTGGGTCGTGATGGCGGCGATGGCGATGAAGACGAAGCGCGTTCGGCTGGGCGCGATCTTGACGCCCCCGGCCCGCCGCCGTCCTTGGAAGCTCGCCCGCGAGACGATGACGTTGGATCACCTTTCGGGCGGCCGCCTCGTTTTGCCGGTGGGCCTGGGTGCTCTAGACGACGGCGGCTTCTCGAAGGTCGGGGAGCCGACGGACCGCAAGGTCAGGGCGGAGCTGTTGGACGAGAGCCTGGAGATACTGACCGGCCTGTGGAGCGGAGAGCCCTTCAGCTACGATGGCGAACACTACCATCTCAAGGAGATGACTTTCTTGCCTCCCCCGATCCAGAGGCCGCGTATCCCGATCTGGGTGGTGGGTGCGTGGCCCAGCAAGAGGTCCATGAGCCGGGCGCTGCGCTACGATGGCCTGCTCGCCTACACCACTCGCGGGGAGGTCACACCAGAGGATATCCGGGCGATGAGGGCCTACGTCGAGGAGTACAAGGAGGCGGACGGTACCTTCGATATCGTGTGGGAGGGTGTGACGCCGGGCAACGACCCGGAGCGGGCGGTCTCTATGGTGCGCCCCTTAGCTGAGGCGGGCGCGACGTGGTGGATCGAGTCCCCTTGGTTGCCGCCCAACGAGCCCGAAGACCTGCGCCGCCGTATCGGGCAGGGGCCGCCGCGCATCGAGCCTTGAAGAGGCGAGACCTCCCGGCCGGCTAGCTCTCTACCAGCTCTCCCCGGATTACCAGGCGGTTCTCGAAGGTGGGGATAGGGGTACAGGTCTGCAAGGAGATCGTGGTCTTGTCGGGTACGGGATAGGTTACCCAGAAGTCTTCAGGCTTGACGGTCACCTGGTCGTAGACCTCGAAGACGTACTCGTTGTCCGCTTGATCTTTGGCGATGATCTCATCCCCTGGCTTTAGCTGGTCTAGCTCGTAGAAGACATATGGGGTCCTCGTCCAGAGGTAGCCCAGAGCATGGCCGACGACGAAGGTGTTGGAGCCCTCCTCCCAGGGCACCCCGGTCTCCTCGAAGCGGATTATCCCCTCCCGATCCAGGGCCACCTGACTGTCGGCCGTCGGCACCGGGATGTCTTCGAGGCTCAGCTTCGGGATCGTGAGGGTCATCGTCCCGCCTTCCGAGGGGCGTTCCTGCACGCTCGCCCGGCGCCCGAAGTCTGTTCGCTCGCCTGTCGGGCTCTCGCTTAGAAGCTTGCGGGCGTTCTCCACCTCCGTCGGATGCAGCGTCAACGAGGCCGTCTCCGTCCGTGGGTAGGCCGGGAGCGCCGCCAGAGCCAGCAGCGCGAGGCAGACCAAAAGCATCGAAACCTTGAAGCTCTTGAACATCGGCCGGGATTATATGTTGCTATGAGGACAAACGGTAGCTAAAGGTGTGATCAAGCATAAGATAACGTTCCGGCTACCTCACCAACTCCCCCCGGACTATGAGGCGCTTGTCGAAGACCGGAGCTGGGAAACAGGTTTGGAACGTGACGACATCTTTGCCGGCGACGGGGTTCATAACCCAGACGTCCCGGGGGCGACGACGAAGCGGTCGTAGATGCGGTAGTTGTAGGTCTTCCCCGTGGCGTCGCGGAGGGCGATGAGATCCCCCAGCCTGAGCTCTTTGAGGTTGCGAAAGGGGTTTGGGACGCGGCTCGTGTAGTAGTCTCCTGCGTGGCCAACGATGTACGTGTTCGAGCCGCGCTGGTTGGGGAAACCGGTGCCGGAGAGGTGCATGATCCCCTCCCGGTCCAGGTGGACCTGCTCGGAGGAATCCCCGATTGTCACGTCCTCCATCCGCAGTCGCGGTATCGAGAGCAGCAACCTGACGATGTGCGGTATGGACGCCCTAGCTGGCGCGTTCTGGCGACCCTCGGGAGCTTCCCACGAAGAGGCTTTCTATTTAGGAGGTTCTTGCCTGGAAGGTTCTTGCTTGGGGGAGTCTTGCTTGGGGCCTCTTTGCCCGGGGGCCTTTCGCGGCTGGCCTGGAAGCACGGAGACACTAGCCGC
>DATDKT010000005.1:0-9024 GCA_036519775.1 Rubrobacteraceae bacterium
CCTCGGGCTACGACTCGCGATCTCGTTGGCGAGGTCACCTACTACCTCGAGCAGTTGTCCGTCCTCGACGGGAGGTTGGGAGAGGATACCTAGCTCATGGGCGCGCGCGGCGTCTACGCGCTGACCGGTTAGCATCATACGTAGCGCCACCTGGGGACCTACAATCCGCGGAAGCCTCTGCGTCCCACCGTAGCCTGGCATCAAGCCCAATCCCACCTCAGGGAGGCCGAACTGCGCTCGCTCCGCTCCCACTACGAGCGGGCAGGCGAGCGCGAGCTCAAATCCCCCACCAAGCGCGTAGCCGTTGACTGCGGCTATAACGGGGGTCCCGAGCGTCTCTAGATCTCGCAAGACCCGCTGCCCCTGTTCGAGCAGTGCCCGGGTATCGACGGGATCGAGCCCCATCAGTTCGTCCAGGTCGGCGCCGGACGAGAACGCCCGGTCGCCGGCACCCGTGATCACGAGGACCCGGGTGCCGCGGTCGGAGGCTACGCTGGCGAGCTCGGTCCGTAGCGAGGCGAACACGCGGGCGTTGAGCGCGTTGAGCACATCGGGGCGGTTAAGTGTCAGGTATCGTACGTGCCCCCGCTGCTCCGTGGTTAAGACGTCTTCATCGCGCTCGTCCACGCGGCTCCCCTTTCCGTCAGTGCGCCTATCTCCTCTTCCGCGTAGCCAGCCTCCCTCAGAACCTCGCGGGTATCGGCACCGAGCATCGGGGCCGGACGGTGCTCCCGCTGCTTACCGTCCGTCCCGAACCGCCACGGGCTGGTCACGGTGCGCACCTTTCCGGCGGTGGGGTGCTCGAGCTCAGAGATAGCGTGGCGGGCCTTCACCTGCTGATCCTCGGCCACCTCGGAGAGAAACTGGATGACCTGGCACGGAACCGCAGCCTCGCGGAAGCGCTCGAGCCAGTACTCGGCGGGCTGTTCGGCGAGCCGGGTCGCGATCGGTTCGAGTATCTCCTCGCGCCGCGCGCGCCGGCCGGCGTTCGTGGCCAGCGCGGGATCTTCCGCGAGGTGCTCAAGCCCTAGCACCTCGCAGAAGCGGTTCCACATCTGGTCGTTGCCGACCGCCACTACTATAGGCCGGTCGGCGGTTTCGAACGGTTGGTAGATGGCGAGTACGGAGTCGGTACCGCCGCTGGGTCGCGGTTCGGGTTCGCCGGCGAAGAAGCTGGCGATGCGCGGCGCCATCAGCGCCAGGTCGGCGTCGAGCAGCGCGACGTCGATCAGCTCCCCCTCGCCCAAACGCTGCTGACGCACGAGGGCCGAAGAGATCGTGAAGGCCGCCACCATCCCGGCAACGATGTCCGAGAGCGCCGTGCTCACCCGCTGGGGCGTTCCTCCGCGCGCTCCGGTGACGCTCATAAGACCAGAGCGAGCCTGGGCGATGAGATCGTACCCGGGCCGGTCACGGTCCGGACCATCGAGGCCGAATCCGGAGAGAGCGCAGTAGATGAGGCGCGGGAACCGCGAACGGAGCGTCTCTGGATCGAGGCTGAGTCGTCCGAGCTTGCCCGGGTTCAGGTTCTCGACGAAAACGTCGGCGCTTTCAAGCAGGCGTAGGAGCGCCGTGTGCCCTTCCTCGTCTGAGATGTTGAGGCACACGCTGCGCTTGTTGCGGTTGGCGGACAAGAACCAAGCCGCTTCTTCGCCGACAAAAGGGGGACCCCAGAACCGCGCGTCGTCGCCCGTCTCCGGGCGCTCGACCTTAATCACGTCGGCCCCCATGTCGCCGAGGTACATCGTGGCGGTGGGACCGGCGTACGAGCTCGAGAGGTCCACGACCCTAACACCCGAGAGGGGCCCGTTAGACGCCGGGGCGCTCACGGGGCCTCCAGGGTTAGGACAACCTTGCCCCGAACCTGGCCGCTTCGTATGGTATTCAGCGCTTCGGCGGCCTCCTCGAACGGGTAGGTGGCAGTGACGTGGACGCCGATTCTGCCTCGGCTGTAAAGGTCGAGCAGCGCTTTCTGAGCCTCCTGGAACGTCTCGGGTTCGCGCTCTCGGTAGTCGCTGCTCTGCAGCCCGATCAACGTCATGTTCTTGACTAGCACGCGGCCGGCCTTCAAGGTCGGTATCTCCCCGCTCGCGAACCCGATCAACACGAGACGGCCCTCCCACGCGATCGCGCGCATGCAAGCGGTAAAGAGATCGCCGCCGACCTGCTCCAGGATCACATCGGCGCCACGCCCGTCTGTGAGCTCGAAGACGCGCTCCTTAAAGGACTCGGGATCGGGATCGATGGCGTGGTCTGCCCCCACCTCAAGCGCGAGGGCGCGTTTCTCCTCCGTGCTGCCCACCGCTATTACCCTCGCCCCCAACGCCTTGGCCAGCTGCACCCCTGCGATGCCCACGCCCCCCGCGGCCCCCGTCACAAGCACCGTCTCCCCCGACTGTAGCTGCGCGCGCCGAACGAGGGCGAAGTACACGGTTAAGTAGGCGAGGCCAAAGGCGGCACCCTCCTCGAAGCTTATGTTATCGGGAAGAACCGTCGTGTGAGGCGCCGCCGCCAGCACCTGCTCGCGGTAGGCACCGTACTCGACCTGGGCCATCACCCGCGCGCCTACCTTGAGACCGGAGACCTCCGAACCGACAGCCCTCACGACCCCTGCGACCTCCTTACCCGGGCTAAATGGCGGCTCGGGCAGTATCTGGTAGCTGCCCTCGATGACCATCAAGTCGGGAAAGTTGACGCCGATCGCGCGGGCCTCGATCAAGACCTCATCCGGTCCCGGGTCGGGGGCAGGCACCTCTTCGACAACCATCTGTTCGGGGGCGCCAAACTCGTTGACGATCATCGCGCGCACGCTAACGCATCTCCTTCTCGAGTCGCTCGTTCGCTTCCCCAAGGCTAGGATAGCCGAGCCGGCGCTCGGGCCGTCGAAACTCCGGCATAACCGGAACCGGTAGGGCCGGTATGCTGCGAGCATCGGTCCCGCTCTCGACCACCCGGTCAAAGAGGCCCCGAGAGTTGAAATGGTCGTCCTCCATAGCCTCGCGGACGCTCCGCACCACGCTACAACACACGTCGTGGCCCTCGAAACGCTCTTGCCAATGGCTTGCGGGGTGAAGGGCTATGCGCTCGGCCACGACGGCGATCGTCGCTTCGGGATCCGTGGAGTCGTCACGCAGCTTGTCTTCCAGCTCCAGCAGATCGCAGAAGTTCTGCCAGAAACGCTCCTCCAGGGGCGCGGCGGCGACGTAGCGCCCGTCGGCCGTACGGTAGATGTTGTAGCGCGGGGAACCGCCGGTAACCAGATCGGCCCCTGGCTCCGGCCAGTCCCCGGCGACCATTCCGTTACCCAGCGCCCAATAGAGGAACGTGAAGATGTTATCGCTCATCGAGATGTCGAGATGAGCGCCCTCTCCCGTCCGCTCTCGCTGGAGCAGCCCCAGCAAGATGTTAATGACCGCGGGGTATGCCCCGCCGCCGATATCCGCGAGCAGCGCCTGCGGTATCGTCGGCGACCCGTCGGCGCCGGTGGTGAGCCCGAGCAAGCCTGCTTCCGCCACGTAGTTAAGGTCATGGGCCGCCACCCCGGCGCGGGGACCCTCTTTACCGTAGCCGGTAATCGAGCAGTAGATGAGCCGCGGGTTGACCTCGTACAGCTCGCCGTAGCCGAGCCCGAGACGCTCCATGACCCCGGGGCGGAACTGCTCCACCAGGACGTCGGCACGCTCGATGAGAGGCCGCAGAACCTCCCCCGCCTCGGGCGACTTGAGGTCGAACTCGACGCTCTCCTTGCCGCGGTTCAGGAGGGCGAAGTTGACACTGTCGGTGCCGAACTCGGGCACGTAAGAGCGCATCTCGTCGCCCCGCTCGGGTCGTTCGATCTTGATGACGTGGGCGCCGGCCTCGGCCAGTAACAAGGTCGCCAGCGGTCCCGGCAACAGCGTGCTGAAGTCCAGTACCCGGATACCCTCCAGCGGGATCACGAGCACCCTCCCGAGGAGGTCATACCGGGCCAGAGAGGCGACGTTTGTCGCGGCACATATGCGGGCCTTCTGCCTCCCGAAAAGGGGTATGCTACCGTCTCAATAAAACCTACAGGTCCCCGCATCTCGCTGCTCACCCCCGGTCGTGCTGGTCATATAGGCCCAGCGTTACAACTCATCCCCTGAAGCAGGTTGGACGACACTAACAGACCTTATACGCGCAATCAATAGTCCGACAATAGGCCTGAGATTAGTCCGGGTTGCGGCGTCAGCTGGGTCGCGAAAGCCTCAAAGGTTTCTCGCCTCTGTTACACGTCGGCTAATCCATCCGCTTACACCACTCTAAACCTTCCCGTTTCACGCTCGCGCCTCTTTAACACATTGTAGCTGTGCAACTACTCCCGTTGAGCGAACCGCTCACGAAGCTCTACCTTGCGGACCTTCCCGGTACTGGTCTTGGGCAGAGCCTCGATCAGCTCAAGGCGCTCCGGCAGGAAATGCTTAGAGATGCCCTCCTCGAGCAAGAACTTCTTGACGTCGTCGAGGCTGAGGTGCTCGTCCTGCTCGAGCACCAACACAGCGCAAGCACGCTCGCCCAGCCGCTCGTCGGGTACGCCGATTACGGCGGCGTCGATCACGACCGGGTGCCGATAGAAGCTATTCTCTAGCTCGTAAACCGGGATATTCTCCCCTCCCCTGATGATGATGTCCTTGGTACGCCCGAGGAGCGACACGTAGCCATCTTCATGTACCGTCGCTTGGTCGCCGGACTTGAACCAGCCGTCGACGATCTCCTCCTCCGTGAATTCGGGGCGCTCGTAGTAACCTACAAACAGGCCGGCCCCCCTAATCTGCAGCTCCCCCTCCTGTTCCGGCTCCGCCTGCCTGTCCGGGGTTTCCATGACCCGGACTTCGCAGCCGTCGATGGGTACTCCGTCGGTCGCCTCTACCCGCTCCTGCGGGAGCCTCGGCGACCCAGAGATGCCGATGCCCCACTCCGTCATGCCCCACGCTGGACAGATAAAGCATCCCAGCGTCTCACGAGCTTTCGGGATGAGCTTGCGGGGTATGGGGGCGCCAGGAGTGCAGATCATATGAAGCGAGGGAAAAGTGCCTGGTCCGAGTTCGGGAAGGCGCATGAGGTCCTGCAAAAATGTGGGAGCGCCGAACATCAAGGTGACCTCCTCGCGTCGGATCACCTTGGCGGCCACCTGAGGCTTCCAGCGGTCGAGGTAGACCGCCGCGCCGCTGACAGAGGCGCTAAGCAGGGCGCCCCAAAGAAACCCGGTGTGGTGCCCTACGGGTGAGGCGATAAGGTTGACGGCCGGAGCTCCCAGCGCCTCTTCCCCCACATGCTCGACCCAGCGCCGCCGCACGGCATCTAGCGTCTGGTGGGTGTTCATCACCCCCTTGGGCTCCCCGGTCGTCCCCGAGGTAAAGCCGATGTGGACGAGCGAGCCCGGATCCACCTCTGGGGGCTGCTCGAGCGGCTCCGCCGCACCGAGCTCCCCGAAGGAGAGCCATCCCGGCTCCTCGGGCACATCCTCGCCCAAAACGACTACGTGCTCGAGCTCGGGCGTCTCCGGATACATCTCGCGGACCATGTCGACGTGGTTCGTACTACCAAAGCCTGAGGACACGACGAGCACCTTAGCCCGCGTGCGCTGCACTATAAAGGCCGCATCTTTCTGCCCATAGCTAACCGGGATGCCAGAGTAGACAGCGCCCAGCCGCACGAGGGCGTAGATTAGCTGACCAAACTCCAGCCGGTTCGGGAGCATGACGCATACCGCGTCGCCTGGCCCTACGCCCAGCCGAGAGAGCCCTCCCGCCAAGCGTTCTGCCATCGTGGCCATATCCGCATAGCTAACGGACCCGATCCGCTCTCCCGTCTGCCCGTCGACCGAAACGGCAGCCAACCTGTCCGGGGCGTCCTCAGCAGCCTCGGCAAGGTAGTTTCCGAGCGCTACGTCACGCCACGCGCCTTCAGCCTGGTACTTTTCCACCAACTCGGGAGTGAGTCGGCTCTCCGGCCTTGCAACAAGCTCCTCGCTCGTCTTCATATTTGTCCTCCCTTCCCCCATTACTCCCAGGCACTGTTCCCTCTTGTCACACCTGCCCTACAAGGACCGCGGTGCCGGAGCAGTAACGCACGTTACCTACACTGTAGGCCATTCCTAGTTTTAGGACAACTGTAAGACAGCTACGGCAAAGTCTTTAATGTCGCGAACGTACGTTTACGCCCATCTCGGGAGCATGCCCGACAAAGGCTTTGTCGGGCGGAAGCCATAATGCGCCGGAGGTAAGGAAGACGAGCTAGCAGTAGCGAGGCTCGAGAACTGGTGGACTCGGGCCTTGGAACAGCAGACCGACGAGGTCAGGCATCGGCGAGTCGCCCCCTTTCCCCTCGGGACACAACTTAGGCGCCTGTCGTATCACTAAGAGCCGAGGGAAGGCGTAATCAAGGAGTGAAGTCAGAGCGCCGTGGGGCCCAACCTCTTCGTCTCGAAGGGTAGCGGGGTCAGTTCGGCGGGGACACGCCGTATTGGCCATCATCATGCCCGCTATTGGCCAGGCGGGCTACAGCGCTCACCGGTTGAAACGTGACTTATCGGGAACGCGACGCTCAGAGAAGGCCGCCGACAGCTCTTCCGCTTCCTCGGTGGTTAGGTACTGGGTGAGGAGCAGGTCGTGGGCGAGGCGAGCTTGCCCGAGCGCCCCCAGGTGTCGACCCGCGAAGGCCGTCTTTAGCGCGGCGAGGGCCTGCGGGCCACGGTGCATCATTTCCTCGGCTACCTGGCGTGCCCGGTCCATGAGCTCTTGCGCTGGCACCACCTCGTTCACGAGGCCCATCGCGAGTGCGTCCTCGGCTGAGTACTTCCGGTTCAGGTACCACATCTCCTTTGCCCTCTTACGCCCTATTACCTCCTCAAGGTACCAGGTCCCGAAGCCGGCGTCGTAGCTGCCGACCATTGGCCCTACCTGGCGGAAAACAGCATTCTCCGAGGCGATCGACAAGTCACACATCACCTGAAGAACGTTGCCGCCGCCGACAGCGAAGCCGTTCACGGCGGCGATTACGGGTTTAGTAATGGTGTCAAGCAACTCGTAGACGTCGACGATGGGTAGCACGACCGAGTGAGCGTAGCCCTCGAACGGTTCGTGCTCGCCCCCGACGCAGAAGAACCGGTCGCCCGCACCGGTAAGAATGCCGATCCTAAGCTCTGGGTCGTCGCGGAGCTGGCGCAACGCCTCGGCCAGCTCGACGGTCGTCCGGCGGCGAAACATGTTCCCGTTATCCGGCCGGTTTATGGTTATGGTAGCGATTCCGTCTCGGTGCTCGACCTTAAGGTCTTCCCAGTTCACTAATCCTCCTCGCCGTAAAGGTAGAAGCCACGCCCGGCCTTGCGCCCGAGGTAGCCCGCGCTCACCATGCGGCTTAGAAGCGGCGGCGGGGAGAGGTGAAGGTCGTGCGTCTGCTCGTAGGCAGCCGAGGTCGCGTGCAGGTGGATGTCGAGGCCGATGAGATCAAGCAGCTCTAAGCCGCCCATCGGATAACCGAGCCCCATCTCGAGCGCGGTGTCCATGTCTTCGGCGGAGGCGAGACCATCGTCGTAGGCCTGTATGACCTGATTTAGGTAGGGCATGAGCAGCCGGTTGACGAGGAACCCCGGCCGGTCCTTCGTCCTGACCGGCTGCTTGCCGATGCCTTCGCTGAAGGCCTCAAGGGTTACGAGGGTCTCCTCAGACGACTGCTCCGCGGCGACTATCTCTACGAGCTTCATCCGCTGCGCGGGGTTGAAAAAATGTAACCCGCCGAAGCGCTCGGGGCGAGGCACCGTGGCGGCTAGCTCGGTCACCGACAGGGCTGAGGTGTTTGTCGCTATAATCGCCCGGTCGCCTACGGCGTCGGCGACCGCAGGGAGCAACTCCCGCTTCACCTCGAGATCCTCGACCACGGCCTCGATAACTACGCCGGCCCCGGAGAGCTCGCCGACCTCCGTGGTGCCCCGCACCCGCGCGATCGTCTCGTCCCGGGCCTCTTCGGTCACCTTCTCCCGGCGCACGCCTTCTTCCAAATCGCCTTCTAATCTCTGGCGGCCGTCTTCGAGGCGCTCGTCCGAGTCCTCAAGCACCACGACGTTGTGGCCCGCGTGGGCGCACACCTGGGCGATCCCGGCGCCCATCGCCCCAAAGCCCAAGACAGCAACCGTCTCGATGTCGCTCATCCTGCTTCCTCCTGCCAACTGATAGTTACTACTCTACTGTTCGCGCCGCTCACTGACCCCGAGCCTGGCTTACTCATAATCGTAGAACCCTTTACCGGTCTTGCGCCCGAGGTGGCCGGCGCTGATCATCTGGTCCACCAACCGTGGGGGGGCGAAGCGGGGGTCGAGCAGCCGCTCGTAAAGGACAGTCGACACGGCCTTGTGGATGTCTAGTCCAACCCAGTCCAGCAGGCGGAAGGTTCCCATAGGATAACCAAGCCCGAGGGTTACAGCCTTGTCGATCGACTCGACGGTCCCCAAGCCGGCCTCTAGCGCTCGGATGCAGTCGTTCTCAAAGGGAACAAGGAAGTAGTTGAGGATAAACCCCGGAGTGTCCTTTGTCAGCAACGCCTTTTTTCCGAGCCCTTCGACGAAGTCGATCGTCTTGCGGTGAGCCTCGTCGCTGGTGAGCCGGCCCCGCGCCACCTCGACCAAGTCCACCATCGGTGCCGGGTTGGCATAATGGGTGCCAACTACGCGCTCCGGGTGGGCCGAACCCGCCGCTATGGCGGTCACGGAAAGCGTTGAGGTGTTTGTGTGGAAGAGCGTTTCGGAGCCACAGATACTATCCAGCTGGCCGAACGTCTCTGCCTTGAGAGCCTCGTCCTCGAAGATCGCCTCTATTACCACGTCGCAATCGGCGAGCGCCTCAAGCTCTGTCGCCCCCGACACGCTTGAGACGGCCGCGTCGCGCTGCTCCTCGCTCATCCTCCCCCGCTCGACGCCTCGGTCGAGGAACTTCCGGACCGAGGCAAGCCCTGCCTCAACCCGGTCTTCCGATACGTCACGAATAACTACGGGATGACCAACGCGAGCGA
>DATDKT010000006.1:0-4636 GCA_036519775.1 Rubrobacteraceae bacterium
CAGCTTTCCATTACCTTGCCTTCATCAGAGAAGCGGAAGATGCCTATCCCGGTTATCGCAACCGGTTTGCCGGTGGGAGCGATGCCCCTGAACTCGCCCTGGTGGGTACCGCTAGCTCTCCAGCGGGTCACCACCATGTCCTCTTCGGCTACTTGGTACTCGATAGTGGAGCGAAAGTCGGGAAAGGCCTGGCGAAACTCACCGATAAACCGCTTGACGTCCTCGGGGCCACGCTCCTCGGTGCGACCGTCTGACTGGTGGGAGATGTACCTATCGAAGATCTCGTCCACCAAGTCCAGATTCCCCTCGTTGCTGACCTCTTCGACATAGCGCCGGAACGTGACCTTATTCTGTTCTTCCGACACGCCTTGTTCTCCTTCCGCCTCTCTGACGGGCAGTACTTGTTAGTGAGCGTTCTCCCTAAGCTAAGGTTCCTTCTTACGTCAGGTATGCAGGGCTTATCCACCCCAACTATTCCGCTCTATGGTGTCCCACCGTGCGCTTGGCCTACTCGTCCCAGGCTTCTACGTTTACCTGGCGGTAGATCTTGCCGTCTTGCACCTCCAGCGTCGCCGCGCAGAGGACCTTGGTCCCGTCCGGGTATTCGCAGGCCTCGTTGAACGCCACGCGCTCGGCGCCTACGACCTCGTTCTCGATGCGGTGCGTCATCGCCCGGCCGCAGACGTCGCGGAGGTACTCGGTGATCTCCTCCTTGCCGTGAAGCACCTTGGGGGAGCTAGGGGTGGTGTAGCGGTTGACGGTTCGCATCTCGGCGTCGTCAGCGTAGAGGCTTACGAGCAGGTCAGCATCGAGGTTCTCGATGGCTTGGCGCAGGGCCTCGAAATCGAGCCCGCCAGAGGTCTTCTGTACAGTCATAAAGCGGCTCCTCCTTCTCTGTGTGCGCTCTCCACTAGAACGTGTGCTACAAGAGTAGGAGGTGCTAACGGCCGGCGCATGATGCAAATGCACTATTTTTTGCTAAGAAGCTAGCGCGTACAAACCCTCACGGCCAAGGGACTGCTGATACTTGCTCTGCGGCTTTACAAGCCTTTTAGGCAGCTTTAAGGGCGTACTACGACCCACCCCTACCCTCAGGTACTAAACTAAGGGGTGTCATTCGAGCTACGGGACTTATCCTTGGTAGAGGGAACTTTGCGATGGGGTCTTGGCTCACGGGTGATATCTATCACGAACGTTTCGCCAGTTTTGAACTTTAGGCGTATACGGGGTACCGAACCAGCGCTTTGGATCTCTTCTATCTCTTCTCCCACAAGAGGGTACTGTTCCTTGTACATAGCCAAGGCGCTCGCCACTATTAATGCGGCATGAAGTGGGGTTTTCACCTGTTCTCCCATCTGTCCTCCTTTACTTCGGCTTCAAACTACGCACATTAGTACGATAATGGCACCGAGCAAAGTTTGGTGCATTTTAAAAGGCTATCTACCACAGCGCTCGCGCCCGAAGGGGGCGGGTTGCCTTTATTCACCGAGCTGTCGAGAGACTTCTACTCTCGGCAAGAGGGTCGGGCGTTCTGGCTCCGGCCCTCTTAAGAACCCACCGTAGCGGCGGACCTACATCTTCTTGCTAATAATCCCTCCCAAACGCCTCCGCTTGCTCTTGATCGTCAGCTGAGCTTGGAGGTTGGTCGGGACCGTTAGCGTATTATCGTCAGGATCTGCGTCGTTTATGGAAGCCTCCAGCTTACTATTCGCTTTCGGCGCCGCCACGATCTGGCTCACCTTGACCGGCACACCGCTAATATGTGCGGGTCTCCGTCTTATCGTCGGGGAACCCGTTCAGTTTGATACCCATGTCGATCCCGTCTAAGGCCAGAGTTAGATCGCCTACATCGCCTTTACCAGGTCCCGTGTCCCCATCATAGATCGTCTCGCCTTAATGGTCACCTGAGTTATCCGACGGGTCTTGCCGACCCTCGAGTAGGAGAAAGGATCGTTCGCGGCGTATATGTCGGCAACATCGGCTTGGAGTACGTCTCTTAGAGTTGACCGGAGTGTAGAAACCTGGAGAAAGGAAGCGTCAAGCAATTTTGGCGCCAACTCTCCGAAATCTGGCGCCGAATTGGACTGCCTACCCCGGCAGAGGTATTAGTAGTTTCCACGTTACGTCTTGGCCTTAACGACTTACCCACCCTACGGACGCTCGATCAAGGGCCCACGATCGATGGGCCTTGCACCTACGTGACTACTACTCGCACGTGGATGCTCACGGTGAGCCTACACCACGTTGTGACGCAGGGCAAAAACGAGCGCCTGCAGCCTCGAGTGTACCCCCAGCTTGGCCAGGATACTCGCCATGTGGTTGCGCTCCGTCTTATCGCTTATGCCAAGTTTCTCGGCGATCTCCTTGCCGTCGAGGCCCTCGGCCAAAGCCTGCAGCACCTCCTTCTCGCGGGGGGTGAGCTGCGCTATGGCCAGTCGAGCCTCGTGTTCGTGCTCTCTTCGGGACCCGGCGAACCTCAGCAGCTCGACGACTTCTTCTACGGGCAGCAGTGTCTCGCCCGCCCTTAGGCGCCGTATGGCCTCTATCACCTCCACCATGCCCGCCGACTTGTGCAAGAACCCTGCGGCCCCAGCCTCCACAGCCCGAGCCATCTCCGCCCGGTCGAGGGTGGCACTGAGGACAAGCGTCTGTGCCTGAGGGTTCTTCTCACGCAACTCCTTAATAAGCTCCCCACCGTAGCCGTCCGGCAACCCCAAGTCCACGACCGCCACGTCCACCCCTTCGAGCAGCCTCCTGGCCTCGGCGAGCGAGCCCGCCTGCCCCACCACCTCGAACCCCGGCTCGCGTTCGAACACGGATGCGGTTGCCTGCCGGAAGGAGGAGTGGTCCTCCAACAGCAGGACGCGGATTGCCTTCTCTAATCTCGGCTCCTTGTCCCTCTTCAAAGGCACCTGGAAGCGCACCCTGGTGCCCTGCGCCGGCTCGCTCTCGATCTCGAGGTTTCCTCCAAGAGCGCGAGCCCTCTCGCGCATGCTCCTTAGCCCCACACCGGGGATGGTTTCCGGATCAAACCCCCGCCCGTCATCTGTTACTTCTACCCAGATCTCGTCCCCATTGCCCCCCAACCTCACGAGCACGTTCCGGGCATCAGCGTGTTTGTGGACGTTGGTCAGCGCCTCCTGGAGTATGCGTAATAGCTGCGCACCCCTCTGCCCGAGGAGGGGGCCAGAAGCGAACCCGTCTTGTACATCTAAGCGTATGTTGCGATCAGGGGTCATCCTACGGTTCATCTCCACGAGGGACTCGAGCAACTCGGGGAGAGGTTTATCCCGCTCCTCTTCCAGACGCAAGTCATAGACGATACCGCGCAGCTCCCGTCCCATCCGCACGAGCGCTTCCACCACCCGGTGCAGCCGGGGGTCCAGCTCAGGGTCCTTAGAGATTGCCTGAACGAGCTGGACCTCGGCCACGGCGTAGGTTAAATCCTGAAGGGCCCCGTCGTGAAGATCGTGGGCCATCTTCCGGCGCTCGGCCTCACCGACATCGAGCAGCGCCTCCTCCGCCTCCTTTCGATCGACTGCCGTGGCGATCACATTAGCTACGGCCTGCAAAAAATTCGCATCGTCTTCCGTGAAGGCTCGGCGGCTGTCGGTATGCGCGCCCAGCACCCCGAAAGACTTATCTTGGCCATGAATAACGACGCTCATGCCGCTTACCACCCCGTGCTCGTGCAGCAACAGAGGCCCGCTGAAACGCTTCTCCTCGCGGAGATCCTCGACGATCACCGATTCCCTGGAGGCCAGCGTATAGCCGGCTTGAGAGTTTAGTCCAACGCCGAGCGTCGTCCGAGCCACGAGCCCCTCCTTCCAGCCTACGCCCGCGCGTAGCAGCAGGGCGTCGCCTTCGGGTAGGAGTTCGAGGATCTCGCAGTACCGTACGCCCAGAGTATGCGCTACCACTTCGACGGCCTTGTCCATAAGCGCCGAGAGGGTGGGTTCAGTAAGCGCCCGCCGCCCAAGATCGGCTACAGCCGCCTGCTGACGGGCTCGCGTTTCTAGCGCTTCTTCAGCCCGCTTGCGGTCGGTTCGCTCTTCGGCCTCGCGTAGCGCGCGTCGGACCGCCGGAACGAGCCTCTCCAATCGCTGCTTCAGCACGTAGTCCGTAGCGCCGCTTTTGAGGGCCTCGATCGCCATCTCTTCCCCAACCGCTCCGGAGACGAGAACGAACGGGATCTCGGGATCGATCTCTTGAGCAACCTTTAGCGCAGAGAGACCGTCGAAAGACGGTAGGGAATAGTCCGCCAGGATAAGGTCGAAGTCGCCACTTTCTAACGCGGCGGCGAAATCGGCGCGCGTCTGCACTCGAAGGATCTCGCACCCGACGCCACTATCGGTCAGGGTCGCGTGGACTAGCTCCGCGTCCAGCGGGTTATCTTCGAGGTTGAGAATGCGTAGTGCTTTCAAATCTTCCGGAACCCTAACGCCTCCGTGTCTCTAAGGATCTGACAACGATCAATGTGTTTGGCCCACGCTTCCCGGTGGCGGCTGGTTTATGACCGTCCAGAAGAGCCCGACCTCCTTGAGGGCTTGGACGAAATCGCGGAATCCTACCGGCTTGACCACGTACGCGTTCGATCCCGAGTTGTAGCTCTCCACGAGGTCTTGCTCCTCACGCG
>DATDKT010000007.1:0-14125 GCA_036519775.1 Rubrobacteraceae bacterium
CGTAGCGGGAGAGCTTCGAGAAAGCGTTGGTCTCGATGGCATCCTCCACGAAGGCGTGACCGAGCGTTGTCGTATTAGCCTCCTGCATAGCCTCCATCTCTCGGGTGTCGGAGAGGGTACCATAGTACTTGTAAGTGAATATGCCGGCTTCCACCCGGCCCAGGCGGCGCAATCTCCAATGGGCAGAGATGATCCGGTCTACGAACATGTTTTCCAGTTCCCCCACGGGTTGCAGTTCGGCCCTCAGCCGCTCGCCCAACTTCCCCAGGGCATCTTCGTCTTCTCCCGGGAGAAGAATCTCTTCCGCAAGGAGGCCGTGCTTTACGGCGTTGAGGCGGACAGCGGTCTTTCCCTCTATTGTCTTGGGCCCGGTGCTCTTGAGGGCATTTTGCCGATTGGCTTGGGCTTTCCTGGCGCTCGTCATTGATCTCGCCTCTCCTTGGTTTATAGATAAGGTACAAAGGATTGTAGTCCACAGCGGCTTGCAATGGCACTGCCCGCGCATCCGCACTTTTAGGGAATGTCGGAGCAGCCTTCGAATCCAGGCGTACTACCACGGGTTCAGTGAAAGGGCTGCGGAGGAGTTAGTGGTGCCCGTAGCCATGGTCTCGTAATCTCGCGACACTCGCGAAGGACGTTGTTTCCTGGCGAAAGTAGTTCTCTATAGTACCTTCCCCAAGCATAAACTGTAAGATTCGGATAGCGGGGGCACCTTAAAAGCATGGGGCGGAGAGAATAATAGGCTGGGCTTAAAAGGAGACGCTATGGCCAAACCGGTGGAACTCTACGTCACGATGGGCTGTCCTTACAGCGCGTCCGCCCGCGAGGATCTGGAGTGGCGCGGGATAGATTTCGTGGAGTATGACGTCGAACGGGACCGCGAGGCCTACGAGCGGATGCTCGACCTCACCGGCGGCAACCGTACGGTCCCCGTGATAGCCGAGGAGGGCAAGCCCGTCCAGATCGGCTGGGGAGGCCAGGGCTGCTTCGTCTGAGGGTCCTTATCCTGAGAGCCACCGGGCGACGTCTGGGGCGTGGTAGCTTATGATGATCTCCGCCCCCGCGCGCTTTATCCCGGTGAGCGCCTCCAGGACCGCCCGCTCCTCGTCCAGCCAGCCGTTTTCCGCGGCGGCCTTGAGCATTGAGTACTCCCCGCTCACGTTGTAGGCGGCGACGGGCAGATCTGTGGCCTCGCGCACCCTCCTTATGACGTCGAGGTACGGCAAGGCGGGCTTGACCATGACGATGTCCGCGCCCTCCTCGACGTCAAGGGCGACCTCGCGCAGGGCCTCGCGGGCATTCGCGGGGTCCATCTGGTAGCCACGCCGGTCGCCGAACTGCGGGGCGCTCTCGGCGGCTTCGCGGAACGGGCCGTAGAAGGCGGAGGCGTACTTCGCGGAGTAGGCCATGATCGGCACGTCCCTATGCCCCTCACGGTCAAGCTCGCTCCGCAGCGCCGCCACCCGCCCGTCCATCATATCCGAGGGCGCGACGATGTCCGCCCCTGCCCCGGCCTGACTCGAGGCGGTGCGTGCGAGGAGCTCGACGCTGACGTCGTTCAAAACCTCGCCGCGCTCCCTGTCCACGACCCCGCAGTGGCCGTGGCTCGTATACTCGCACAGGCACACGTCCGTCACCACCAGAAGCTCCGGCAGGGCGTCCTTGATCGCCCGCGTGGCGAGCTGCACTATGCCTTCCGGGTCGTAGGCCCCGCTCGCCGCCTCGTCCTTCTCGGCGGGGATGCCGAAGAGCAAGACGCCTGGGATGCCTAGGCCATACGCCCTCTTCGCCTCTTCGACGGCGGGGTTTATGGAGAGCTGGAAGATACCCGGCATCGAGGCTATGGGGTTCCTCACGTCTTCGCCCGCCGCCACGAAGATGGGGTAGATAAAGTCTCTCGGGGAGAGCTCCGTCTCGCGCACGAGGCTACGCAGACCGGTCGTGCGGCGCGTCCTGCGGAGCCTCTGCTGTGGGAACGCCATGAGTTACCCGCCTTTCCTTGCTACGTCGCCGGCGGCGAGGAGACCCGCCACCGCGCTAACGAGGCCCCCAATAGTGTACTCCTCCGCCTCGACGTCGACCCGGATATCGTGATCGCGGGCGGTCTTTGCCGTGATCGGCCCGATACACGCTACCGTGGTCTTCGAGAGAAGCCGTCTCGCTTCTGCGCCTTCTTCGCCGAAAGAGCGGACGAAGTTCTCTACCGTTGAGCTCGCGGTGAAGGTAACGCAGTCTACCTCGCCCTTCTCTAGCAGCTCTTTCATAGGTTCCCTGCCCTCCTCTGAGGGCACGGCCTCGTAGGCCGGGGGGACCACCACCTCCGCCCCGGTCTCGCGGAGCTTCTCCGGTAGGATCTCGCGAGCGACCTTCGCCCGTGGGATCAAGACCCTCTCGCCCCTCAACGAATCTTTCGCGAGCGCCACGATCAGGGCCTCCGCCCTGTACTCCTCGGGCGTGACGTCCACCCGAAGCCCCGCTTCCTCTACTCTCTTCGCCGTCGCCGGGCCGATCGCCGCCAGCTTCGTCCGGCGCGGTACCGACCGGAGATCCAGGCCGCGGTGCTTCAGGCGCTCCACGAACGCCTCGACACCGTTTACGCTGGTGAAGACGATCCAGTCGAAGGAGTCGAGAGCCCGAATCGCTTCGTCCAGGGGACCGAAATCCTCCGGCGGCTTTATCTCGATGGTCGGGAACTCAAAGACCTCGGCCCCCAAAGCCTCCAACTCCCGCGACAGCTCCCCGGCCTGGGCGCGCGCCCGCGTAACCACGACGCGTCGCCCGAAGAGCGGTTTCCTCTCGAACCAGTCGAGCCCCTCCTCGCGCAGCGCCACGACGTCTCCCACGACCGTGATCGCGGGTGGCTTCAGGTTCGCCGCCGCTACCTTCTCGGCTATGGTCTCCAGGGTGGCGGTAACGGTCTGCTGCTCGGGAAGGGTACCCCACCGGATGCAGGCGACCGGGGTCTCGGGGTCGCGCCCACCCGTGATGAGCTCGTCGGTGATCTCCGCGAGCCTCCCCACGCCCATATACAGAACCAGCGTCTCGGCGCCGTTCGCGAGCCCCTTCCAATCCACATCCGGCTCTCCCTTCGCCGGGTCCTCGTGGCCGGTTACAAAGGCGACGCTCGTGGAGACGCCGCGGTGCGTGACGGGGATACCGGTGTAGGCCGGAGCCGCGATTCCGCTCGTCACGCCGGGGATAACCTCGAAGGGTAGCCCCGCGCGTTCGAGCTCTAAAGCCTCCTCGCCGCCGCGCCCGAAGACGTAAGGGTCGCCGCCCTTGAGGCGGACGACCGTTTTGCCAGCGCGCCCGAGTTCGACGAGTAGCGCGTTGATCGCCTCCTGCGCCATCGTCGGCTCCCCCGGTCTTTTGCCGACGTAGATGAGCTCGGCGCCAGGGTGAGCGTGGGCGAGCAGGGCCTGTGGTGCAAGCCGGTCGTAGACCACTGCGTCCGCCCTCCGCAGACACTCGACGCCCTTGACGGTAAAGAGGCCCGGGTCGCCGGGGCCGCTTCCGACCAGGTAGATCACCTGCTCCTCACCTCCCGGATCTCCCCGAGCACCACCGCGGCCCCCTGCTCCAGGAGGTCCTGCGCAAGTCTCTTTCCAACCTCTCCGGGCTCCTCTCCCTCCGCCTCACCCCGGTACACGAGCGCCCCATCAGGCGAGGCCACCAAGCCCCGGAGCCGCGCCCTCGACCCTTCCACCACTCCCAGAGCCCCGACCGGCACCCGGCAGCCCCCCTCCAGAGCGTTCAGCATCGCCCGTTCCGCGAGGACCGCTTTTCCGGTCGCCTCGTGGTCCAGCGCCTCGTGGACGGTCCCGCGAAGCGGGTGTTCCTCCAGCATCGCCACAGCCAGAGCACCCTGGCCTACAGCTGGCAGCATGATCTCCGTCGGCACGACCACGTGCGGAACGTCGAGACCGAGACGTAAAAGTCCGGCGTGAGCAAGGAGGAGGGCATCGGCCTCTCCCTCACGCATCTTGCGCACCCTCGTGTCTACGTTGCCCCGGATCTCCACCACGTTCAGGTCCGGGCGGTGGTAGAGGAGTTGGGAGCGGCGCCGCAGGCTTGAGGTGGCGACGACGGCCCCTTCCGGCAAACCCGTCACGTCGCACCCCCGCCCGGAGACAAGGGCGTCCGAAGGGTCGTGACGTTCGGTGATCGCCGTGAGTACGAGGCCCTCCGGGACCTCGGTCGGCACGTCTTTCGCGGAGTGCACCGCGAGGTCGATCTCACCTGATAGCAGCGCCTCGTCGAGCTGGCGGGTAAAGACGTCGCGCTGGTCTATAGCGGAGAGCAGCATCTCCGGATGGTGCTCGCTGGTCGTCTTTATGATCCGGACTTCTACCTCTAAGCCCGCCTCGCGCAGCCTCGCGGCGCTCGCGTTCGCCTGCGTGAGGGCGAGCTTCGAGCCTCGCGTCCCCAAGACCACGGGCCGCGCGCGGCGGTTCACGACGGCTCGGCGCGGTCCTTGCGGTGCAACTCCAGAGAGCCAGAGAGGGCCAGGATGTGGCGACGAACCTCGGCGCTCTCGAGGGGAGCACCCACCTCAGCGAGGGCTTTAAGCTCCTGGATGGGACCGTGGAGGAGCTTATTGACAAGGGCGTGGCTCATCTTCTCGACGGCTCCGGCCTCCTCGGGCGAGAGGCCGAGACCCTTGAGGGCGCGGGCGACCTCGTGACGCCGTATGCGCTCGGCGCCGTCCCTCAGCTCCTTGATCAGAGGTACGATGTGCAGCGTCGAGAGCCAGCTCATGTACTCCAGGACGGCGGGTCCTATCATGGCCTCCCCTGCTGCAGCCGCCGCGGTTCGGTCATCCGAGTTACGGTCTACGACCGCCTGCAGGTCGTCCAGGTCGTAGACGTAAGCCCGGTACAGATTCTGCACGACCGGATCCACGTCCCGAGGAACCGCGATGTCTATAAAGAACAGGGGATCCTCCCTCCGGTCGAGGGCCCGCGCGACAAGCTCGCTCCCGACGAGCCACTCACCGGAGCCGGTCGAGCTGACCACCACGTCCACCCCCGGTAGCTCCTCGACCAGAGAGTCGAAGCTCACCTCGACACCCCCAACCCTCTCGGCCAGAGCCGCCGCCCGACCAGCGGTGCGATTGGCTATCCGGATCTCCCGTACCCCGCTACTTTTGAGGTGCTTGACGACGAGCCCGCTCATCTCGCCCGCCCCGAGCACCAGAGCCCTTCGCCCTTCGAGCGTACCGAAGACTTCTTCCGCGAGTTTTACCGCCACGCGCGGCACCGAGAGCGAACTGTCCCCGAGCCCCGTCTCCGAGCGGACACTCTTTCCGACCCGCAGCGAGGTGTGGAAGAGACGGTTCAAGATCGGACCCGTGCAAAGCTCCTCGGTCGCGGCCCGGTACGCTTCGCGAACCTGGCCCAGGATCTGGCCCTCCCCCACCACCATCGAGTCAAGCGAACTCGCTACCCGATACAAATGCCGCACGGCCTCGTCGTCCGTCAGCCAGTACGAGTGCCGCTCCAGAAAGTAATCCCCGACCCCTTTCTCAGCGGCCAGGGCCTCGAAGAGCCTTCCCCTCGCACCCTCGTCTTCGATCACCGCGTAGAGCTCCGTCCGGTTGCAAGTGGAGAGGAGGACCGCCTCGGCAACGGAGCCTTCTTCCTTGAGACGCCGCAGAAAAGAGCGTGCCGCGCACGGCGCAAAGGCAACCTGTTCGCGCACCTCGATCGGCGCCGAGCGGTGGCTCATCCCCGCAACCGCGACAAGCACTCCTCGACCACCTCCTCTAGCTCTTCCTCGGCCCTGCGCCCGTCCCGCCGCGCCCTGTCCAACTCCTCCACGACGCCCGCCCACTCGGAGCCGAAGGCGCTCTCCAGCTCATACCGTACCCTGCGGGCCAACGTGGGCGAAGCCCCGCCGGTAGAGACCGCAACCTGCAACTGGCCGCGCCTCAAAACGGAGGGGAGAGCAAAGTCACCCTCCGAAGGTTCGTCTGCGACGTTTACCGGTATGCCTCTCGCGCGCGCCTCCCGGGTCACCGCAGCGTTGACCTCCCGGCGGTTCGTCGCCGCGAACACGAGAGAGGCCCCCTCGAGATCGCCCTCCCTGTACGGTCTCCGGCGCACCTCGGTAGCCACGCTCTCAAGCTCCGGTTTTACCTCCGGTGAGATCGCCACGACCTCGGCTCTCGCCTGCAGGAGCTTCCTCGCCTTCCGGTTCGCGACCGCACCGCCCCCGACGACCACGCAACGCTTACCGTCGAGGTTGAGGAATATGGGGTAAAGAACGGTACCTTCGCCCTCGATCTTCTCTCCTAAAACTCGCACGAATCGGGCCGGAAGTCTAGCATAACCGTCCCTCGCTCATCTCTGGCGAACAAAGTGTTGCATACGCAGGCTTCTCGGACCGTATAACCCTTCACGAAGAGAGCTCCTCCTTAGTCTTCTCGAGGAGCTTTATCTCCCCGATCTCCATCCCCTTGTCCACGGCTTTGCACATGTCATACAAGGTCAGGGCGGCGACGCTCACGGCGGTGAGGGCCTCCATCTCTACGCCGGTGCGGTCGCTGGCGCGGGAGGTCGCCAGGATCTCGACCCCGTCATCGAACACCGTGAACGCCAGGTCCACGGAGGTCAAGTTCAGCCCGTGGCACAGGGGGATCAACTCCGGCGTTCGCTTGGCAGCCATGACACCGGCTATCTTCGCGGTGTTCAGCGCATCCCCTTTAGGTAACGCCTTCTCACGAAGTGCCTGTACCGTTTCAGGGGACATAGATACGCGCCCGGTGGCGGTGGCGGTCCGCCGAACCACAGCCTTCCCTCCCACGTCCACCATCCGCGCCGTCCCCTCCTCGTCCAGATGCGAGAAGCTTGTCATTGTCCAAACCTCCAGTTTGAGCTATCCGCTACCGTCAGCCGTCAGCTATCAGCTTTTTCGTCAGCGACTACCTGGGTCCGGCGGCTGACGGCTATAAGATGCGGAATGCGGGGGAATCGAACCGCCACGGACGTTCTCCGCCCGTAAACCGGTTTTGAAGACCGGCCGGGCCACCAGGCCCACGCATTCCGGGATCGCACACGAATTCTAGTATACGTCTAGCGGTAGCGACGGGTGAGGACGCGGGCGTCGCCCACCCTCCGGGTGAGGCCCGCGGCGTCGGCGTACTCGAGCCAGGCTTGGGCGTACTTGCGGCTCGTGCGCAGGCGATCACGGAAACCGGCTAGTGAGATCTCGCCCTCCTCCCGGCACACGGTCTTTACCTCCTCGAAGACTTTCTCCTCCGCCTCTTTGGACGCAAAGAGCCCATCGGCGAGCCACGCGATCTGGCCGCGTTTGAGCAGGAGACGCGCGGCGGGCGTGGTCTGCGTAGCGGCCGGCTCAGTTCCGGCCCGCCGTAGTGTTTTCAGCAGCTCCCCGGCCTCCTCCTCCAGCTCGGGGGGGACCGCCTCCGCGTTCGGCGGGCTTACCCCGGTCTCGGTCGTCAGGATCTTTGCGTCCCCGGTCAGCGCCGCGAGCAGAGCATCCGCAAGGCGAGCGTCGAGCCCCGTAGCGGTCCGGGCCTCGGCCACGGAGAGCCTCGGACTCTCTGGCCGCTCCTCCGCCCGCTCCTCCAGAGCCTTGAATAGCCGATCCCGCGCCGCCTCCACCTCCCCGGCAGGAGCGTAGAGGTCATCGAGCTTTGCGACCTCGGGCTTCCCCTCGACCGCGGCCGCAACCTCGGCCGGAGCAGCGGGAACCACGAGAGAGAGTTCCTCGGCGGTCGTGCCCTTTTGGGGAGCGCGAGCGAGGGCGAGCGGGACCACGCGGGTCCAATCCCTGCTCTCCAGGGCCTCCAACCATCCCTTTTCGGGTCTGCGCTTCGCTGGAGCAGGGTCCAGAACGGTACCGCCGCCGACGGTGACCTGTGGGCTCGATGAGCGTAGCACGAAGCGGTCGCCCGGCAGCACGACTAGCTCCTCCTGCAATATGAGCCGGGCCAGCGCGTTACCACCGGGCATAAGCTCCTCCCGGTCAAGGATGCGAACCCTGGCGTTGGTCGCCCGCGTGCCATGATAGAGCCTGAGACGGGTCCCATGCTTGAGGGGGGAGGCGCTCTCGAGGAGCTCGAGACGCGCATCAAGAACTCGGGTGGCCGGGACAGGGCTCGAGAGCAGTACGTCTCCGGGTTCGAGATCGGCGGTCTCGATGCCGGCAAGGTCCAGGGCCGTCCGGGCGCCCGCGCGGGCGACCTCGGCGGGCCGGCCATGATTCTGGACGCCGCGCACACGAGGGCGGTGTCCGGCGGCGGTGTAGAGCGTGTCGCCCGGGCGGATCGCACCGCTCCACAACGTGCCCGTCGCCACCAGACCTATCCCCTTCAACACGAACGCCCGGTCGACCGGCAACCGTGTCAGCGTTCCCGTTCGCCCGTTCTCCGAGCCTCCGACGAGATCGTCGAGCGCTAACAGAAGCCTGTCCACGCCCTCGCCCGTCACTCCGCTCACCGGGATTATGGGGGCTTCTAAGCCGGCCGATTCGAGAAGCTCGGCGGCATCGAGCTCCGCGAGCTCACCCGTCTCTTCGTCCACGGTGTCTATCTTGGTGAGCGCCACGACCCCGTGCCTCACACCGAGCACGCGCAAGACGTCCAAGTGTTCCCGTGTTTGGGGCATCACCCCGTCGTCGGCGGCCACGACGAGCAGAAAGGCGTCTACCCCGGTCGAGCCCGCGACCATATTCTTCACGAACCGCTCGTGGCCCGGCACATCCACGAGGCTCGCCCTACGACCGCTCGGCAGCGTAAGCTCCGCGTAGCCCGGCACGATGGAGATGCCGCGCCGGTGCTCCTCTTCCAGGCGGTCGGTATCCGTGCCGGTCATGTAGCGCACGAGCGTCGTCTTGCCGTGGTCCACGTGCCCGGCGGTCCCGATGGTGAGGGATATAGGCCGATCATCCACCGAGGGTCCCTACCGCCTCCAGGATCGCCCCTTCGTCCCCGTCGAGGAACGTCCTCACGTCGAGCCATAACTTCCCCTCGCCCACGCGGCCCACTACCGGAGGGTCCGCCGAACGCAGCTTCTCGGTCATGGCCTCGGCGTCGTCTCCGGACCTACTCTCCAGTCGTACGGCGTAGGATGGGATCTCGTGGAGGGGCAACGTGCCGCCACCGCTCCAGGCTATCGAAGGGGCCACATCAACTGCGATGTTCGGCGCGTTCGCTGCGAGTCGCTCCGCCAGACGGTCGGCCTTCTCCTTCATCTCTTCTAGTGAGGCGTGAAGCATCTTCAGGGTCGGGAGGTCTTCGCGAGCCGTCTCTTCGAGGTAGATGCTCAGGGTAGCTTCGAGGGCGGAGAGACAGAGCTTGTCGGCGCGCAGGGCGCGGGCCAGGGGGTGGCGGCGCATAGCGGAGATCCAACGGTGCTCCCCAACGGCGATACCGGCCTGTGGTCCCCCGAGCAGTTTGTCGCCGGAGAAGGTGACGAGCGAGGCTCCCTCCGCGACCACCGCCTCGACTCGCGGCTCGTCCCCGATCCCGAACAACGCCCCGCTCCCCACGTCGGCCATGACCGGCAGTCCCAGGGTGGAGAGCTCCGCGACCTCAACCGACTCGGTGAAGCCTTGAATCTCGAAATTACTAGGATGGACCCAAAGAATGGCACGAGTGTTCTCGTTGATCGCCCGCTCGTAGTCGGAGAGGCGGGTGCGGTTCGTGGTGCCGACCTCTCGCAAACGTGCCCCCGAGAGCGACAAGACCTCCGGGATGCGGAATCCGCCACCGATCTCTATGAGCTGCCCGCGCGAGACGACGACCTCCGGCTCGCCGGACGCCTCGGCGACCGCCTCGGCGACCACCGCGCAGAGGGCGAGCAGGGTCGCCCCGGCACAGTTGTTGACCACGAGGGCATCCTCAGCGCCGGTAAGCTCTCTGAGGAGCGGCACGGCGTGGTCGTAGCGCGAGCCTCGCCTGCCGGAGGCGAGGTCGTACTCCAGGTTCGAATAGGAGGTAGCCGCCGCGACCGCCGCCTCCACCGCCCGTTCCGCGAGCACCGAGCGACCCAGGTTGGTGTGTAGAACAACGCCGGTCGCGTTCACCACGCGCCGCAAGCCCCGTCCAGCAAGGATGTTCGTGGCCCCGGCGAGCACGCTCTCTTTAGAGACGTCCGGTTCTCCGCCGGCCAGGATCTCCTCTCGTGCTCGTTCGAGGAGTCCTCTTACGACGGCGGTGGCTGCTTTCGTACCGTGGCGCGAGACCAGGGCATGCGCGGCGGGCGAGCGTAGCACGGCGTCTACGGCCGGTAGGCCCCTCAAGAGCTCCCTCTTTCCCGTCTCGAGCATGGTCCGACAAGTATAACCCGGAGGCTCCGCTGGGCGTCGGAGCCCTATGCTACACTGGATCTTCTAAGCCGTGTGCGTCAAGAGGAGTATCTGAGAGTGGGCGAAGATTCGACGAGGTTTCTTTTCGGAGCGGTTCTTGGGGCCACCACCGGCTTCGCCGCCGGCTTCTTCGCCGCCACCCCCACGGCCCGCTCCGCCGGCAAGTCCACCGTGGAGGTTTTAGGCGACGCGGCCCATTTCGTCGGCAGGACTGCGATCCGCACGGTCGACTTTCTCGGCCTCGCCATCGAGTCCGGCTACACCCGCGTCCTCGGCCGAGAGAAGTACCTCGAGCACGAGATAGAAGAGCTGAAGGACCAGATCACACGCTTAGAGCAGCGCATAGACTAGGTCGCGCCCTCCGCGAATACACAAGTCCGGCTCGTCACCGCCAGTATGCTTCGTTGTAAGGACCACGCGAGCCCTGCTACGAGCCCTCCGAGGTGCGCCCGCGCAGGAGGAGCCAGCCGAAGATCGCCAGGGGCCGTAGACCGCGAGTGCCCCGGCGGTGGCCAGGAGTGAGAGTGAAGGACCGCCGCCGTTGGGCACCGTTAGCCCAGCCAGGAGGTCGGGGAAGTTGGTGAACAGGCCATCCACGCCGAGCCGCACCGGCGATCGAGGCAGCCATCAATCCGAAGCGACGCATCTTTTTGTTCCCCTTCCTTTTTCTTCATTGTCCCAGGGCCACCTGCTCCCACGAGAAGGCCCTGCCATCCACCCTAATGCACCCGCTCAACCACCGAAGAAGCGCCTCATCCAGCCCGGCAAGCCGCCTTCTTCAGTGGCGCGCTTGTAGTCCGTGAGGTCGTCGGGGTGGACGGCGACGCCAGACTCGCCTAGCAGGGCCCGGGCGTCGTCCATGCGGTAGTCGGGGGTATTTTCGGCGAAGGTGGCCTCGACGAGGTAGTTGCCGTTCCAGCGTATGCGGTAGACGCGTAAACCTGGAAGCTCTTCTCCGGTGAAGCGCCGGGCTAACTCGGCGGCGTGGTTCTGAGCCTCATCCTCGCGGGCGAACTCGTAGCCAAGGGAGTGGTGTCCCGCGGGCTCCTCCGGGCCGGGCATCTCAGGCGGCCCCCACGCGATCCATCCAGAGGCCAGGGTCCCGTATCTCCTCAAGCGTCGGCATGTTCTCGGCGCTCTCCCAGACGCGGTTGAGGCCGCGCATACCGACCCTACGCGCCACGGCGTCGGCGAACTTCTCGCCCAAGCGGTACTGCTCTAGCTTCATGTCGAGGCCGGTTATGCGAAAGATGGCGGTCTCTAAAGGCGGGCGGTGCATCCGGCTTCTCGCCATGCGCTCTTTGAGGTGCTCGTAACCGGGGACCATGCGCTTTCCAACGTGGTGCATGACGTAGTCGGAGTAGCCTTCTATGACGCTCATGGTGGCCTGCATCTCGTCGAAGGTGTCGCGCTGCTCTCTGCTCATGACGAGCTCCAGCGAGCGCCCGCCGGTCCGAAGGTTCCCGGTGAGGCGTTTTATAGTCTCGCTCACCCCAAGACGCTCGGCGAGCGGGGCCGTGAAGCCTTCGACTAGCTCGCCCAGGTGCTCACGCAGCCAGGGATGGGCCTCGAACTGGAGAGCGTGGGTAGTCTCGTGCAGGACGATCCAGAGCCGCAGCCCGTCCACCGGAACCCTAAGCCTGCCCGCCGCCGAGACTATGTTCCCATCGAGGAAGAAGATCTCACCCGGCACTCCCGGCTTCTTCACAGAACTCTTCTTGCCGGCGACGAGGGGACCTGTGTCGTACTGGCCGAGGACGCGGGCGGAGAGGAAGCCCAGGAGAAGTCCTATCTGGGCCGTGAGCGTCGCCGCCCCGAAGGCCCACGTGAGGTCGTTCGCACCTGCCGTCGCGCGACGGAGGATAGGCTCCAGAATCGCCCCGAAGCCCTCGATGTTGAAGTCGATCCACTCGGCCCGATTGGCGACCCGCACCGGGCGTTCACCGCCGGACGGTACATGTATGTCGGTGAAGTCCGCGAGCGGACCGAACGCCCTCTCTACCGCCGCCGGGTAATCGAAAGAGGCGGCCCTGCCCGCAACGTTCTCCGTCCGCGAAGCGAGCGTCACGGCGATACTCCGAGCAACGCTCCAGGAGATCACGCCCCCACCTCCACGGAAGGTTCCGAAACCGGGTTTAAGCCAGGCTTTCCCACACGAAAGAGTATATACGCTCCGCCCCTGCTCGGACCGTCAACGAGTCAGGGGCCTCTCGCGTTGTAAGGCGCGAGGAGCCGGGTTATATTTGCGGCGTGTTCGGTATCGGCGGACAGGAGCTGATCATCATCGGGTTGCTGTTCCTGGTGATCTTTGGGCCTAGCAAGCTTCCCCAGATGGCCCGCGACCTTGGCAAGTTCGTGACCGAGGCTCGCCGCTCGATGGACGAGTTCAAGGGCGAGCTACTCTCCGACGAAGACGATGAAGACGAGGACCGGCTCCCGAAGCGCAAACGATAGCGTCTCCCGCACCGGCCTCAAATACCGTCCCGCCTCGAATGTGGGTGATGATCACGCGTACCGGGCGCCGACGCGGTAAAGCTCGTCCGAGAGTAACGTCGGCCCTCTGTTCAGGGGTTCTATTCTGGAGTATCCTCGCTCCTCTTCAAGGGTTCGTCTGGTACGTAGAGGGCGCGCTGCAAGGGGTTCTCGTGATGGCTCCAGCCGCCCAAAGCGACGTTGCGGGTGGACTCCAGGAACATGGTGGTCCGGGCGTCCAGGTTGTCCAGGAGGTTCACTAGCAGGGCTTCCAGGGTTTTTGGTTGCTCGGGGGAGCCGTACTCCAGCTCGCCCTGGTGGGAGAGCATGACGTGCGAGAGCTGGAGGGCCAGTCCCTCGGGGAAGCCGGAGACTTCGGCTACCTTGGCGGCGACTAGACGGTCACCCAGGATCACGTGCCCCTGGAGGCGACCGGGGGTCGTGTAGGCGAAGCTGCCGCCCTCCCAGGAGAGCTCTTGCGTCTTGCCGACGTCGTGGAAGATGGCCCCAAAGAGAAGAAGGTCCCTGTTTACCGGGTAGAGCTCCGCGAGCGTCCTCGCCACCCTCAGGCATTGGACCGAGTGCTCCAGGAGGCCGCCGACGCGGGCGTGGTGCATTGTCTTGGCGGCGGGGGCCGTGCAGAACGCACCCCAGAGCTCCTCGTCGGCGACCATGTGGTCGAACAGCTCTTTGAGGTGCGCGTCCTCGAAGCTTTTACCCGCCTCCATAAGCTCGTCGGCCAGAGCCTCGCGGTCCTCCTCGGTGGCCGGCAGGTAGTCTTCCTCCTCGACCTCTGTCTTGCTCAAGACCTTCAGGTGTTCGACCTTTACCTGGAGCATCCCGCGATACTCGTGGGCGTTTCCCTCGACGTGCACGTACTCGGGTCCATCGAGGCCGTTGAGCAGCTCTCTGGGGAGCCGCCACATACGGGCGTCCACCGAGCCGGTCTTGTCCACGAGCGTCAGCGAGAGGTACGGCGTCCCGCGGCTGTCGGTGCGCACGGTCGCCTCGGTGGCGAGAAAGGTCGAGCGCAGTTTCGCGCCCGGCCGCAGATCCCGCGCCCAGAAACTCTCCTTAGCCTTAGGACCCAGGTCTCCTATTACCCTTTCTAGCCCTTTAAAGGGGTTGTTCAACCCTTAACCGCTCCGGCGGTAAGCCCGGAGACGATCCGGCGCTGGAAGATCAAGACAAGTATAACCAGCGGCACCGTCACCACCACCGCAGCGGCCGCCTGCGCCCCGTAATTTACCGTGAAGACCCCGGCGAAGCTGGGGATGGAGACGGTAACCGGCTGGGTGGTCTCGTCGAAGGCGAACGTGTT
>DATDKT010000008.1:0-16308 GCA_036519775.1 Rubrobacteraceae bacterium
CAGCCGCCCTGGACGTTCGGGTTGTTGACGGCGAAGCCGGCACCCATCAGGCCATCCACGTAGTCGAATTCGCTGCCCATTATGTAGGGGACGCTCATGGCGTCGATGAGGACCTTGACGCCTTTAGTCTCGATGATCTCATCGTCATCGTTGATCTCGTCGTCAAAGTAGATCGAATACTGGAAGCCGGAGCAGCCACCAGGCCTCACACCGATGCGCAGCGCGAGATCCTCCTCGCCCTCCTGCTCCATGAGGGCCTTGACCTTCTCGGCCGCGTTGTCGGTGATAGCTACTATCGTCGTCTTCTGGTCCATCAGCACCTCCCGCGGAATGCTGTAGCTGGTTCGCTTAGATAAGAGAATTATTACACTGCCATCCGCGCAATTCAACGCAGACTATTCGAAACGGTCCCGCTAACGATTCCTACGGAACTCCTCGGCCTTCGCACACAACGCCTTTCCGAGCCGCGTCCGCAGCACCGCGAGGCACCGCCGGACCCTGAAGAAGAGCGAGGCCGGGTTGATAGCGCCCAGAGCGCGCCTCCACCAGGGGAGACCCGCAAGCTCCCGAAGAGCCCCACGATAAGCGCGCGCCATGCCGGGTCGCGTCGCGCTCGCGTCCGGCGCGTAGAGGCTCTCCGAGTAGGCCCGAGCGAACTCGCGGAACGGCCCCTCCTCGACCCCAACGGACCTGGCCAGGAGGAGCAGTCGCTCGGTCGGGGTGAGGGCGGGGGAGCCGGCGACCTTTGCCTCGGCACCGCCGGGCGGCAGGAGGTCCCGCAGCCGGCCCGTGAGGGCCCTGTAGAGGTCCTCCGGGCGTTCACGGGAGGCGAGGGCCCGCTTCGTCAGCGGTACGGCGAGGAGGAGTAGGAGCAAGGGAACCGGCGAGAGTACATATGAGTACCGGTACCATACCGGAGCCTCTTCGTCGAGGCTCGTAAGCTCGTCCGCCGGGGTCACTTCCGGTTCGGGGGTGACACCGGAAATCTGCTGTGGCTTGAGGGCAGGCGCTTCGGATGAGACGTACGACAGGTCTTCGTCGGGCAGCTCGGGGCGGGGGGCGTTGGCCTGCATGGTCTCAGGAACGGAGAAGCCGGGGGTCGGGTCGAAGGGGTACCAGCCGACGCCGGGGAAGTAGACCTCGACCCAGGTGTGTACGTTGTAGCCGGTTATGATGTACTCGTCCGGTCTCTCCTCCCGGCCCCTGGTGGCCCCGTAGACGACCCGGGAGGGTACACCGAGCTCGCGCGAGAGCAACGCCATCGAGGTCGCGAACTGGGTGCAGAAGCCCTCCTTGTTCCCGCCGAGGAACTCCTCTATGGCCTTGTCGGCTCGGTTGTAGTCCGCGTTCAGGTTATAGGTAAAGCCGCCGTCGGAGATCAGATACCGCTCGATAGCCCTGGCGGCTTCGTAGGACGTTTGCGGGTTGTAGTTGGCCTGTATCTCTTGGGCGGTCTGGCGCAGGACCTCGGGACGATCCTCGGGGAGCTGGAGGAACTTTTCCCTTACGACGGCGGGGTAGGCTATGCTGGCGGCCTGTAGCTGTTCGGTGGTGGGCTGGGGGATCTGGGAGAGAACCCGGTAGGAGGAGCCCTCGGTGAGGGGCTGCGTGGTTGTCCAGGAGCCGTCGGACCGTTCCTGGGCTTCGGGTGCGGAGACGTTAGAGATCTGGTACCCCCCAAAGAGTAGACTCGTCTCGGCCTCCAGGATCTCGACCCTCTGCTCCACCCTGCGGACCGGCACGCTGGCCGAGGTCTCCTCGCCGTCGTCCTCCCCGGGCTCGACGGTCGAGGACCACCTGAAGCCATCGAAGTGGTCCAGAGTCCCCCCGCGCCAGAGCAGCGGCTCCGGGCTCCTGACTCGCATCAGCTGCGCGCTGCGCCCGCTGTCCAGGTAGTCGCCGACATCGGCCTGGACAGCTAGGCGCGACGCACCGCCGGTTCCGAGCCTCGTCCAGTCTAAGGAGGCCGGACGTATCGCCTCCTCGGCGAAGGCCATGAACGGCAACGCGAGCACAAGCGCGGCCACCGACGCCCCCGCCAGGACCGCCGCCGGCCTTGGTCCCTCGCCCGTCCGGCCGCCTGTGAGGAGCAAGAGGGCGATGCCGAAGACGAGAAACAGGGTGAAGAACGGCCCGACGCCGACCTCGAAAGAGACGGTGCTCAAGACGCCGATGGTCAGGCCGAGCACGGCGACCGAGACCACGGGGCTATCTTCATAGACGGTAGTAGAGGTCGCGAAGGCCACCACGATCACGACTACGGGAAGGAGGATGACGAGCAGACCGGGGTACAGGTCGAACGGAACCGTGTTGGCGTACGTAACCTGGGCTGCCACGTAGAAATCCTGTCCGCCCCTCTCCAGAAGCCCCTTCCAGCCGCTCAGGCTTAGAGGCGGCAGCCCGTAGACGGCGACGAGCGTGTAGAGAGCCGCCGCCGGAAAGAGTAGAACGAACCTGTAAGCCCCCGCCGATCCCAAGAGAAGGCCGAGCAGCGCCGCCCCGAGCACGTAGGGCAACGCCCCGCTCGTGAACAAAACGCTGAACGCCCCGCCGGTCGCTAGCCCCGCGGCGTACAGTGGTAGCCTTACAGGCCAGCCGCCCACCGCTACACCGCCCACCGCTACACCGCCCCCCGCCCGTTCGCCGCTCCCCGCCACTGCCCTCCGGCCAAAGCAGCCACTCCACCCGCCCGGCGCACGACGCTAACGTCCGCTCCGGCAAGCTCCAGCCGCCGAACGTCCTCGGAGAAAGCGGTCTCGCGCCCGGGCACCGGGCCTGCGACCCGGTAGGTGTGGGCGGCGAGCGCCACCACGACCACCGAGGCACCTGCCGCCCGAAGCTCGCGGACGCTCTGCACAAGACCCTCCCCCAAAGAGCGGGAGACGAGGATCACGCCCTCTCTAAACTCCTCGCGGTTTTCGTGGAGCTTTTCGTCCAGAAAATCTCCCGGCTCCGCGTCGCCATCAGCTCGCGCGGGGGCGAGGAGGTCCATCGCCTGCCAGTAGGCCGCCTCGTCGTCGCCGAACGCGGTCGCGCTACGCTCTTTATCTGTGCACAGGAGCCTAAACGGCAGGCCCTCTCGGGCGAGGTGAAGGAGGACCGAGCCCGCGACCGAGACGGCGTCCTCGATCTCGGCCTCCGGAACGCCGATACCGGGGCGGTAGAGGTCAAGGACGACCGCGTGCCGCCGCAGCGCGTCCTGAGTGAACTCCTTGACGACCAACTCCCCCGTGCGGGCGACGCTCTTCCAGTGGATGTGCCGCCGGTCGTCGCCCCGCCGGTACCCCCTGAGGCCAGAGAACTCGTCTCCCCGCCGCCCGAGGGAGTCATGGGCTCCCGACGTCCCGCCGCGTCCTCGCAGCGGGAAGCCCACGAGCTCGAAGACCCTCGGGTAGACTATGGCCTCCTCGCGCGCTGCGAACCTCCGGATAAAGCGCAGAAGGCCGAATGGGTCGGTAGTCCGGATCTCCGCCGGACCGAGCTCGTAGAGGCCCCTGCGCTCGAAGAACACCGGCTCCTGGAGTATCCGCATGTTTAGTCCTCCGACAGACGGCGCCTTGAGCAGGCGCCGTTTGGGGAGGTGATCCAAGACCTCCACATTTGGGCTCCGTGTCCTGGAGGCGTTCTGTACTGCGAGCCCCACGCGGGAGGAACGCCCGGCGACGAACCGCTCTCCCGCCGGGAGCCAGCGCTCGTACCTCAACCCCCGGGAGAAGAACCACCCGAGCACGAGCGCCGCGAGGAGAAGCCCGGCCAGGGCGTAGGCGAGCTGGAAGAGCTGAGTCGTCCCGACGAGCCAACCCGCAGCCAGGGAGAGAGCTCCGAAGAGAATCGTCTGCCAACCCCGGGCTGTCGGCCGCACCGAGACGCCCCGGGGCCACAGACGCCCCAGTACCCCGCGCAAAGCTTCTAAACCGCCTCGTTCACGGGGACGGAGGAGAGGATCTCACGCACCACGCCCGTGGCCCTGACTTCACCGGAGCCGTTCCGAGAGCTACCGGCTCCATGGGCGATGATCCTATGCGAGAGGACGTGCGGGGCCAGGGCCTTCACGTCGTCGGGGATGCAGTAGGAGCGCCCCCGTGCCGCCGCGTGCGCCTTCGCGGCCCCGAGGAGCATCCGGCTCGCCCGTGGGGAGGCGCCCAGGTAGACCGCTTCGTGCTTGCGCGTCGCGCTCGTCACCGAGACGACGTAGCGCAACACGGCCTCGCTCGCGTAGACCTCCCCGGCGAGCCGGCGCATCCGCGCGAACGTGGCGAGGCCCACCACCGGTCCGAGATCCGCGACCGGGTCCTCGGAGAGCCTCAAGAGGTCCATCTCGGCCTCTGCGTCCGGGTAGCCTAAAGCCATCTTGACCATGAAGCGGTCGAGCTCGGCGTGAGGGAGCGGGTAGGTCCCCTCGTGCTCCACGGGGTTCTGGGTGCCGATTACGCAGAAGGGTTCTGGAAGACGCCTCGTCACACCGTCCACCGTCACGGAGCTCTCCTCCATCGCCTCCAAGAGCGCGCTCTGGGTCTTGGGGCTTGCGCGGTTGATCTCATCGGCCAGAACGATGTTGGCGAAGACCGGCCCCGCCCAGAACTCGAAGGCCCCTTCGCCCTGATTGTAGACGTTTGTGCCCGTGACGTCGGCGGGCAGGAGGTCAGGGGTGAACTGGATGCGCCGGAAGTCGCCCGCGATAGAGCGCGCCAGGGCCTTCGCCAGGAGCGTCTTCCCCACGCCGGGCACGTCTTCTATGAGTACGTGCCCGCCGGCGAGTAGGGTCGCCACGGCGAGAAGGACAGCCTCGCGCTTGCCGGCGACGGCGCGCTCGACGTTACCGACTATGCGTTCTACCGCCTCCGCGAAATCGTAGTATTCCACTAGGTCCCGCCCACTACTAAAACGAAGCTTCGACGACGAAAGGAGAGTATATATTAGCTTATCAGCTTGTCAGCTTTTTGGTTTGGCGACATGACATGCGCCATCGCCAGACCGCCGGTTAAAGGGCAGGCTCAGCCAGCGACGCTTCACCGTAGAACTGCTCGACGTAGCGGCGCTGCACGGGGTTGAGGCCCCGTGAGTACCAAACCATCACCACGTAACGCGGCTCCTTCGGGGTGCTCTTCGGATACATACCGCACTCCATCGGCAAGCGGTTGCTCTTGCGCGCGTTGCACTTGGTGCAAGCAGTGACCACATTGTCCCAGGTATTCGCCCCGCCACGGCTCAAGGGCTTTACGTGGTCGCGCGTCAGGCGCTCCTTGCGATTCAGGTCCTCGCGGTGCTTCCCGCAGTATTGGCAACGGTAGTTATCGCGGGCGAAGAGGATCGCGTTGGTCACATGCCGCCTCAAGCGCCGGGGTATCTCGACGAACTTGACGAGCCGGATGACCAGAGGATAAGGGTACTCGTTCTTCTCCGAGCGGAACCGTCGCTCCAGGTTGGCCTCAACGATCTCGGCCTTCTCAGAGACGACGAGCACGATAGCCCGCTTTACCGGCACTAAAGCCACGGGCTCGAAACTGGCGTTAAGAGTTAAACACCGTGCCACAGCCAAATACTAACATAACCGGATGCTTACGCAAACATAGGATTTTTAACCGGCATTTAACGCTGGGAGGCTAGAACTCGACCGCCTCCGTTTTCGGCGCTCGCCGGACGGCCTCGAGGATCGGTTCGGCGGAGCCGCGCACTGGATCGGCCACCGGGAGGCTGGTCTCTTTCGCGAGATGGTTCATAGAGTTCTCCGCGACCTCTTCGTCGAGTCCCTTCGTGTTGATGCTTACGGCGACGACGGGAGCGGGTTTTACGAGGGCGGCGACCTCTTCGTAGAGGCGGGCGATGCGTACGACGTCCGGGCTGGGGACCCCGGCAAAGACCTCCTCCTCCGAGGCGTCGGTACAGAGGATTAGGCAATCTGGGCAGGAACCGTGGAGGAGGCCAAGCGTGACGCCGGAGTAGGCCGGATGCCCCAACGAACCCTGGCCTTCGACTAGGATCAGGTCGGGGTCGTTCCTTGCGGCCGCGAGCACAAGCTGCTCGGAGGCGCCGGCGACGAAGTCCGAGACCACAGCATCCACGCAGATCCCCCAACCCTCGATGACGATCCCGGTCTGGCCGGTGGCGACGAACCCGGTAGAGAGACCGGCCTCTCTCGCCGCGCGCTCTATCTCTAAAGTAGCCGTCATCTTGCCTATGGCGCTGTTGGTGCCAACGGTGAGCGCGACCTTCGGCTCCACCTTAAAACCCTCCCCGGAGAAGAGCGGAACGTCCTCCGGTAGTTCGCGAACGTCCCAGACCCTCGCTGCGGGGAGCTCGGGCGCGAGCCGCTGGTGGAGTCCGCTGACTATCTCGAGCCCGGCGTCTGCCGCCTCCCCCAAAGTCTCCATCCACCCCTCCGGTAGCTCCCCTCCGGCCGGGGCGAGTCCTACGAGGATGGAGGTCGGGCTCATCTCTAAAGCCTCCCCGAGCGTACCGACAATAGGAGCGTCGCGCCGGAGGTTCGGCATCACGTCGAGGACGCGATGCCCGGCCAGAGTCGAGTCGATGACGGCGATGACCTCGTCCTTGCCGTAGGCCACGAGGCCGTGGGCGGTCTTGGCGTGACGGTTGGCGAACCAGCCCTCGGCGAGGATGACGTAGCGGCGTTCGGGCGTCTCCACCGGGATCACAGGGGCTCCACCCCGAGGCCAGGGCTTTCTGGCAGTTGGATACACCCCTTTTCGTAGCCGAGGCCCACGAAGGGGTCGTCGGCGAGGAGCATCGCGCCGTCGAGATCCACGAAGTCCACGAGACCGGAGACCTGGGCCGCCGCCGCAATCCCAAGAGAGGTCTCGACCATGCAGCCGAGCATGACGAGCATACCGTGAGCACGAGCGGTGTGGATCACCTCCAGCCCCCGCCGGAGGCCGCCACACTTCGCGAGCTTGACGTTGACTCCGGTCACGCACCCGGCGAGGCGAGGTACGTCCCGGGCGACGACGGCGCTCTCGTCGGCGACGACCGGCACGGGTTCGGCGGCCTCCGTGACGGCGCGCAACGCCTCCGGTCCGGCGGAGGCCGGGACGGGTTGCTCTATCATGCGCACCGAATCCACCGCCGCCAGCTCCCGCGCCACTTCGGGCGCCTCTTCGGTGGAGAAGGCCTCGTTCGCGTCTACCCAGAGGGCGGCCTCCGACGCCCCGGCGACCGCCCGGACCGTCTGGAAGTCCTCCTCGCCACCCACCTTCATCTTCAGGATGGGGAACCCAGAGAGCCTCTTCGCCTCCCGGAGGGTCGTCTCGGGGTCCGCTATCGCCAGAGTGTAGGCGCTCACGGGCTCCGGACGAGCCAGGCCAAGGAGCCGGTAGACGGGGACTCCGAGTCTCTTCGCGGCGAGGTCGTGGAGGGCCGAGTCGAGCGCGGAGAGGGCCGCCGAGGGCAAAGAGCCATTCTCTTCGAGGACGCCCTCGATGTCCCAGGGATCTTTTATCTCGACCCGGTCGAGCGCGGCCGCGACATCCGCGGCGTCTTGCTCATAGTAGCTCGTGGGGGCGGCCTCGCCGCGGCCCACGATGCCCCTTTCTCGTAGCGTCAAGACCACGCGCTCGAAGGTGTCCGAGGAGCTGCGGGCGATGGTGAAGGCGCGCCTGGTGTGCACCATTAGCCTCTCTACTTCGATCTCCACGCGCCGCTCCTTCCGATCTCGACTCTCCTTACGCATTATAGCGGTGGGCAGAACGGTGGTTCAAAAAGACCGGTGATAGAAGCATGCAAGTGCTGTGAGCGGAAGATGTAGCGTTTATACTTCGAGAGACGGCCGTCTCGGATTCATAGGATTGGTGTGCTTTGAGCGTAAGCGCGGTAGCGACGGCAGAGATCTTGATCGTCGAGGACGACGCGGTGATCTTGAACACTTTGGCGTACAACCTTTCGCGTCAGAGTTTCGGGGTGCAGAAAGCGATGAGCGGGGCCGAGGCTTTGAAGCTGGCGCGCAAGTTACGCCCGGACCTCATCTTGCTTGACGTGATGCTCCCCGGCGAGTCCGGCATAAGGGTCTGCGAAAAGATCCGCGAAGAAGACCAGGAGGTGGTGATCGTCATGGTCACCGCCAAGGACGCCGAGGAGGACAAGGTCTCGGGCTTCGAGGCTGGGGCCGACGACTACGTGACCAAGCCGTTCGGCATGAAGGAGTTGGTTGCCCGGATCAACGCGAACCTCAAGCGGAGCACGGCCTCGCTCGGGTCACGGGGCAGGATTCTGGAGGCCGGCGACCTCTGGCTCGACACAAAGAACTTCACCGCCCGCGTGAAGGGTAAGCCTCTGAACCTCAGGCTCAAAGAGTTCGAGCTCCTGATGACCCTGACCTCGCAACCCGGCGAGCTCAAGAGCCGGGAGGAGCTCGCCAAAGAGGTGTGGGGGCATGCGGGCGTGGGCTCCTCGCGCACCATAGACGTGCACATCCGGCGCATCCGGGCCTCGCTGTCGGTGAGCGACTACGAATATATCCACACCGCCCGGGGCCTGGGCTATCGCTTCGAGGCGCGGCCCAAGGGGACCGGCGACGGCGAGGTTTCTCCCGTCGTAGAGCGGGAGATAGTGGAGCCGCACGAGTAGCGAGATGCCAGAGCGACACGGAGAGAACGGCTCCGGCGGGAACGGTTCTACGGAGGGCGAGCCCGGGAGGTCCGGCTCCATAAGCGTCGTCGAGCTAAAGCGGGTCAACAAGATCCGGCGCGACTTCGTCGCGAACGTCTCCCACGAGCTAAAGACCCCGGCCACGAGCCTCAAGCTGCTCGCCGAAAGCCTCGTCGACACCCTGGACGACGACCCCGAAGGGGCGCGCTTCTTCGCCGAGCAGCTCAGGAGCGAGACCGAGAGGCTGGCCAAGCTGATCACGGACCTGCTGGACCTTACGCGCCTGGAGAGTGAGGAGGGGGTCCAGAATCCCCGGCCCGTGGACGTCAGAAGCATCCTGATGGTGGTGCTGGCCCGCCTGCGTCCGACCGCCCGCCAGAAGAACATCTCCCTCTCCTGGAAACGCTCCGGCAAGGCCGCGACGTACACCGTCAGGGGCGACGAGACACAGCTCACCTCCATGTTCTCCAACCTCGTGGAGAACGCCGTGAAGTACACCCTGCTCGGCGGGCGCGTCGAGGTCATCGGAAGCTCGGACGAGGACGAGGTCGTCGTACGCATCTCGGACACGGGCATAGGCATTCCCGAGAAGTACCTCGGACGTATTTTCGAGCGTTTCTACCGGGTGGACAAGGCCCGCTCCAAGGAGACCGGCGGGACGGGTCTGGGCCTGAGCATCGTTCGGCACGTCGCCGAGAACCACGGCGGGCGCGTGACCGTCGAGAGCGTTTTGGGCGAAGGTTCGACCTTCACCGTCCACCTGCCGCGAGGGTAAGCCTTGTAGGAAAGTGAGCCGCACGAGCGCCCGTATTAAACTCAAACGCGCAAATCTACGGTCGCTGGCACCGGGGTTTCATAGAGACCCTGTTCCGGCACCGCAAGATGCTCTTCAACCCCCGCTATGGGACGGTCAGCCTGATGGGGATGGCCTACTTCTTATTCGAGTTTATCGTGCCTGTATTGGAGATCCTGGGCTACATAGCCTTCGCCGCCGGGCTGTTGCTCGGGGTTCTGAACCTCGAGTTCGCCATAGGCTGCTTCCTCCCGCTGTGGGCTTGGGCGCCCTGCTATCGACGGCTGCGGTCTTTCTGGAGGAGATACGCCTCGAGCGGTACCCCCGATGGTGAGCCTCATTAAGCTCACGGCCTACAGTGTGGCGGAGAACTTCGGCTACCGGCAGGTGAATACCCTCTGGAGGATGAGGACCATAGTATTCTTTTTGCGCAAGAACCAGTCCTGGGGAGCCATGGAGTGCAAAGGCTTCGCCGGAAAAACGTCGATTCCTGAAGCGCGCCGCCAGATCACCGAACTCGAGAGAGGAGACGATACTACAGTGAGAAGATACCTGAGGCCGAGAAGACAAGCCCTGGAGGCAGGCGTGGAAGAGCAAACCGCCGCCGCGGCTCCGATCCAAGACTCCCCGCAAGAGACGCCAACCCCCACCGAAATAGAACAGCCCGAAGAGAGAGTAGAAGAGGGTGTGCAGCTCGGAGAAGACCCGCAGCTCGGAGAGGGCGAGTGGCCCGAAGGGGCCGTGATCATAACGAGCCGGTACGTTGCTAGGCCGGAGCGGGAGAGCGAGGATACGAACAACCTGATACGGGATCTCGGTGAGTTCGTGGAGCGGGTCGACGCGCTGCACGACAAGCTCAATGAGGATGCACGTCGTATCGGGGAGTTGCGCGAGCGGCTCGAACAGGGTATAGCCGAATCAACGCGTTGCGAACTCAGATCGAAGAGGACACCTCGCGCGTTGACGAGTTGATCCGGTAGCAACTCAAATACGGCTGAGTGTACGTTGACTATGAGTCGAGAAGGAGACCGGACGGGAGGGCACGTCTCCTGTGCGCTCCTGGTCCTGCTTCTCCTGTATCTAGGAGTTACGGGTTGCGGTGAGGAAGAGCTGATGAGCGCGGAGATCGTCGCCTACGCGACCTCTAAAGGGACCATCCAGCCTGATTTGAGATCAACTCGATGCTCCGGCAGCCACTTCGCTGCTAGTTGTAGAATGCTCCCCGTGGGAAAGCAACGGGGAGGTTGACGTGTCCGAGGTTTACACAACCGAGCGTGGAGAGTTTACCAGCGAGCTCTGGCGCTCTATAGAAGGCATCTACGCAGAGATACTGGCCCACCCGTTCTTGCGGGGCCTTACCGACGGCACCCTTACCGAGGAGCGGTTCCGCTTTTACATCTTGCAGGATGCGTACTACTTACGTGCGTACGCTCGCGCCCTGAGCCTCACCGGGGTTCGCTCCCCGGACGAAAGCGCCCTTGTGATGTTCAACGAGCACTCAGCGAGCGCCATCACTGTGGAAAGGAGCCTGCACGAAGGCTTCCTTAAAGACCTCGGCGTTACGCGAGACGAAGCGGACCGGACAGTAGCATCACCAACCACCCTCGCCTATACCAGCTACCTACTGAAGACTGCCGCCCTCGGGGACTACCCCGAGGTCTTAGGTGCAGTGTTGCCATGTTACTGGATCTACGGGGCGGTGGGCAAAGCTCTCCTCGAACGCGGCTCGCCGAGCCCTATGTACCAGAAGTGGATAGACACCTACGGCGGAGAGGAGTTCGGCGCCCTCGTCGAGGCTGTTCTCGACCTCACCGACAGGGTCTGCAAAGATCTAAGCCTCGCTCAGAAGGCCCGCGTAGCGGAAGCCTTTGTCACTACCAGCTGCTACGAGTGGATGTTCTGGGACGCTGCCTGGAGGCTGGAAGGATGGCTGGTAGGATAGCGGCCACCCGTATACAAACGGCCCCTTGACATCCTCCGTTTTCGCTGCCGTTAATCAGAGTAACGCGGGCACCGTCGGGAAGCGGGCGCGCAAAGCCCTGAGAGGCAGGTAAGAGAAAAGAGGGGCAAGGAGGCTCTGTGGCCGAGAACAACGATAACAGGCGGGTTGCAATCGCCTGCCAGGGTGGAGGAAGTCACACGGCCTTTACGGCGGGAGTGTTGAAGAAACTCCTCAAAGAGAAGGTCGAGGGAGAGCACGACTACGAAGTCGTTGCTTTGAGCGGTACTTCTGGGGGTGCCATCTGCGCCTGCTGACCTGGTACGGCTAGTTGATGAACGACACCAACAGGGCCGTCGAGTGGCTGGATTCTTTCTGGAGGGACAATTCCGCCAGCTCGCTCCAGGATAAGCTTGTGAACGATTGGCTCCTCTGGACGAATCGGTTCTTCGAGAATACCGGGTGCATGCCCACCATCAGCCCGTATTACTACCCCTCTCGAGGGCAGGATCTGTAGAGGAGCTTGCTGGAGAAGAGCACGTCGATTTCGGAAGGATCAACGATCTCGTAAAACAGTCGAGCCCGCTGTTGCTTGCCGGCGCCGCTAACGTCCTCAGTGGTGGGTTGAAAGCTTTCAGCAGTCACAGGGACAAGATCAACGCCGACATGCTCCTTGCTTCGGCGGCGATCCCGACCTTGTTCAGGACCGTGCACACGGACGGGGGCGTGTACTGGGACGGCTTGTTCTCGCAAAACCCGCCGTGCGCGAGCTTCCCGATGCAGAACCGAAACCGAACGAGATCTGGGTAATACAGATAAACCCAGAGACGAGCGAATCGGAGCCGACGAAGTCGATGCCCAACATAACGGACAGGCGTAACGAACTCTCCGGCAACCTTTCGCTGTACCAGGAAATACAACTCATAATGACGGTCAACAAGTGGGTCGAGGAAGGGTCCCTTTCGGGCACCAAGCACGAGGTTATCGACATAAAGTGGATCCAGATGCTTCGTGACCTGGACAGCGCATCAAAGCTGAACCGAGACTCATCATTTAAACAAGAGATGATGGCCTACGGCGAAGAACAAGCCGAGAAATTCCTGAAAGGATCCTCTCCGCTCGTGGGAGCCGGAAGTACCGGCTGAGGCAGAGTCCCGGATCGGGTGCTGACCCGAGGAGAGCTAAGCCTCACCGGAACCAGCCAACCAGCGGAGCACCTCCCGGCAATCCGCTACTTTAGCCTTCCTTCTCGACCCACTCCCCGCTGTCCTCGTCCTTCTCGTACTTCTCCTTGACCGCGCTCCAGGCAACTCGGTGACGGCGGTCCTCCTCGTCGTATTGCTCCTCCGCGGAGTTATACGCCTCCTGGTAGATCTCCTGGGCGTGCTTGGCAGATTGTCCCTCACGCTGTCCGGCAGGTCAGTGAGCTTCTCGTAGGGCATGGTCCCGTCCTCCTTTTAGAGAGCTTTTGTTTCTCTATACCGCCCTGGGCGTCCGACAATCTCTTCTATGCGCCGGCGAAGTGGTCCCAACCGGCGAGGTTCTCGACCGGCTCGCCATTGCGCACGAACACTACTTCCTCTCCTACTACCTCCCCGATCACGGTGATCGGCACCTCTGACTCCTTCACCAGGGCCTCCACCACCTCCTCCGGAGTCGCTACGAGAAGCTCGTAGTCCTCGCCGCCGGTCGCCGCCAGGATCTCCGGATCCTGGCCCGAGGAACGGAGGTACTCCCGGACATCGCCGGCGACGGGCAGGAGGCCGAGGTCTATGCGGCAGCCGGCGCCGCTCATCCCTGCGAGATGAGCGGCATCCGAGGCGAGGCCATCGGAGAGGTCGATCATGGCGTGCGCCCCTAGCCGGGCCACCGCGCGTCCCAAACCCACCCTAGGCTCGGGCCACAGGTGCTTCTTCACGAGCCGCTCCGGATCAGGGTCGCCGTTCTTGAGAGCCAGAAGACCCGCCGCGGAGGCCCCGAGCTCGCCGGTCACGGCCAGAAGATCGCCAGGACGGGCCCCGGAGCGCAGCACCGGCGCGTGGGCGAGCTGGCCCAGGATCGAGACGTCCACCGTTAGCGCGGCGGCGCCGGTCGTGTCGCCGCCCAAGGGATACACTCCGAACTCCTCGCACGCCCGCAGAACACCCTCCATGCAACGCAGGGCTGTCTCCACGTCTTCCGCCCCGCCGGAGGCGAGCACGAAGCGCGGGACACCCCCCATCGCCGCGACATCTGAGACGTTGACCGCGACAGCCTTGTAGCCGACATCCTCGGGAGAGGCCCACTCCTTGAAGTGCCTCCCTTCAACGAGCATATCGGCGGCGACGACCCAGAGGGCATCCCCGAAGCGCAGTACGGCGCAGTCGTCTCCGACGGGGACGACGACCTCCGGGGGTGGGGCGGGGAGACGTTCGGAGAGGCGGCGTATGACCTCGAACTCGTTCACCGCTCGCGGGACAGGAAACAGGCTCGCGGATCGAAGCTCTGCGGGTAACGCCGGACGGCCTCCCGTCCGAGGACGAGCGCTGAGAGCAGAAACGTTACCTCAGCGGCGATCACGAGCCCGGAGGATATCCAGATCTTCTGCCCGATCTCTAGCGGCAGTAAGGGGACTGCCAGAATCGCAGCGTACAGCAACCCCGGCACCACGAAGACTCCGAAGATCAAAACCCAGATACGCCAATCCCTCCACGACCGGGACGGACCGACAGGCTCGGAGATCTCAGGGGCCTCGTCCGCTCCCTGCACATTGCTAGCCTCTCTCTGTCCCTTCTCGCCTACGAGCATATCCTCCTCACCGCTTCCCACAAGTTGCTCGACTCTTCGCTCGTATACCAGGTACGGAGCGAACGCCACTCGGTTTCGTTGACCCAACGGTAGTCATCGTGGGCGGAGTTTTCGAGGCGGACTTCGCCGCCCGAGTACCGGGCGAGAAAGCCGACGCCGGCGTAGAGCTCGGGGTCGTCGGGGGTATGCCAGGGCTCGACTCGGGCCCACCAGACAAGCTCCGGTTCGGTATCCAGGCCAGTCTCCTCAAAGGTCTCGCGCCGGGCGCAAGCCGCGAAGTCCTCACCGGGCTCGAGCATGCCGCCCGGGTTCTCCCAGAGCCCTTCGGGCGGCTTGCGACGCCTCAAGAGCAGCGCCCGGGGCTCGTCACCCCGCCGGAGATCCACGATGACCGTCCCGGCGCCGAGGTTGGCGCTGACGACACCGGGGCGGGGAGGAACGGGTGGTGGGGGCTCGGGAAAGGGTTCGGTGGGTAGTACCCCTACGGGGCCCGCAACGCTCAGGACGTTCTCGCAGCTCCACCAACTCGGGAGCTCGAGCCACTCGTCGAGGGTGACCCACCTGTACCCGAGGTGCTCGTTAGAGAGCCGGACCCCGTCGGAGGCAACCCGGCTCACGTACGTGGCGCTCGCGAGGAGGCCGCCGCCGGATCGGGGTCCGACCCAGGTGGCGAGGAGGCGCTGCGGAGCGACGAGGAGGCCGGTCTCCTCGTAGACCTCACGAACGGCGCCCCCCTCGAAGCTCTCGCCGGGAGCAAGTCGTCCCGCGGGCGGCTCCCAGGTGCCAGTCGGGCGCTGGAGGAGGAGCATCCGCCCATCCGGACGGACCGGCAGGATGCCGGAGATGAGGTCCGCCTTCACTCTTCTCCCGGCGCAACGCTTTTGACCTTTGTGTTCATGCGCCGAAGTATATTTCGCCCGTCAACCTGTCGGAGTTTCGTACACCATCCGCACACTCTCCGGAGCTCTTTGCAGTGGGCGGCCCGAACCGATAGGTGATATCCACCTTCGGCCTGCCCTCTTCTGTCTGGCTTACGACTATCCTGTCTACCAGCAACCTTACTAGCTCGCGGCGTTTGTCGAACGCCTCTTGAGTGTCCCCCTCTACCTCCTGGAGGTTCTCTCTGAGGGTCATAAGCCACCCCTCCGTGGAGGCTGCTACCTCCCTATACTCCTCTGCGCGGACGAGGTCAGCATCGACAGAGGAGATCAGGAGCTTGAGGTTCTCTACCTGGTTAGCAACGTCTGCGAGGTAGGTTTCGAGTTCCTCCTCGTCCAGTATTTCCCCGCGAGCGTAGAGCCGTACGTAGCGATCCTTCTCGGCCTGCTTGGTGGCGAGCCTCTTCGCAAGGGAGTTACGGCGGGCTTCGAGATCCTCCGACTGTCGGTCTTCGGCCTGCTGCTCTCTCAGGCGCTCCAGGACCTCTCCGGGGTCGTGCAGAAAGCGGCGCACGTCGGCCCACACGAGTTCCTCCAGCCACCAGGCCTGTACGCTCGGGCAGCCCGGCCCCGCCTTGCGCTTGTCCTCGTAGGCGCGGAGGCGCCCACGGCATTGATAGTAAGAATAACGTTTCTCGGCCGAGTTCTTTGTGGACGAGCCGACGTAGACCGTGCGGCAGTGCTCGCAGTGCAGGAGGCCGCGCAAGAGGTAGGCGCGGCCAGGCTTACCAGCCGGAGTAGCGCCTGTTCTCCTCCAAGCGGGCAAGAGCCTTCTCGTGCAGCGACGGCTCCACTATAGCCGGGACCGGCCGCTCTATAGGGCCTCCTTCGGCGTTTACCGTGTGAACTCCGGCGTAGGTCGTCTGCGCAACCATATCCCTTACGGTGCTCCGAGACCAGTTCGCGCCGTAGGCTCGCGGCTTCCCACGGTATTTGCGTCCAGGTGAGGGCTCGTCCTGGGCGTTGAGGCGCACGGCCTCAGAGTAGAGGCTCGCTCCGGCGGCGACGTTGGCCACGACCTCCCGAACCACGCGAGCCTCGTGCTCCACTACCTCGAAGGCTCCGGCCTCGTTGATGTCGTAGCCGTAGGGGATGCGGCCAACGTGCTTGCCGTTCCTGTACGCCCGGTGTAGACCGGCTCGCGTTCTCGCTCCGATGGTCTCGCGCTCGTACTCGGCAAAGGAAGCGAGCATCTGGAAGATAAGCCGCCCGGAAGGATTAGACGTATCTATCGGTTCGGTGGCGGAGCGCAG
>DATDKT010000009.1:0-16444 GCA_036519775.1 Rubrobacteraceae bacterium
CCCGCGGCGACCGCCACCGCCGAGCCCCCGGAGGAGCCGCCGGGGACGAGATTCAGGTCCCACGGGTTGCGGGACGGGCCGTAGGCCGAGTTCTCTGTCGAGGAGCCCATCGCGAACTCGTCGCAGTTGGCCTTGCCGACCACGACCATGTCCTCGCCGTAGTTGAGCAGGGCCGAAGCGTCGTAGAGAGGCTCGAAGTTCTCGAGAATCTTCGAGCCGCAGGTTGTGCGTACGCCGCGGGTAGAGAGAACGTCCTTGACCGCTATGGGAACGCCCTCCCAGAACTTTACGCCGCCGTTTTTCATCCGGGCGTCCACCCTCTCAGCCCGCTCGACGGCGAGCTCGGGGGTGAGGGTGACGAAGGCGTGAAGGTCGTCCTCGGTCTCTTCGACGCGGCCGTTGGCGGTCTCGGCGGCCTCGCGGGCGGAGACCTCGCGGGCCACTATCTTCTCCGCCAGCTCGTAGGCCGTAAGGTTTAGCAAGTCCTTCGCCATGCTAGTCTATCCTCGGGACGGCAAAGAGGTCGTCCACAGCGTCGGGGGCCGTCGAGAGCGCGGTTTCGGGCGACAACTCTTCGTGTGGCTCGTCGGGCCTGAAGACGTTCGTCAGGTTCAGGGCGTTCGCCGTCGGGTGGACATCCGAGAGATCCAGCTCCCCTATCTGGTCTATGCTGTCTATGATCGCCCCCAGCTGCCCGCTCACCTTCTCGACCTCGGCCTCCGTGAGCCCCAACCGGGCCAGGTTGGCGACGTGGCGCACCTCTTCTTCGGATATCATCTTTACCTCCGTCTCTTAACAACTACGTATCCGGACCTATCTTAGCGCAGCTTTCGTCCTCGATCGCGCCCGCGGGATGGAATACGACCACTTCGTCTACCGGAACGAAGCCGAGCCTGGCCGCCAACCCGAGCGAAGCCCGGTTCCACTCTTCGGCCCCCCAGACCGGCTGCTTGCCGTTCTCTCCCATGTGCTCGACCATAAAAGCAACGCACCGGGTAGCGTGTCCCTGCCTCCTGAATTCCTCCAGCGTATCTATCGAAATGTCCCACAAGCCTTCGGTACGCGCCGCCGCGTAGCAGAACGAGACCGGGTGACCGCCGTTTAGGCCAGCCGCTATGGGAGACCCTCGAGCAGCAAGCCGGAGTTCGAACAGAAGATCGGACGGCAACCCCTCCAGTATCTCCAACTCCGACTCCTCCAGCCATCGTACCGAGCCCACCGGAACACGAGGGAGCCGGTCGGCATCGTCGAGCAGGTGCTGCGTCGCCGAAACGGCTCTCCATCCCGGTAGCGCCGAGGACACGTGGGGTCGGTTCTCGGGCGAGCCGATGACCACGTCCCCCTCCCACTCCCGGGCGACTGCTTCGCGGATAGCGTCGCTCCCGGGACGCCCCACCACGGAGATCAGCACATCCTCGGCGTCGCGGACGACGAAGCTGAGGTCTTCACCCTCTCCGAGCCCGAAGACTTCACAGCGACCGAAGAGCAGCATGGACCTCGTCTCGACCCACCGCGGGATGTCCGGCAAAGCCCGGGCCAATCGGTCTAAGATTGCTCTATCCAACCTCGCCGACCGCCCGCGCGGTCTGGAGCGTGTTGTACAGCAACATCGCCCGCGTCATCGGCCCCACTCCTCCCGGCACCGGCGATATGTAGGACGCTCTGGGCTCGACCTCATCGAACCTCACGTCCCCGACGAGCCCCCCCCCCTCTCTGGCGTGGATGCCAACGTCTACGACCACCGCCCCTTCCCTTACGTACTCCGCCCCCACGAACTCCCGCCTCCCAGCGGCAACGATGAGGAGCTCCGCCCGGCTCGCTACCCCCGGCAAATCCTTCGTGCGGGAGTGGCAGACGGTGACGGTGGCGTTCTCGCGCAGCAGGAGTTGGACCAGGGGTTTACCGACAAGGTTGGAGCGTCCGATCACGACGGCCTCCCTGCCCTCTATTTCCACGCCGCTGCGCCTGAGGAGCTGGACGACGCCGTGGGGGGTGCAGGGCAGAAGGCTTGGCAGGCCAACGGCGAGCCTCCCCGCACTAAGAGGGCTCAAACCGTCCACGTCCTTGGCGGGGCCTATCGCCGAGATCAGGGCGAGCGGGTCGAGGCCGCCGGGCAGCGGGAGCTGGATAAAGAACCCGGAGACGGCCGCCTCGGCGTTGAGCTCTTCGACTAGAGTAGCGAGCTCCCCTTGGGGAGTGGTCGCGGGCAGGCGGTGCGCCCTCGACTCGATGCCGACCTCGGCGCAGTCCCTCTGCTTCATGCGCACGTAGGTCGCCGACGCCGGGTCGTCTCCGACGAGCACGACGTCGAGGCGCACGGAGATGCCGCGCTCCCTCAGCTCCGCGACGCCTTCGGCGACCTCGGCCCGTATCGTCGCGGCGACGGCTTTGCCGTCCAGGATCCCCGCCACTTACACTCCCTAAAAGGCCGCGAGCAGCTTGGGGGCGACCTGCTTCTTGCGGCTCATTACACCGGGCAGGTCGATGACGTGGTCTCTGGCCTGCTGCTCGAACGCCCGCTCTATGGGGGCACAGTCGCCGACGCACAAAAGCTCCGTGCCCTGGCTTATGATGTCCGTGATCATGAGCGCCGCGAAGAGATAGCCGTTCCCCTGCCGCACCTCCTCCAGGGCGCCGAGCAGCTCGTCCTTGCGCTCCAGGAGTCCGGCGCCTACAGTCTCTATCTGGGAGATGCTCATCGCCGACCCGTCTCCGAGGGCGTACTCCTTGAGGTCACGGTCCACGATCTCCCCGGCCGAGAGGCCCGAGACGTCCGACGAAGCCTCGAACATCTCCATCCCGAACTCGCGGGCGTCGAGGTCCAAAAGTCCCTCTAGGTAACGGACCACCTCGCGGTCGCGCTCTGTGGTCGTCGGGGAGTTGAAGATGACCGTATCCGAGAGCACCGCCGCGAGCAGCATCTTCGCCGTCGTCTCCTCGGGTCTGATGCCGTTCGCCTCGTACCGCTCGACGATCAGGGTGGCCGTCGAACCGACGGGATCGAAGGTGGCCGGGATAGGGAGCCTGGTCTCGATGTTACCCACGTGGTGGTGGTCGAGGATCTCGACGACCTGAGCCTCCTCCACACCGGGGACGCTCTGGCCCCTCTCGGCGTGGTCCACTAACAGGACGCGCCGGGGCACGGGGTTGATGAGGTCCGTCCTCGTCACTATCCCTATGGGCGCCTTGTTATCGTCCACGGCGACCGCCGCCCGGTAATGCACCTCCATGACCTGCGGGGTTATATCTGTGACGAGCGCCTCCAGGTCGACCGTCAACGGGTCCTCGCTCATCACCTCCCAACAAGGCACGGAGAGCTGTATCATGCGGCTCGTCACGTAAGAGTCCAGGGGGCTGAGCACGACCGTCGTCCCCTTCTCCTCGGCCAGCCTCAACACCCCGTACTCGGGCCTCGCGCCGTTCGAGACCACGAGAACACCCGCCCCGAGCTCGATGGCGCGCCGCTGTCCCTCCAGCCTGTCCCCAATGATGACGATGTCGCCGGACTTTATCTGCTGGCCCATCGAGTGGGCGCTCATCGCGATCACCCACAGCTTACCGCTGGCCTCCTTGTCCGCCCCGGCGAGCAGCTCGCCCTCCAAAACCTCGACCATCGAGCGGGTGGAGACCGGGGTCCCGGCGAAGCTAGAAGCCTCTCGTGACTCCCGGATGTACATACGCGCCAGGTCCTTCTCCGTCACGATCCCAACGAGCACGCCTCTGTCATCCACTATAGGCACCTGGCCTATGTTCCTCTTCGCCATCATGAGCCCGACGTTGCGCAAGGGGTCGTTCCTGTGCGTCGTCACCACGTCCTTCATCACGTCCTTGACCCGAAGTTTGATGTGCTTTAGCAGCTTCGGCTCTCTGGCCCCGCTCTTCTTCAGCGCCCACCGTGTCTGGGCATTCACCTCCCCCAGGCGCGCCGGAGCGTAGACGTCTTGCGGGTTCAGCGTGCTCTTGAGCTCGGCGTACCCGATCGCCGACGCTATCGTGTCCGTGTCCGGGTTTCTATGTCCGGTTACGTAAACGTGTGGCATATAACTTCCCCTTCTAGCCTTTCACGTTCTGCTCCAGGCTACGCCTTGCTCAAGGGCGCTAGCTCCGGCACGAAGATCCTCTCCTCGGAGCCGAACCGCACTACGACCCTCCCTCTCTGCGCCTCGACGACCTCCCCCAGCCCAAACTTCGCGTGCCGCACCCTCTCCCCCGCGCTGTAGTCCGCCGCAACGGCACCCTCGGGCTCCCTTCCGCGCAGAGACGCGCCACCCCATCCGTCGCGCCTCGCGGGACCGCCCGGCACGGTCCCGGCCTTGAACCTCTCCGGAATCTCCGAGAGAAAGCGCGAGGGCATCTGGTACTCCCGCTCGCCGTAGGTCGAGCGCACGCGGGCGTACGAGAGCGTGAGCGTCTTCCTCGCCCGCGTGATCCCGACGTAACAGAGGCGGCGCTCCTCCTCCAGGTTCTGCTCGTCCATGGACCGGGCGTGCGGGAACGTCCCCTCCTCCATCCCCACCACGAAGACGTGGTCATACTCCAGGCCCTTAGCGTTATGGAGCGTCATCAGCGTAACCCTCCCCTCGCCCGTGAGCCTGTCCCACTCCGAGAAGAGCGCCTGCTCTTGTAAGAACCCGTCTAAAGTGGCCCCCGGCTCTACACGCTCGTACTCCGCGGCGGCGTTCACGAGTTCTGCCAGGTTCTCCAGACGCGACTCCGCCTCGACCGTGTTCTCCGCCTCCAGCTCGGCCTTGTAGCCCGACTCGTCGAGGACGGCCTCTACCATCTCCGACGGCGGCACCTCCCGCGCCGCGACCCGCCACCCCTCGAAGAGGCCCCTGACCTGAGAACATGCCCTCAGAGCCTTCCCCGTAAGCCCGGCCTCGTCCGCTTCGGCCAAAGCGTCATAGAGGGAGATGCCATTGCGCTGGGCGTACTCCGAGAGGCGCGCGACCGAGGTCGCGCCCAGGCCTCTCTTCGGAACGTTGATGATGCGCTCCAAAGAGACCGAGTCGTTCTCGTTGGAGATCACCGAGAGGTAGGCCATGATGTCTTTGACTTCCGCCCGCTCGTAGAACCTCACACCGCCCACGATCTGGTACGGCACCCCCTCGCGTACCAGCACGTCCTCCAACGTCCGGCTCTGCGCGTTCGTCCGGTAAAAGACCGCAACGTCCCGTAAAGAGGCCCCCGCTTCGACGAGCCGCAGAACCTCCGAGACGACGAAACGCGCCTCCGCGTAGTCGTCGGCAGCCGTGAACTGGCGGATGCGCTCCCCTTCTTCGCCCGCTGTCCAGAGCTCCTTCGCCTTGCGCGAGGCGTTGTTCGCCACCACCGCGTTCGCCGCGTCCAGAATAGTCTGCGTCGAGCGGTAGTTCTGCTCCAGCCTAACGACCTTCGCCTCCGGGTAGTCCCGCTCGAAATCCAGAATGTTGCGTATGTCCGCCCCGCGGAACGAGTACACGCTCTGATCATCATCGCCTACCACGCACAGGTTGCGGTGTGCTGCCGCCAGGACGTTCACCAGCCGGTACTGGGCGTGGTTGGTGTCCTGGTACTCGTCCACGTGGATATACTTGAAGCGGCGCTGGTAGCGCTCGCGAACCTCCGGGAAGATCTCCAGCAGAGCTACCGTCTGCATTATGAGGTCGTCGAAGTCCATCGCGTTGTTCTCGTAGAGCCGCTTCTGGTAGAGGTCGTAGACCTCGGCGACGTTCTCGGCCATGAAGCCCGCGGTCTGCCGCAGGTAGTCGCTCGCGTCCAGGAGGAGGTTCTTGGCAGTGGAGATCTGGGCGTGGAACGACCTGGGGTTGAAGCGTTTGGGGTCCTTGCCGAGCTCGACGATGCAGCGCCTCACGAGCCTGACCTGATCCCCGGAATCGTAGATCGTGAACTCCCGCCGGTATCCGAGCTTTTCGGCGTGTACCCGCAGGATACGGGCGCAGAAGGCGTGGAAGGTAGAGACCCACATCTTTCTGGACTCAGGACCGACGAGCAGTGCCACCCGCTCCTTCATCTCGTTCGCAGCCTTGTTGGTGAAGGTTATGGCGAGTATCTCCTCGGGCGCGGCGAAGCCTTCGTCCAGGAGGTAAGAGACCCTATGCGTCAGCACGCGCGTCTTCCCGCTGCCGGCGCCGGCGAGGATGAGTAGAGGTCCTTCGGTGTGCGTAGCGGCGTCGAGCTGGGCGGGGTTTAGCTGGTCCAGGAGCACGTCCTGAGTATAACAGTCGAAGTCTTCGTTCCGCCCACCGCTGCACGTCGCGGGACCGGTGCGGAAGAGCATCGCCCTCCGGGCATTACAGCCCCCGCAGGCCTTCCCCGTAACGCTCGGCATCTTCCTCCGGCACGCTGCCGGAGATCTGCACCAACACCTCGTCCTCGACATAGACGTGGGAGGAGACCAGCTCCCCAAACCCCTCGTAGTGTTCGCGTTCCTGCTCCAAGTTTAGAAGTGGCGGCGCGGTAAAGAAACGTTTAGAAACACCGGAGCCGGTGCACCAGAACCACGACCTCCCGTCCGTCCAACGGCACGAGACATTCCTCCGTCGAAGAACGGAACCCCTTTCCCCGCATCCTCTCTAGAAACGCCCGGGTGTTCTTGCGACGGGGGTCGGAGAGCAGTATCTCGCCACCGGGGACGAGGAGGGCGGGTATCACGGCCGCGAGCGCCGGGACGTTTCTCCGCTCGTAGAGCACGTCGGCGGCGAGGACGAGATCGAAGCCGCCCAAATCCTCTGCTCCGGGCGCGTGCCAGTCGAGAAGTCGCGTTTCCGGTTCGACGCCGAGGTTGGAGCGAGCATTGTAGCGGACAAAATCGAGGGCAGCCGTATAGTGGTCGGTGGCGGTTACCCTGGCTCCGCCGGTAAGAGCAGCCACGCTCGGGAGCCCGAGGCCGCAGCCGAGCTCGATCGCACGCCTGCCCACGAGGCGCTCCTTCGAGACGTAGCCCGCGAGCGCCACGGCGCTCGGCCAGAGCTCTGCCCAGTAAGGGAGCCGCTCGTCCCGGGCAAATTCCTCCTCGTCGATAAGGGCGTCGGCGGCCGACGGACGCGCGATGCTATAGATCGTCTCCCCTACCTTGATAGGGGTCTCGATAAGGCCGGTGCGGCCCTGCAGGTGCGAGAGGAGCCGCGCCGGGAAATCTCCCGCTTCTTTGCGGGAAGGTTTGTCTATCGGGTGAGGGAGGCCGTAGCGGCTTCGGTCCGCGCCCCGTCTTCCTCGTCGGCCTCGGCCACTTCATCGGAGCGGGCGGCGCGGTTCTCTCGTTCCTCGGCGGCTATCTTGGCTATCGTGTAGCGGCCGAAGACCCCTTCGAGGGCGACGCGGGCTTCGTCCCAGATCTTGCTGGTCGTGCAAAGGGGCGAATCGGCTATATAGCAGGTACCACCGGCTGAGCAGCGCGCCGGACGGATCTCACCGTCGAGTAGCTCGACGACGTCGAGCACGGTTATCTCCTCGGGGGGTACGGAGAAGCAGAACCCGCCGTGCGCCCCGCGGTGGCTCTCGAGTATCCCCGCCCGCCTGAGGTCACCGAAGATCTGCTCCAGGAATCTCTCGGGGATGTGTTGCCGGCGCGCGACCTCGTACACTCCCAAAGGCGAAGAACAATCTTCCAGCGCCAACTCCATTAGCGCCCGCACCGCATACTTGCTTCTTTTCGTAAGCCTCAAACTAAATCCCCGAATACAACTCGCTCGCAGGGCGAAACTTAGGCTGAATTGTATCAGATAACTACGAGCGGGTAGGGAAAACTGTGGCCCCTTGGCTACTCTTCGTACCCTTCAAGCTGGCGGTTGCGGTACTGGCTCATGGCGCTCTCCATGCGCTCGCCGGTGACGAGAAACACGGTGCGCCTGCCGATGTCCACGCCGTGGTCGGCGATGCGTTCGAGGTAGTGCACCGTGAGCGCGGCTCGGACCCGCCACTCGGGGTCGCCGGCCTCCTCCTTGCCCGGGTTCACCGCTAGATTCATCGCCTCCGAGTAGAACAGGTCGATCCTGTCGTCGGCAGCCTCTAGGTCGCGAGCGCGGTCCACATCGCGCTTCTCGAAGATGTCCAGGCCCTCCCTAAAGAGGTTTCGGGCGGCGCGGGACATCTCGGAGAGGGTGCCCCCGAGGTCGGGGTCGCGCGCGAAATCGACGGTCTCGACAACCGCGCGGCAGATATGCTCGCAAAGGGTCCCGGCGCGCACCAGGTGGTTTGTTACCGCCTGTACAGTGTAGATCAGCCTTAGGTCGCTGGCCACCGGGGCCTGACGGGCCTGCAGGATCATGCACTCCTCGTCTATCTCTGACCCCCGCTCCTTGTAGCGGGAATCGATGCCGAGCTCCTTGCGGGCCGTTTCGTCGTCGTGCTTCTCCAGGGCCTCGACCATCGTGTCCAGACAGGACTCGACCTCCCGGCCGAGCTCCACAACCTCCTCGACCAGATGGTTCAGCTCTCGGTGGAAGATCTCTCGCGGCATAAAGCGTCCCTACCCGAAGCGCCCCGTAACGTAATCCTCCGTCTCCTTGCGCTCGGGGTTCGAGAACATTTTGTTCGTCTCGTCGAACTCCCAGAGCCGGCCCGGATCCCCCATGTTCTCTATATAGAAGAAGCCCGTGTAGTCCGAGATACGCGCCGCCTGCTGCATGTTGTGCGTCACTATCACCACCGTGTACCTCTTCTTGAGATCGGCCATGGTGTCCTCTATTTTCTGGGTCGAGACCGGGTCCAGGGCGCTCGCCGGCTCGTCCATAAGTATCACCTCCGGCTCCACCGCCAGCGTTCGGGCGATGACCAGACGTTGCTGCTGTCCGCCAGAGAGGTCGAGGCCGCTCTTCTTGAGCTTGTCCTTGACCTCGTCCCAGAGCGCGGCCCGCCTCAGGGATTTCTCGACCAGCGCGTCCATGTCGCCCTTGTAGCCGTTGATCCTCGCGCCCCAGGCGACGTTCTCGTAGATGGACTTGGAGAAGGGGTTGGGCTTCTGGAAGACCATCCCGATCCTACGCCGGATCCGCACCGGGTCCACGCCCTTCCCGTATATGTCCTGCTCCCCCAGCTTGACACACCCTTTGACGTACGCCCCGGTGATCACCTCGTGCATCCGGTTCAGGCAGCGGATGTACGTGCTCTTGCCGCAGCCCGACGGCCCTATGAGCGCGGTGACCTTGTTAGCCTGGATACCCATACTCACGTCCGTCACGGCTTTAAAGGAACCGTAGAACGCCGAGAGGTTCTCGATCTTCATGCCCAGGGTGCCGCCGTCCTGCGCAGAGGTCGTCCCCTCGCGCCCCCCGGTCTCAGGTCCGGTCTCGGGTCTCTCCCGCGAAACATCGGACAAGGTTAGTCCCTCCTCACTTGAGGTTCTACGTTCTACCATCCTTGCACCGTCCTTCTGGTAGAGCTTTACGGCAACGTCTACGCGCGCCTCTGGTACCTGTTTCGCAGGTAGATGGCGACCGAGGTCGTCAGCACCAGCACGGCCATCAGCACGACTATACCGGCGGCGGCGATAACCTGAAACGCCGGCTGCGGCTGGGAGACCCAAGCGTAGATCTGGATGGGGAGCGCACTGTAGGCGCTGAGTGGACCGTCGGGGGCGAAGGTGATGTAGGTCGCTGCCCCGACGACGATCAAGGGCGCCGTCTCACCGATGGCGCGCGAGAGCGCGAGTATTGAGCCGGTCAAGGCGCCGGGGACGGCCATCGGTAGGAGGTGACTCCAGATCACCTCCCAGCGCGTCGCCCCGAGCGCGATGCCTCCTTCGCGCACGGAGACCGGGATGGCGCGCAGGGCCTCTCGGGTAGCGATGATGATCACGGGCAAGATGAGCAGGCTGAGGGTCAGGGCGCCGGAGATGACGCTTTCGCCACCGGTTATAGGCCCCAACAAGTTCACGAATATGGCCAAGCCCAGCAGACCGTAGATTATCGAGGGAACACCGGCCAGGTTAGAGATGTTGATTTCGATGAGCCGGGTCAGCCAGTTGTCGGGAGCGTACTCCTCCAGGTAGATGGCCGCTCCTACGCCCAGCGGCACGCTTACGATCGTCGTGATCAACAGCAGCCAAAGCGAGCCGAGCAGGGCCGGCCAGATCCCCGCGTTCTCGGGAGTGACCGACGGGAAGCTGGTGATGAAGTCCCAACTCAGGCGCGGCACACCATCCCAGGCGATATCCACCAGCAAGATCGCCAGCACGACCAGCCCGATAAGGGTGGCGGTAAGCACCAGGACCGAGAACATCCGATCCAGCGCATGCCGCACGGACGTGGAGGTCTTGAAGTCCGCCCCTTTCTTCAATCCCTCCTTCTGGGAGGTCTGGGTATCGCCCCTCGTTGCCATTAGTAGATCTCCCTAAAGCGTCGCACGAATATGTAACTCACGATGTTAAGGATCAAAGTCATGAGGAACAAGGTCGTGCCTACGGCGAAGATCGTATTAAACGTCAACGTGCCCGTGCCCGTGTCCCCAGAGGCCACCTGGACTATATAGGCCGTCATGGTCTGCACCGGCTCTAGGGGGTTCGCGGTCAGTTGCGCCCGATTGCCCGCGGCGATGGCCACAATCATGGTCTCCCCGATGGCCCTGCTGATGCCCAGGATGGTCGCCGCGACGATGCCGGAGAGGGCCGCCGGCACGACGATCCTGGTGGCCACCTCGCGTTTGGTGGCACCGAGAGCGTAGCCCCCCTCCCGCAGACCCCTCGGCACCGCGTAGATCGCGTCCTCGCTCACAGAGGCTATGGTAGGGATAATCATCACTCCCATTACCAACCCCGCACTCAGAGCGTTGAAGATCGTGAGCTGCGGGAAAATGGTATCCCGCAAGAAAGGCGTGACGAACGTCAGGGCGAAGTAACCGTACACGATGGTCGGCACCCCGGCTAAAACTTCCAAGGCGGGTTTCAGCCAGCGTCTCAAACTTGCCGAAGCGTACTCGCTCAAGAAGATAGCCGCGAGCAACCCCACGGGCAGCGCAACGGCTATGGCGATGAGAGTGGTCAAGAGCGTACCGGCAGCGAGTACCATGACGCCGAACTGGGGGTTGGCGAAGGCAGCCGACCACGTGGTGGAGGTGAAGAACTCTACTATTGAGACTTCTCGGAAGAACGCTATCGTTTCAAAGAACAGTACGAAGACAATCCCGAAAGTCGTGAGGACTGAGAGGTAGGCGCAGGCCGCGAGCACGATCTTTATGACCCGCTCTCGGAAGTTCCTTGCGCGGCTCTCCCGCCGCCACAGTTCGGCCCCTCCGGTTCTCTCTACCGCCATGCTCTAGATCCTTCCCGCAAGATAACACCTCGTAGTTATAAAGCACGGGGCCGACCGCATGGCCAGTCCCACACTATATATCAGTAGCTTGCCACCTACCGACCACTACCAGTGGCTACTTCTTGGTCTCCTCTTTCTTCTCCTTACCCTTCTCACCCTTGGTGGCGTCCTCGGGAGCAGTGCCCGTGGTGCGGTTCTGGAACCGCTCGCGCGCCTCCTGCAAGGCTTGCTCGGGGAGCGGCACGTACTGGACCTGCTCGACGAACTGGTTGGCGTTCTCGAGGTAGAAGGCCACGAACTCCTCGACCGACGGATTCTGCTCGAGGGCCTGCGTGCTCACATAGATAAAGAGCGGCCGCGAGAGCGGGTACTCACCCGATTGAGCAGCCCCCGTACTTGGCGAAACGCCGTCCACGGGCAGATCTTTGAGCTGGTTCTGGTTCTGCTCGAAATAGCTAAGACCAAAGTACCCTAGAGCATTCGGATCGCCAGCTACACCCTGCACCAGCACGTTGTCGTCCTCGCTGGCCTGATAGTCCGACCGGCTCTCCTTCGCCTTGCCGACGACATTTTCAGTGAAGTAGTCGAAGGTGCCCGACTGGGTACCGGGACCGTAGAGGTTGATCTGCTGGTCAGGCCACTCGGAACGCACCTGGTTCCAGCGGGTAACCTGCCCCTCCGCGGCGGGCTCCCAAAGCGTACGTAGCTCCTCGACGGTTATGTCATTAGCAAAGTCATTCCGAGGATTGACAACTACCGCGAGGGCATCCAGGGCTATAGGGAGCTCGATGAACTCGACGCCGCTGTCCTTGCAAGCCTGCTGCTCCTCATCGTTGATGGGGCGAGAGGCGTCTGCGATCTGGGTATCCCCGCTACAGAATGCCTCGAAGCCGTCGCCGGTGCCGCCTCCAGCGACGCTGAGCTCGACATCCGGGTTCTGCCGATTGAACGCCTCGGCTGCTGCTTGAGAGATCGGGAGCACAGTGCTGGAGCCCTGGACGCCGATCTGGCCCGGAGAGCCACCACCCTTCTCCCCCTTCTCTTTTTCTTTCCCCGTCTCCTCTTCCTTCTTCTCGCCTCCGCCGCCGCAGCCGGCCAGGACCAGGGCAAGGGTCAGGAGAAACGCCCCAGTTAACAGGCTCGAACGCGTACCTCTACTCAAACGCTCTCCTCTATGATCACCGCCGGGCGGCCCGGGTCCCTAGAAAGACCCAGTTCTCCGGCCCTTACTCCAACGTGAGACTATAGGGCATGGCTTCAGGGCTTTAGTTTCACCCGTGTAAACGACGCTTTAAATCTCTGTTACACGAGCTCTTTTGACCGGGTTCCCGCCCGAAGTCCACGGCCAGGATCTCAGGCAACCGGCCGTACAATACCGGTGCCGTCGACGACGATGGCGGTCTGGCCCTAGGCCTCACCGCCATCGCCTCTCCCCTCGCTTCAAAAGAGGAGGAAAGACCTCCTGAGCTTACTTCTTCTTTTCTTCTTACTTCTTCTTGCCCCCGCCGCCGCAAGCGCCGGTCAGGATCAGGACCAGGGCGAGGCAGGAAGTCCCATCAATCGCTTCAGGTGTGAAGCTCTACTCAAACCGCTCTCCGTTCTGAACGCTACGCCGACCTCCCCGGGCCACGGCGGCCCGGAACTCCGGTGCGGGATTTTAACGGGGGACTATAGGACATCGCTCGCAGCCTTTGGTTTCATCGCCGTAAAAGCCATTTTAAGTTTCCGTTGCACGACTTTGACACCCCTTTAAATCTTTGTTGCGCAACTCTTGTTTCGCTTTAAGTCTTTGTTGCGCCGCCCTTCGCCCAGCACGTCTTCGCTGCTCGTATCCTTAATAGTGGAGGAAGCTCTGGGAGAGCTGATGTTCGCTAATTAGCGCCAAACGTGGGCGGATCTGAGGGATACTGACTAACGTTTCGAGGTGGTAGCCGGTGGCCAGCAAGGACGGAGGACGGAGATCGCGTGGGTGGGACTCTGGCCGGTCCCACCCACGCGATCTAGAAGAGGACCACTTCCTAATCGCTTAATCTTACTCCCACTCGATAGTGCCGGGAGGCTTGCTGGTTATGTCCAGCGCCACCCGGTTTACCCCAGGTACTTCATTGATGATCCTGTTGCTCACCCGCTCCAACAGGTCGTACGGAAGCCGCGCCCAGTCCGCCGTCATCGCGTCGTCGCTGGTGACGGCTCGGATGACTACCGGATAGGCATAGGTCCTTGCGTCGCCCATGACGCCGACGGAGTGGATGGCGGGCAAAACGGCGAAGCTCTGCCAAAGCTCGCGGTAGAGGCCAGCGTTGCGGATCTCGTCCTGCAAAACGAAGTCGGCCTTGCGCAGTATCTCTAGACGCTCGGCTGTCACATCCCCGATGACCCTGATCGCCAGCCCCGGCCCCGGAAACGGCTGGCGCCATACCATGCGCTCGGGCATCCCGAGCTCCGCCGCCACCACCCGAACCTCGTCCTTGAACAGGTTTCTGAGAGGCTCGACGAGGTCAAGGTCCATTATCTCCGGTAGTCCCCCGACGTTGTGGTGGCTCTTTATCCGGGCGGCGTCGCGGGTGCCGCTCTCTATAACGTCCGAGTAGAGGGTACCCTGCACAAGGAACCTGGCGTCCTCAGCTATCTTCCCGGCCTCCTCCTCAAAGGTACGGATGAACTCCTCGCCGATGATCTTGCGCTTCGCCTCCGGATCGCTGATGCCCGAGAGCTTGTCCAGAAAGCGGTTCTTGGAGTCCACGTGGATCAGGGGCACGTCCGAGTTCTTACCGAACGCCTCGACGACCTGCTCGGCCTCGTTCTGCCTGAGTAGTCCGTGATCCACAAAGACGCATGTGAGGTTGTCGCCTATCGCCCGGTGGACGAGCATCGCCGCCGTCGCCGAGTCCACACCCCCCGATAGGCCGCAGATCGCCCTCGCCTCACCTACCTGTTCCCTTATCTTCTCGACCGCGTCGGTGATGATGTTGACCGGCGTCCAATCGGGGGAGCATCCACAGGACTCGAAGAGGAAGTTCTTAAGGATCTCCATCCCGTACTCCGTGTGCCTCACCTCCGCATGGAACTGTACCCCGAAGAAGCCCTTCTCCGGCTCCTCGAAGGCGATGATCGGGACGGAAGGCGTCTCGGCCGTGACCGTAAAGCCTTCGGGAACGGCGAAGACCGCGTCGCCGTGGCTTGTCCACGCCACCTGTTCGTCGGGGGTTCCGGCGAAGAGAAGGCCGTGCTCCTTTATGCGGAGGTCCGAGCGGCCGTACTCCCGGATCTGGACGGCGCCGACCTTGCCACCCAAGTCCAGCGCCATGAGCTGCATACCGTAGCAGATGCCTAATATGGGCACGCCGAGCTCGAAGACCCTCTCGTCCACCCGGGGAGACCCCTCACCGTAGACACTGCACGGGCCGCCGGAGAGGATAATGCCCTCCGGTTTGCGCGCCGAGATCTCCTCGACGGGCGTGTCATAGGGGATCAGTTCCGAGTAGACGCGCGCCTCGCGTACGCGCCGGGCAATTAGTTGTGAGTACTGACCGCCGAAGTCGAGGACGACGATCAAGGGCTAACCCATCCCAATTTGCTGGGAACGCTGCTCGACCTTGCCCTCCGTTGCCAGCGACGGCGCATACATAACCTCGGCCTTCTGGAACTCCTTTATGTTCTGGTAGCCGGTGGTCGCCATGCTGGTACGCAGAGCCCCCATGAGGTTGCGGGTACCGTCGTTCTCGCGGGCGGGTCCGACGAGTATCTCCTCGAGCGTGCCCGTGACGGTGGTCGTGATGCGCGTCCCCCGCGGCAGCGTCGGGTGGAAGGTCGCCATCCCCCAACTGTAGCCGCGTCCGGGCGCCTCTTCCGCTTTGGCGAACGCGGTTCCGAGCATCACGGCGTCGGCGCCGCACACTATGGCCTTGGCCACCTCGCCGCCGGTCCGCATCCCGCCGTCGGCGATGACGTTGACGTACTCGCCGGTCTCGAAGTAGTGACGCATCCTCGCGGCTGCTGCGTCGGCGACAGCCGTCGCCTGGGGCACGCCGACCCCGATCACACCACGCGTCGTGCAGATGCGGCCGGGACCGACGCCGACGAGGACCCCTACCGCCCCGGTGCGCATGAGGTGCAGCGCGGTAGAGTAGCTCGCGCATCCGCCAACTATTACAGGGACGTTCAGGGAGGGTACGAACTCCATGAGGTTTAAAGGTTTGACGGTTCGAGAGACGTGTTCGGCAGAGACGACGGTGCCCTGGATGACGAGGACGTCGAGGCCGGCTTCGACGGCGGCGCGATGGTAGCGTTCCACCCGCTGGGGTGTGAGGCTGGCGGCGGCGATCACACCCTGGTCCTTTATCTCCTGGACGCGGCGGAAGATCAACTCCTCCTTCACCGGTTCTGTGTAGAGCTCCTGCATAACGCGCGTGGCCTTGTGCTCGGGTAGGCTGGCTATCTCCTCGAAGACCGGGCCCGGGTCCTCGTACCTCGTCTGCACCCCTTCGAGGTTCAGGACGGCGAGGCCACCCAGACGTCCGATGAGGCCTGCTGTCTTGGAGTCTACGGCAGCATCGAGCGCACTCGCTAGACACGGTAGGTCGAGGTGCAAATCGCCTAAAGACCAGGAGATGTCTACGTCCTCGGGGTCACGGGTCCGGCGGCTGGGGACGATGGCGATCTCATCCAGCCCATACGCCCGCCGGCCCGTTTTCCCTTTTCCGATCTCGATGTCCATACGTGGTGAGGCCCGCCTTTCTAGTCGCTCGTTCCGACACACGTGCAAAAGCCCACAGGGCTCCCCCTGTGGGCTTTCCGTTAGCTGATTTCCAGGTATCGCAACTCGGCGCTAGGTTACACCCCGATTCCTATCGGGTCAAGGCGCCGAAAGGGATTCTAAAAGACGGAGAAAATCCCTAGCAGTTGGAGTACGACTAGCACCAGGATTACCACTACCACAACGACGACGATGTCTCTCATACACTCGCCCTGTTCATACCCGCTCCAAACCCGGTATTACGCTACTAGAGGAGCCGCGAAAGCAGAATCAGTAGTACGATAACCAGGATGACCACCACCAAGATGGTGACCAGTTGGTTGCCCCTCATGACGTAACCTCCCTGTTTGTTTCCACGTCAGCCCAGTACATACCCGTTCCTGGCTACTCGAAACGATCCATCTTCAATCTATCTTAAAAAAACTCAAACAGGGAGGGG
>DATDKT010000010.1:0-6778 GCA_036519775.1 Rubrobacteraceae bacterium
GGCGAGCCTGCAAGCGTGCATGCCCCCGGCCCCACCGAAGGCCAGGAGGGCGAACTCCCGGGGGTCGAGGCCGCGCTCGACGCTGATCACGCGTAGCGCCCGCACCATCTCCGCGTCGGCCACCCGCACGATCCCTAAAGCAGTCTCGAGAGCGTTAAGGCCCACCTTATTGCCCAGCTTCTGGAGGGCCTCCTCAGAAAGTTCGCGGCGCAGCACCACCTCGCCGCCGAGCTCCGCCCGATCCGCGAGGTATCCGAGAAACAGATTCGCGTCGGTGACGGCCGGCTCTTGGCCGCCCTTGTTGTATCCGGCGGGACCGGGCTCGGCGCCTGCCGAGTGGGGCCCGACGCGTAGAGCCCCGCCCGCGTCCGCCCAGGCGATGGAGCCCCCGCCGGCGCTCACCGTGTGCACGTCCACCATGGGAACCCTGATCGGCACGCCCGCTATCACCGTCTCCGTGGTCGTCTGCGCCTCGCCACCGATGATGGGCGCCACGTCCGTGCTCGTCCCGCCCATATCGAAAGTTAGAAGATCCCGGTAGCCGCTGAGGGTTCCGACGTAAGCCGCGCCCACGACCCCACCGGCCGGGCCCGAGAGGACGATGGCGGAGGCGTCGTTCACTGCGTCTTCTATCCCAACCACCCCGCCCGCGGACTGCATGATCAGGGGGGTCGGCATGCCGGCATCCTCCACCTTGCCGGCCAAATTCTTTAGATAGGCGGCGAGCTTGGGGGCCAGGTACGCGTCGGCGGCGGTCGTGGAGAATCGCTCGTACTCCCTGAACTCGGGCAGCACCTCGCTAGAGAGCGAGACGTGCACGCTGGGGAGCGCCTCCCTTAGCGCCTCGCCGACCCTTCTTTCGTGCTCCGGATGCATGAACGCGAAGAGTAGGCATACGGCGACGGCTTCCACCTCCGCTTCTTCGATGGCGGAGAGCACGTCTTTAAGACCGGCTTCGTCGAGCGGTGAGAGTTCGCCTTCCGAGCCCATCCTCTCCTTGAGCGTGAAGCGCAAGTCGCGCAGGACCAGGGTGGGGGGCCTATCCTGGGTGAGGTCGTAGAGGGAGGGGCGGTTCTGGCGCGCGATCTCCAGCACATCCCGGAAGCCCTCCGTCGTCACGAGCGCCATCCGCGCGCCGCGGCGCTCGAGCAGGGCGTTCGCCGCGACGGTCATGCCGTGGGCCAGGGCGTCCAGAGCACCGGCCTCCACCCCCGAGGCACCTATGGCGTTCATCACGCCTATAGACTGATCTCGCGGCGTCGAAGGAACCTTCGACATGGTAACTCCTCCCTCGGAGAGCGCCACCAGGTCGGTGAACGTGCCGCCCACGTCAACCCCGAGCCGTGTTGGTGCCATCAATGTGCCACCTCTTCGAGATGTGGCTGCGTCTTCAGGAGATCGGTTCGGGCTGTCTCCCTGACCGTCAAGACCGTGAGGAGCGTCGCCATGGCGGCGGATATCACGTAGAAAGCGGGCGAGAGGGGGTTACCGGTTGTGGAGATCAGCCAGGTCGCTAAGAACGGCGCGCTCCCCCCGAAGATCGCCACCGAGAAGTTGTAACCGATGGAGTAGCCGCCGTAGCGCACGCGCGTGGGGAAGAGTTCGGTCATCACCGCGATGGACGTGCTTATGAAGATGGCCTCTATGACCGCGAGCACAAGATGCGCCAGGATGGCGGCTATCAGATTGCCCGTGTTCATGAGCATGAAGAGGGGGTAAGTCAGCAACGCGAAGCAGACGCACGCCGTCAGCAGTAAGGGCTTGCGTCCGACGCGATCAGAGAGCGCGCCCAAAGGTGGGACGAGCACCAGCCCGACGAGGCCGGCTAGCACGATGGACACGAAGGAGGCGGTCTGCCCGAAACCGAGCTCCGTGGAGAAGTAGGTAGGCATATAGGTAAAAACTATATAGAAGCCCACGTTATGGATGATGGCGATTCCGGCGACTTGGAGGATCTGCCTCCAGTTCTCCACGAAGGCCTCCTTCAAGGGGGCCTGGGCGACCTCGCCGGTGGCCTCCAGGGCTCTGAACTCGGGGGTTTCCTCCAACCTCAGCCTTATGTAGAGTCCGACGATGCCCAGCGGGCCCGCTATGAAGAACGGGATGCGCCAGCCCCAGGAGCTCAGAGCGTCCTCAGAGATGAGGGCCGACAGCGCCGTCACCACCACCGAGCCCATGAGGAACCCTATGAGCGTAGAAACCATCAGCCAACTGACCATATATCCTCTGCGCTCGTCAGGTGAGTACTCCGCGACAAACGAACCTGCGCCGCCGTACTCGCCGCCCACGGAAAAACCTTGCAACAATCTGAGGAAGACTAGCAAGGTCGGCGCCCAGATCCCTATGGTGGCGTAGGTCGGAAGCAGCCCGATCGCAAAGCTGGCGGCCGACATGAGGATGATGACGAGGGCCAGGACGCGCTGCCGCCCGAGCTTGTCGCCTATAGGTCCGAAGACGAGCCCGCCTAAAGGACGCACGAAGAAAGCCGCGCCGAAAACCGCGAAGGTGGCGAGCAGGCTCACGGTCGGGTTGTCGGATGGAAAGAAATTAGCACCGATGTACGTAGCGAGAAACCCGTAGACGGCGAAATCGAACCATTCCACGCAGTTGCCCATCCCGGCACCGATGATGGCCTTCCGTATCGACGTTTCTTCTACCTGTGGTACCGCTTGTGCGACCGCTTGCTCGTGTGATTCCACGGCTATCCTCTATCCATGCTGTCTCCCGTTCCCCTGCTCAATCAGTATAGAGACTATTGCTGCTTCGGACTATGTCTCACAGCGTATTGCGTTGATGTTGACCCACACGCGCCATGCACGTACGAGTGGTTGAGTAAACCCTTCGGCCGTACCGTACGTACGCATCATGCGATGTGGGCCAACCACACCGAAATCCGCTGTCACTAGACATCTTGCAGTGGTGTGGCTCCGAGATCTCTGTTCAGCTTGCAAAGCCGCGATAGCGACGAAGAGTAACATCCGATTGAACCTTGACCTGCCCGGATAATCCTGCAAGTCTTGGAGGATCGGTCAGATTTCGTACTCCGCATCCAAGCGATCGGTAACGAACATATGCCCGGGGCTGTGGGTGATCATCAAGGTAGGTTTGGCTTGCTTGGCCACTGCTTGGGGCGTCACACCGCAGGCCCAGAACACGGGTACTTGATCTTTTGCGATCGAGACGGGATCACCAAAGTCCGGGGTTTGGAGATCGCTTACGCCTAGAGCCTCCGGACTTCCAATGTGTACCGGAGCTCCATGCATCATCGCGTATCGAGCGGAGATAGCCACCGCCAGAGGCACCTCTTCTCCACGGAAAGGGCGCATACTTACGACCAGCGGCCCGGCGAAAGGCCCCGATGGGACACAATCGCGGTTGGTTATATACATCGGGACGTTCCGGCCTTGGTCGATATGCACCAAAGGCAAACCTGCAGCAAGTAACGCAGTTTCAAAGGTAAAACTGCACCCCAGCAAGAACGATACTAGGTCATCCCGCCAGTACGACGAAATATCCTTAGGCTCATCAACGAGTCGGCCGTTCTCGTAAACGCGGTACTTAGGAAGGTCCGTTCGCAGGTCTGCACCCGGAGCCACCACCGAAGGTTCCGGAGAACCCGCATCCGTGACCTCCAGGACCGGGCACGGCTTCAGGTTTCGCACACAGAACTTTAAGAAGTCGAAAGCGTACTCGCTAGGGAGAATCACGAGGTTCGCCTGTACGTGCCCCCGCGCGACGCCGGAGGTTGGTCTTAAATGTTCCCCCTCACGGATTCGAGTCCGCACCTCGCTAGCGCTCATATCCCATATCTGCATCTTTTGTTCCACCCGGTCCCCTTTCGCCTTTTCGCAAGGTTACTCTACTACACCGTGATTCCTTGTTGCAGAGCCAGTAACAAGAGGTCGCATCGGCTTCCGTCTCGCCTTCTCAACTTGTAGAAAAGGCTTCTTGCGCGTCGCGGTCTCGCCGGAGAGCCAGGCGTTGGCCTCGCCCTTCAGGGAAGCGAGCTGTGCGGCTAGGTCCGCCAGCTCTCGGGCGAGGTCCTGGGCGGCGTCCCCGTCGCGTGGGGCCTACCCTTGCTTTCCTTCTCACCTATCAATCGCTACCCCTTCCCCGAAGCCGGGAGAAACAAAAAATCTCAACATTTATCATTTTCATTTTGCACATAGCCCCCCGCGCACTCCGCCATGAGCGCACGGATCTCGCGCACGAACGTCCGATGACCCCACATGCGCAACTCTTCGGCGTGGATCCTCGATTCCTGGAGGTTGGCGAGCAAGAGGCGCGGCACCGGATCCCCGCGCTCTAAGATAGCCGCGCGCTCCTCCTCTAATCTACGGATTCGTTCCTGTTCCGCGAGATACCGGCGCTTTAGGTCCTCCCCCTCGGTTGTGCACCGAAGGGGACTGAGGTCTGTTTGCGCCAGCGTCCCGCCCACGTTTGTCCTAAGCTCGCCACGGTTCTCGATCAGGGCCGCAGCTGCGTATGGGTCTGAAATTTGAGCCGCCATTTTCCTACTCCTCTTCTAGTTCGGTTTGCTCTCCCCAAGACGGCCCATAACCAACGTCTACCGATTTTGGGCCTCCGAGCTCGGGGCCTAGCACTTCTTCGAAGGCTTCACGCATCTTCTCTTGAAGCCACAAAGCCGCATCTTTGGCGCTTTCCTCAGGGGATTCGAGGCCTATTCGTCGTGCACACCCATAAGGAACTTGGCACTTCGAGTATTCCTGTGCCTTCTTGCGGTAGTCCTGGAGTGCCGCCACGAGAGGGTGCTCGTCGCGGCGGTGTAAAAGGGTCTGATCCCGCAAGTTATCGAGCTTTACGCCCGCAACTTCCAACGCCCTTAACGCCCCATTGCGTCCCGGCCCCTCCGCGCCCGTGTTTTTAGAGGTGTTCCAAGTCCACGTGCCGCCCTCGGGATGCTCCGGTGCCATGGCGTCCAGTACTTCGCGCAGTTGATCCCGCTCGGCCAGGGCGGAGGTGCTAACCTGCGAAGTTCGCAGAATTCTCCTTCTACGCACCCGGGTGAATAAGCTCCTGTTGGCCTACTCTAGGGCAGTCGATCTAAGAATTCGCCGAGCGGGACGACCACCGTATCTTCCCCTGCAAGCGAGGGATTTACCGCCACATACCTTACATCGAATTGCTCGGCAATTTGCTCAAGATCTTGGCGAGAGTTGAGTCCCTCCGTAATGATAGGGTGTGAGCCCCCTTGCTGGGCGCTAAGCGACTGCATGTAGGATGTCGCCTCGTAGTCGGTCGTGAACACGCAAAGAGCCTCAGCTCCCTCGGTGGTGCGCTCGAAAATCGGCGAGACCTCGGACCATCCCGCAGATAAGACCCCTTGGGGTTGGGACGGGCGTGCAGAGGGGTCGAGGTTGAAAGCGACCCACCACTGTGCTTGGTTTCTGTCCACCTCATTCCTATCTCTCGGAAGGTATAGCGCTATCTGGCACGATAGCACGTCCACTAGCGCTTCCGAGAATTTGTCTTCTGCCCTCCTTGCCGCTACCCCTTAGAGCGGGTCAGCCCTTATCACATCGCCATGATGCCACCCGGCCACGCCTGGCGAGGCCTTCGGAGAACTCTGTATGGGCGAAGTTCGCAGAATCAACCTTCTACGTGCTACCACGACGCGCGACCGGTGGCCTCTTCCAGGGCTTGCAGGGCCTCCGCACGATCCATGCCGGTGCCCCCTATGAGGTCGACCGCCGAGGAGTGGATCTGGTCGACGAGCGCGTTGACGCCCAGGTTGCTCGCCAGGTCCTCGTGCTCCTCCAAGAGCGTGCTGGCCTCGCTGGCGGCCTCCAAGGCCAGCCGGCGCGTCTCGTCGGGAGGATCTCCGGAGGTCTGCAGGTAGGCGGCCAGGGACTCCGTCGCCTTGGCCAGGCCGCGGATTGCGGCGAGGAGGCGTTCGGGGACGGGATCTTCGGCTTCGGGTTGGACCACGGAGAGCGCGGCTCGGGCCAGAGCCCTCACGTCGCGCACCGTCAGGTCTATCTGGTCGGCCGCCCTAGTGTAGAGCTCCATGTGCCCGAGGCTCCCCCGCCGGGGCGGGGCGAGGCGGGCGGTCTCCCGTCCGGCGGCGACGGCCTCTTTCAATCCGCTCACCCGCGCGTCGATCTCCCTGGCCTTCACGTACGCCCTCTGAACCCGCCTGGCGTCGCCGTCCTCCAGGGCATCCGCCACCTCTTCGAGCACGGCGGCCGACTCATCGAAGACAGGGTACGCGGCATCTTCGACCATGCGCTCGGGGTTGACTGGGAGCAGCGCGTTGATTAGCAAGGCGGTACCACCGCCGATCAGCGCTTCCAAGAATCGATCGATCGGGAAGCCGGCGGCCGATGGCGTGTAGGTGAACATGATGATCAGCGCCGAGATGGCGGCCTCCTTCACGCTGAGGTCTCCCCCGCCCAGGAACACCGCCAGACCCATCGCCAGCACCACCACCGCTCCGGCCTGTACGGCGCCCACGCCGACTACGGATACGAGCAGGTCGGCGAGGACGACCCCGAAGGCCACCCCGAGCGTCAGCTCGACCGCCCGCCGGGCGCGTTCGCCCACCGCCAGCCCCAGCGAGATGACCGCCGCTATAGGGGCGAAGGTGGGCCTGTCCACCCCGAGGACGAGGACGGCCACAAACCAGGCCATGCAGGCGGCAGCAGCCGTCTGGAGGATCTGAAGCCATCCACGCCTGAGGCGGAAGGCCGCAGAGAGCAGGCGTTGGCGAACTACCGAGACCATGCGACCTACCTCCCGGTCGCCTCCGGGCTCTCCC
>DATDKT010000011.1:0-2464 GCA_036519775.1 Rubrobacteraceae bacterium
CGGGCGGCACGGTACCCTTCAAAGACTCGGCGAATTGCTTCTGCATCGCCAGCGATATATCCGAGTAGAAAGGAGAGATGGGCCGTGTAAGCGCCCTCTCCAAGGCGTCCTCGGCGATGCTGGCGACCGGCACGCTGTCCAGGATCTCCTGATCTTCGTAGAGGGACTTGAGGGGTGGCAAGAAGCCCCCGCTGGTCGCCCGGAACCTCTGCTGCTCATCGTTCATGGTGAAGAACTGAATGAACTCCCAGATGGCGTCCAGCTTACCCTCAGAGGCAGCGTTAACGTACATGTTCCACCCGCCGAGACCACTGTGGCTCTCGCCGCCCTCGTTGTACGGGAGCGTCGTGATCTCTACCTGCTCCGGCGTTACCTGGGACTGCGCGGGGTCCTTCAGGAGCCCGTACATGTAGGGCCAGTTGCGGCAGAAGACGGAGCTGCCGTTGAGGAAGGCCGTGTGGGTCTCGGGCTCCTTGTAATTGACCACCGCGATCGGGGAGACGCCGTCCTCGATCATGCTCCGCTGTGTCGTAAGACCGGCGATAGGATCGGGCTGGTCGACGATCACCTCTCCGCTGTCGGTGAGCACGTTCCCGCCGGAGGACCAGATGTACTCTAGGCCGTCCACTACCGCGCCCTCGTACTGCGCCCCCTGGAAGACGAACCCGAACTGCGTGCCGGAGTCCCGGCTGGTCTTTTCGGCCATCTCCTTCATCTCGTCCCAGGTTGTAGGCCCCTTGGAGAACCCGCTCCCTTCGACGAGGTCTTTGCGGTACCAGAGCAACCCGGCGTCCGTGAACCACGGGACCCCCCAGAACTTGCCTTTGTAGGTGACAGAATCGATAGCAGCATCTACGAAGTCGCTGCGCATGTCCTCGGTGAACCGGTCCGAGAGGTCCAGGATCCAGCCGTTCGCCGCGAGCTGGGCGGGCCATATGACGTCGCCCCCTATAACGTCTATCGGCGACGCGCCGGATTGAAACTCCGTGCGTATCTGGTTGAAGTACGTCCCGGTATCCGAGGGCATCTTCCGGTACTCCGCCTGGATCTCGCCCTGGTACTCCTCATTGAACCGGTTGACAACCTCCGTCAAGGTTCCAGAATCGTCAGGCCCGAAGGAGAAGACGATGTTCGTGACGCCCTCGACCTCTCCTCCACCGCCGCCCCCGCAACCCGCAGTACCGAGCAGGGCCGCGCCCGCGAGCCCGGCGCCGCTTAACCTCAGGAAGTCCCTGCGGCTCATACGTCCTCTCCTGGCGGAAGAGGACGCTCTACCGTCGGCTCCACTCGCTACCACAGCCACGCTCCTCTCTACCAACCTCTTCGGGCAAAGCCAAACCTGGACGGGGCTCTAGAGGATCGCCTTCTCCGTCTCGGGGTCGAAGAGGTGTATCTTGCTCGCGTGTATCAGCAGCCTGGTCGGCTTACCCTCCTGGGCCCCGGTCTCCGGAGCGATCCGGGCTACCAGGAGCTCTCCCGCCTCGTCCCCGCCGGCGCCGATCTCGGACTCCATCTCATCTATGCTCTGCGTGTGGGCGGCCTCTCCTCCCTTGGGTAGCCCGAAGTACACGTACTTCTCGTTGCCCATGCTCTCTATAACCTGGGGCTCGACGTCGAGGGGGGTGGTCCCCTCGGTGGTCTCCGCGAGCTCGACGTCCTCGAAGTGTTCCGGGCGTATGCCCAGCACCACTTCTCCGTCGACGAAGCGCTCGAGGTCCTCGGCACCCTCCTGGAGCTCTCGCGGTATGGGGATACGGGTCTGGCCGAAAACGGCCGCGAGGCTCCCGTCGTCCCGCTCGATCCGGGCCTGGAGGAAGTTCATCGCCGGCGAACCGATAAAGCCTGCCACGAAGATGTTGTTCGGGTGGTCGTACATTTGTTGGGGGGGTGCGATCTGCTGGGCCTCGCCGTCTTTGAGGAGGACGATCCGGTCCGCCATCGTCATGGCCTCGGTCTGGTCGTGCGTCACGTAGATGGTCGTGGTGCCTATGCGGTTGTGGAGCTTGGCGATCTCCGTGCGCATCTGGACCCGGAGCTTGGCGTCCAGGTTCGAGAGCGGCTCGTCCATCAGGAACGCCTGTGGATTCCTCACTATCGCCCGGCCCAGAGCGACCCGCTGCCGCTGCCCGCCCGAAAGGGCCCTCGGCTTGCGATCCAGGAAGTTCTCGAGGCCCAGGATCCTCGCCGCATCGTCGACCCTCCGCGAGATCTCCTGATTGTCTATCTTTCTGAGCCTGAGGGCGAACGCCATGTTCTCCCGGACGTTCATGTGCGGGTATAGCGCGTAGTTCTGGAACACCATCGCCACGTCGCGTTCGCGAGGCGCCACGTCGTTGACCAGCTCGTCCCCGATAAAGAGCTTCCCCCTCGAAATGTCCTCGAGACCGGCGACCATGCGCAGGGCGGTGGACTTGCCGCAACCCGAAGGACCGACGAAGACCACGAACTCCCCGTTCTCGATGTC
>DATDKT010000012.1:0-12044 GCA_036519775.1 Rubrobacteraceae bacterium
CGACGGCCACCTCTTCACCCAGCGCTACGAGCGTGGGTTCCCTAAGGGCGAGATCGAGAAGTCGCGCAAGCTCAAGAAGGGCGAGGGTACCGGGACCACCATCCGCTTTCTGCCCGACCCGGAGGTCTTTACGGAGACGCAGGAGCTCTCCTTCGACACGCTGTCGCGTAGGTTCCGCGAGTCGGCGTTTTTGAACAAGGGGCTCAAGATCTCTCTCGCAGACGAGCGCGAGGAGGACCGCTCCGTAACGTACCAATACGACGGCGGCATCCGGGACTTCGTAGAGCACATCAACGAGGCGAAGGACCCGGTCCACAAAACAATCTTCTACTTCGAGCGCGAGGAGGCCGGGGGGGACGTCGAGGTCGCCCTGCAGTGGAACTCGGGTTTCCAGGACTCGGTCTTTACCTTCGCCAACAACATCAACACTCACGAGGGCGGGGCCCACCTCTCGGGCTTTCGGGCCGCCCTTTCGCGTACGATAAACGCCTACGCGCGGCAGAAGGGGCTCATCAAGGAGAAGGAAGAGAACCTCACCGGCGACGACATCCGGGAGGGCTTGGCGGCGGTCATCTCCGTCAAGCTGCGGGAGCCGCAGTTCGAGGGGCAGACGAAGACCAAGCTCGGGAACACCGAGATCAAAGGCCTCGTCGAGAGCAGCACGAACCGCTTCCTCGCGGAGTTTTTGGAGGAGCGCCCCAGCGAGGCTAAGGCAGTCATCAATAAGACGCTGCAGGCGGCGAGGGCGCGCCAGGCCGCGCGCAAGGTGCGCGACACTATTCGCAAGGGCTACCTGGAGAGCTCGACGCTACCGGGTAAGCTCGCGGACTGCTCCTCCAAGGACCCAGCGCGAAGCGAACTGTACATCGTTGAGGGCGACTCGGCGGGCGGTTCGGCCAAGCAGGGGCGGGACAGGAACTTTCAGGCGATACTGCCGTTGCGCGGCAAGATCCTCAACGTCGAGAAGGCCAATATGAATAAGGTCCTCTCCAACGTTGAGATACAGGCCATGATCAGCGCTATAGGCGCCGGCGTGGGGGAGAGCTTCAACGTTGAGGAGGCTCGCTACAACAAGATCGTCATCATGACCGACGCCGACGTGGACGGCAGCCACATAAGGACGCTGGTCCTGACCTTCCTGTTCCGCAACATGGCGCAGCTCATAGAGGCCGGCTACGTCTACATCGCTCAGCCGCCGCTCTACAAGGTCACGCACAACCGCCGCGACCACTACGTCTACAACGAGGCGGAGCTCAGGGAGACGCTGGCTCGCTTGAACGCCAACGGAAACGCGAACATCTCGCGCTTCAAGGGCCTCGGGGAGATGAATCCACAGCAGCTCTGGGAGACGACGATGGACCCGAGCAGTAGGACGTTCTTGCAGGTCGCGGTTGACTCGGCGGCAGTCGCGGACGAGCTCTTTACGGCGCTCATGGGCGACAAAGTCGAGCCGAGAAAAGCCTTTATCGAGGAGAACGCCAGAGAGGTAAAGAACCTAGATGCTTGATACCTTCTCGGGGAACATAAAGCCCCACTCCATAGAGGAGGAGATAAAAGACTCCTTCCTCAGCTACGCGATGAGCGTGATCGTCTCGCGCGCCCTCCCGGATGTGCGCGATGGTCTAAAGCCGGTCCACAGGCGTGTCCTCTACGCGATGCACGACCTCGGCCTCCAGCCGAATCGGCCGTACCGCAAGAGCGCGACCGTCGTCGGCGAGGTCATCGGTAAGTACCACCCGCACGGCGACTCTGCGGTCTACGACACGCTTGTCAGGCTCGCGCAGGACTTCTCCTTGCGGTATCCCCTGGTCGATGGGCAGGGGAACTTCGGTAGCGTGGACGGCGACCCGGCGGCCGCCATGCGCTACACCGAAGCACGGCTCGCGCGGATGGCGTCCGAGATGCTCCGAGACATAAGCTCGGACACGGTGGACTTCACGCCGAACTTCGACGAGAGCCAGCGGGAGCCGGTGGTGTTGCCGGCGCGGTTCCCCAACCTGCTCGTCAACGGCTCGGACGGCATCGCGGTCGGGATGGCGACCAAGATCCCGCCGCACAACCTGGGCGAAGTGGTGGACGCGACCGTGGCGCTCATAGACGACCCAGAGCTCGACGATGAGGCGCTGGCGAAGCACATAAAGGGACCGGACTTTCCGACCGGCGGGATCATCGTGGGGCTGCGCGGCATACGGGACGCCCTCCTTACCGGGCGCGGCTCTGTGCGAGTGCAGGCCAAGGCACACACCGAGCAGATAAAGGGCAATCGTACCCAGATCGTGGTGACCGAGATCCCCTACCAGGTCAACAAGAGCTACCTGCTCCAGAAGATCGCGGAGCTGGTCAAGGAACGAAAGCTCGACGGCATAAGCGACCTCCGGGACGAGTCGGACCGCACCGGCATGCGCATAGTGATCGAGCTAAAGCGCGAGGCCGTGCCGAAGGTCGTTCTAAACAACCTCTACAAGCAGACCCAGATGCAGCAGAGCTTCGGGGTGAACCTTGTAGCACTGGTCGACGGCGTGCCGCGGACGCTCTCTTACAAGCAGGTCCTTAAGCACTACGTCGCCCACCAGTTCGAGGTAGTAACCCGCCGGACGCGCTACGAGTTGGGACGGGCCCAGGCACGGGCGCACATCCTCGAAGGACTGCTCGTCGCGCTCTCCAACCTGGACGAGGTCGTGGCCATAATCCGCAGGTCGCGCAGCGTGGAGACAGCCCGGGGCAACCTGATGAAGAAGTTCAAGCTCTCCGAGCGGCAGGCGCAGGCGATACTGGACCTCAGGTTGCAGCGGCTCACGGCGCTGGAGCGCAGGAAGGTGGAGCAGGAGCATCGGGATCTGGTCGAAAAGATCGAGTACCTGGAGGGGGTGCTCGCCGACGAGTCGAAGGTGTACGGGATTCTCAAGGAGGAACTCCTGGAGGTCAGGGCGGCCTACAACGACGAGCGGCGGACCCAGCTCGCCATTGACGAGGACGCCGACTTCGAGATTGAGGACCTTATCGCCGAGGAGGAGATGGTTATCTCCATCTCCAACGGCGGCTACCTCAAGAGCGTCCCCGTAAACACCTTCCGCAAGCAGGGCCGCGGTGGGGTAGGTGTGGCCGGGATGGAGCTGAAAGAGGGCGATTTTATCGACCACCTCTTTATCACCACGACGCACCACTACATGCTCTTCTTTACCAACAAGGGCAAGGTCTATCGTCTGAAGGTTCACCAGTTGCCGAGGATGGGCCGGGCCGCCAAGGGTCGGCACGTCGCGAACCTCCTGCCGCTGGACCAGGGGGAGAGGATAGCCACCGTTATCGCGACCAAAGACTTCGCGGAGGCCGAGTACCTGCTGTTTGCCACGAAGAACGGCGTAGTCAAGAAGACCGCGTTCGGCGACTACAACACGCCCTTGAAGAGCGACGGGATCATCGCTATAAACCTCACCGATGGCGACGAGCTGATCGCGGTGCGTCAGGCCTCGGAGGGGCAGGATGTCGTCCTGGTTAGCCAGAACGGTATGGGGATTCGCTTCCCTCAGAGCGAGGCGCGCCCGATGGGCCGGGCTACCGCCGGGGTCAAGGGGATCATGCTTAAGGGCGGCGACGCTGTTCTCGCCGCCGACGTCGTCCACGATACGGCGGACCTCTTCCTCATCACGGAGAAGGGCTTCGGCAAGCGCACCGCCCTCTCGAAGTTCCGCTCGCAGGGTCGCGGTGGGCAGGGCGTGATAGCCATGAAGACCGATGGCGACCGGGGGAGATTGGCGGGTGTGCGGGTCGTTAAGCCGGACCTGCACGAGCTCGTGATCGTCTCGAACTTCGGGACCACAATCCGAATAGATGCCGAATCCGTCTCCCGCCAGGGCCGCTCGGCCCAGGGTGTTCGAGTGATGAATCTGAGGGCGGGGGACTCGGTGAGCGCCATCGCCAAGGTCGTCTCGGTCCGGGGCGCGGCCGAAGACGGAGGCAGCGACGAGCTCGCGCTCGACGAGATCGCGGGCGCAATGGGCGCGGAGCCAGATGACGCGAGCCCGAATGGCGGGGTAGCCCTTGAGTAGCGAGAAGATGTGCGAGGGCGTGGTCGAGTGCACGGCCCTAGTCCTGGCGGAGAGCTGTAGCGAGCTCGAAGGCCGGCTCACCCTCTTCGGGATACTCGACGAACTCAGGCCCGCCGAGGGGGGAGAGTTCTCCTTCGTAGTCTACGCCAAGTTCGAGGGGTGTGAGCACGCGGACGCGGGGGAGCGGCGGGCGCGCATCCTGATCACCGACGAAGAGGGCGAGGTCCTGGAGGAGTCGAACGAGTACTCCGTCTGGATGAGCGGCGAGGAAAGCCCGGCGACCATCGTGGCGGCTTTCGATCTGCCGGGAAACGTCGAGGCCGAAGAGACGCTCCTCTGGGTGGAGGCCGAGCTCGACGAGGAGACGCTCGCCCAAACAGTGATACCGCTGCGCGAACGATACAATGTGTAAGGAGAGCGAAGGGGCCCGGATCTCTCCGGGCCTCTCTCACTACGTAAGGAAAAAGGACATATGCCTGAAGATCTGGCAATCTTTATCGACTGGGAGAACATCTACATCTCCACCGTCACCGAGTATAACTCAAAGCCGAACGTCTCGGCCATCCTGGAGAAGGCCCGGGAGCACGGGCGCGTAGTCTCCGCCACGGCCTACGCTGACTGGACCGACGGTGACTTCCGCGATGCGCCGCCCACCCTCTACTCGAACGGGATCTCCCCGCGCTACATCTCCGCGCGGTACTTCCCAGGCGGTCGCTCCCAGAAGCGCCGGACCAACTCGATAGACGTGATGCTGGCCGTGGAGTGCGCGGACTTTTTGCACCACCACGCGCAGGTGGACACTTACGTCCTGGTGACCGGGGATGGGGACTTTATCCCGCTCGTGAGCCTGCTTCGCAGCCGGGGGAAGAAGGTCGTGGTGATCGGGGTCTCGGAGGCGACCTCGTACCATCTCATAGAGTCCGCCGATGAGTTCATCTCCTACGCCTCCCTGCTGGAAGAGGAGCGAGCCGCGCGCGCGCGTGAGAGGGCGCCAAAGAAAAAGACCACCGATCCGTACGGGGAGCTGGTGCGGGCCGTCGAGGTCTTGAAGAAGGGTGGCAAGACGCGGGTCCTCGGGCAGGTCAAGCAGCAGATGATCGTGCAACTCGGCTCGTTCGACGAGCGCAACGAGGGCTTCAAGAAGTTTAAGGACTTCGTGGTCGAGGCCGAGCGCCGGGGGCTGGTGAACACGGTCGACCAGGACCTGGAGTTGCAAGTCTACCTGCCGGACGAGAAGGTCCCAGAGATCCTCGAGTCCGACCTGGCCGCGGAGGAGCCAAAAGAGACCGTCGCCGATGCTGGAGCGAACGGCCGGGCAGACGGACAGCCGCAGCGGGACGGCGCTGCGGAGAAGGAGACCGGGTCGAGCACGGAGCCAGGCTTCGACCTACTCGAGGACCTGACGCCCTACGAGCTCAAGACTATCTGTAGGGGCGTTGCATCTCTAAGGGCGCCGGCGTCTTTCGTCGAGATCTTCGGGAGCATCCGTGACCTGGACGAGCGGGGGGAGCTGGAGCTATCGCAGGAGGAGATCCGGGAGATCATAGGGGCCATGCTGGAGGCCGACTTCCTCGCCCCTACCCGCGCCAAGCCTTACGAGCAGGCCAGAGCGAACATGACCTTCTACGCCTTGAATCGCGACCGCGAAGAGGTGAAGGTAGTCCTCGAAGCGTTCTAGGGGGCCGGCGGATTCTAGTCGGCGAGCTTGTAGACGGTGAGCGCCGCGAAAAGGAGTGCCGTCGCGATCTGGACCAGCGAGAGCCCTATGGTCTGCGTCACCTGGAGCGAGGTAGCGCTGCGCAAGAGGAGCTGCAGGCCGACGATGCCGCCGAAACCTATGAGGAAGACCAGGGTGACCTTGACCTTGTAACTCTCCCCGCGCTCCTTTAAGGTCGCCACACCCAACAGGGCCGGCACGTAGAAGGCGAGGATCAGGGGCACGAGGCGTAAGAGCTCGATTCCAAAGCCGATAAAGGTATCCATAGACCGAGTTTACTACGAACTCTTTGCACGTCTTGTGTATGTGCGCTAGTGTACTTATAGTAGACAAGAGAAAAAGATCGGGGGTGGTAAGCGTGGGCATAAACCAGAGGGTCTCGCTCAGGAAGTTTGTGGACGACGTCAAACGTTGGGTGGATGAGGGCAAGAGCGACGAGTGGATTGCGAGCGCCCTCGGGACGAGCTCTTCGAGTGTACAGTCCTTTCGATCTCGTAACGGCATCTATCGCAAGCCCTCCAGCACACTCGCCGAACCTACCGATTATGAAGCTTACGAAGGCGTGCTCGAGCCCAAGGGTGAGCCCAGTGCAACTCCTGGAGCATGGTTCGACCCAGCGGTCGCGGACGACCCGCGTTGGCAGAACCGCTGGAGCCGGATCAGCAAAGTCGAGATGCGCCTGAGCCCCACGAGGATCGTCCTGACCGGCCGTGGCAGCCCCAGCCTGGAAAACGGTCGAGACCCGGGCGGGTCTGAGGTATAATCAAGATCTTGGGTTCGGGCCGTCCGACCCGTTGCTGCACCGTCTGGCGGGGCTAGCTCCGCCGGCAGCGTAGAGCAAAGTCCGGACTCGCGAGGACCGGGGAGCCCCCGATCCGGAAAGGCCGCTCGGGCTAACAACCCGAGGGGTGGTGTGGCGCAAGCCCGCCGCCACGTCAAGTGCAACAGAGAGTAGACCAGCCGATGGCCGGCCGGACAAGCCCCACTGGGCATGCCCACCGGCACAGGTGATGGGTGAAAGGGTGGGGTAAGAGCCCACCGGCGGTATCCCGCGAGGGGCCGGCCAGGTAAACAACCGGTGCGAGCAAGCTAAATCGTCTGGGATCCCCAGACTGGTAGGCGCGGCTCCTCTAAGAGGAGCCCGGGAGGAGAGCCTCCCGGAGATGGATGGCGGGATAAAGCAGAATCCGGCTTACGGGACGGCCCGAACCTTGAATTTGCAGGCGAAATGTAAACGTTTGCGGCTTTCGCGGGGCATTTGACCCCACATTTTACCCCTACCGTATGCAAGAAACGACTGTTGAGCGCTCCGCACGGCAGCGTGGTGAGATGGATTGAGCACGCCACAAGACCCTATAAGGGTGGCGTAACCTCGGTTGGGCCTAATACCGCTCATTTAAAGATTCGGCAGGGGTCTTGCATAACGTTCAGGTTTGTTAGATAATGTTATGATTGGTTGGCAAGGCTCTGCAGGCCCTGCTAAGTACTAGGGAAAAGGAGTAACGCAATGAGGAAGTTGATGTTACTGGCGGCGCTTCTGGCGATGGCGATGGTGCTGATGGCCGCCTTACCGGCCATAGCTCAGGTTACCCAAGAGGACGAACAGGAAGGCGAGAGCGCCGATATTAACCAGGACTTCTCGGTCACTGGCGAGGGCGACAACTCGAACCAGTGTGCGGGCATCCAGGGTACCAGCAACACCGGTAACTCGCAGAACGTGATCGACCTCCTCCAGTACGCCTCCGAGACCGACGACTTCGAGTTCGAGGAGGTCGGCTCCGACCTCACGGTGAGCCCCACGAACACGACGACGTGCACGAGTGAGGTCAACCAGGCCGCGTCGGCTAGCGGCTAATCGGAGCGGGGACGTAGTAGAAGAGCGATAGCTTTTGGTAGGAGGTGGGCCCTTTGTGCAGGAGGGCCCACCTCCTATGGGAAACGAACTCTCTCCCTCTAAGACGAGGAGGTAGGTAAGTCGTTGGGGGAGTTGATGATGCTGGCGGTGGCTATGCTGGCCGCCTCACCCGCTCTCCAGATCGAAAAGAGGATAAAAGAGAGCAAGAAGAACCAGAATAGCAAGGTCAAGATCAAATAGGGTACGACCCCAACTTACGAATACCGCCCCCGGCAGGCCGGGGGCTTTTCTATTGGGGAAACCCGCACTTCAATCGTCAAGGCCAGAATACTAATCCAGTTTCTGAAACGTAGCGAAAGGAGAGCATACCCCAGATATGTTTCAGGAAGCCGGAAACACCCCATTGCGGGGATAACCATGGTCCATTCGGCCAGCGCTGGTAGACGCAAAATGGACAGCCTAGCTGGGCATAGTACAGCGACGTGGGTACGCGCCAAGGCATAGAAGGGTCTAGTTCGGAGCCAAGGTTTTAGTCGCATCCATAGACTAAGGGGAGCCTATTACCCCGAGGCCCTACATCGAATTTTGGCGCAACGCCTGCAACCCTTTGTACTTTTGGTTCAAAGCCGACTTTTGGTGCAACGCTGGTTCAAAGCCGACTTTTAGTGCAAGGCCCCTGAACCAAAAGTACCCCTTTAGAGCGACTTTTGGTGCAACGCCTGCGAAGCCATTTGGGGGGCTTTTGCACCAAGAGTGCTCTCATCAGTCCAGATGTCGGAGGCTACCCAGCCCATAGCCGCAACGGGTAGTGTCTCACCAGATTTGTTTGCTGAAAATGCTGCATTATGTTCAGATTTGTTAGATAGTGTCACGGTCTTCAAGGCAAGGCAGCCTTGCCGAGTGCTAAGGAAAAGGAGTAGGGGAATGAAGAAGTTGATGATGCTGGCGGCGATGCTGATGGTGGCGATGCTGGCCGCTTCGCCCGCTCTCGCTCAGGACGAGCCGGGGGTCATGGCCGACACCGAGTGTAAGGACGGCTACATAGTCTCCAAGGCTGGTGGCGTAGTTGCCAAGGCCCCGTGTGAGCCCGAGCCGCCGAAGGCCGCTCCGGCCCCTCCGCCGAAAGCTCCGCCCGCTCCTGCTCCTGCTCCTGCTCCGACCCCGTATCCGGCCCCGGCTCCCAAGGGGCTGCCTGAGTCGGGCGGCATCGGTGCTCCCGCGCTCTTCGCGCTCGGTGCCGGTGCTCTGCTGGTTGGCGGCGGCCTCCTGGTCCGCAGGTTCGTCCGGTAGCAACGGCTAACACCTCGAAAGAGGAAGGGGCGGGGCCGTGCACGGCCCCGCCCCTTCTTATGGCGGTGAACTAACTGGTACCGTAGTTCACTGCTCCAAAAGCCAGGCCAGAAGCTCGCTCCGTACGTACACGAACCGCTGCGGCGTGACGGCGTGCCGAGGCAGCATGGGGGCGGTCTCGCGGAAGCTGGAATAGGGGAGACGCAGAAACACCGCCGCTTCCCTGGCGTCCATGACCTCCTTGGCCTCCGAGGGCTTCTGCTCGACGAACGGGAACATAGCCCTGATGCGCTTCTCGGCGATCCGTGCTGCCTCGCGGGCCAGCCGGTCGGCGACCATTTCTTCGAGGGTTGCGGCCTCTACTCCTTCAAGAGTACGTCTGGCTTCATCTAGTTCTCGGACTGTTTCCGAAAGCGGGCCCAGAGCCCGTCCCGTTGCCTCCTCCGATATGACACTCCTACCAAACGACTCTCGGCGGTGCGGGAGCGGTTCTCCGCGATCTCAGAGAGCATCGCCGCTCCCGCCAGGTTCCTTGTTTCGACAGCCCCCAAAACCTCTCTGGCATTATTGAGATTACGGGCGACCTCTTCGAGGTTCATACCGTCCCCGTTGCCCGGGGCCCGCAGCAAGTTCCTTGTGCCGGCCAAGTCAGCCTACGGTTTCGGCGAATCTAGAGAGTTCGAACGGGTTACGCATCTTAGCCTCCCCAACTCTCTTTAGATTTAACGTCAACCGCAATCGGGCTCTCTAAATCCATCACCGCTTCGCGTCGGCATCGGCCATATGCTTCTCAACCCACGCTTTAGCGCTCTCGGCGTGTTCAGCTTCGACCGAGAGAATGACTTCGTCGTGAACCGTGCAGTTAAGCTCTGGGTTTCCGGGGCAGTTGTGCCGGTCCTCGAAGAGCTTCGCTAAGGTGAGTTTGATGGCATCGGCACCGGCACCCTGGACCGGATGGTTCACCGCAGTGGTAAACGCAACGTCTCCCGAGTTGTCCCATTTCGGGAGCTTGCGCCGCCTACCTCGTGGAGTCGTTGCGTACTCTAGACCGTTATCGCAATCTGCAGAGACCTTCTTGTGCCACGCCACGAACTCCGGGTACTTTTCGAAGAACGCCTTACGGTACTTTTTGGCGTCCTTGAGCTTCATGTCCTTGACGCCGTAGTCGTTCACGGCGACCTCCAGGAGCTTCTCTGCCGAACAGCCGTAGATCAAGCCGAAGTTGAGGGCCTTAGCTAGAGTCCTCTCCGCCTTCGTAATGTCCTTCTCGGGCTTGCCCAACACCCACGCGGCGGTTGGCCCCCGGGGCCAAATAAGCATGGACCTGCTCTCAATACCTGAGATCTGCTAGGAGGTTGGGATGGGCAAGAGTTGGGTCTACCGCAGGCTTAAGAGCGGGGAGATACTCTCTATCAAGCTTGGCCACAACATCAAAGTCAAGCGTGAAGACCTACACCAATACCTAGAAAGCCACCACTACGAACCCTCGGGTGAGTAGTGAGAGGGTAGCTTCGCTTCTTAAGTAAAGGAGCGTCGGAGCGCTAGGGGAACAGCCCGCCTCGCCCAAGTGGATAAAGAAACTTACGCTTAGAGCTAGGGAGCTAGTGGTCTCTATTCACCGAATCGCCGAGAAGAGGTGTTCTCGGAAACTACGTTGCCGGTTATTTCCATTCTCGGAACCTAAAGGACCAGAGGGCATAAAAGGGGCCGGGGCTTCTAACAGCCCCGGCTATGTGGTTCAACCCTGGAGTTATGGCACTATTCCACGAAGTGCAGCCTACGCGTGACGGGGACGCCTCGCTACAGATCTCCTACCCCGCGTGAGTTCGAGCCAGAGGGCACCCAGAAAGAACAACCCGAAGACGATCGGGCCGTATGGCGCAGGGTGGTCGAAGACCAACAGAACGCAGCCTGCGAGCACCAGCAGGACGAGGGGTAAGCGGGGAGAGCCGCCCCCGTAGAGCGCGACGACCGCCGCCAACAGACCCACCAGCCATCCCAACTCGCCCACCAAGTAGAGGACGTTCGCAATGGGGTCCTCAAAGACCCTCGCTATAGCCTCGGCCCGCCCCTCGCGCACTTCGATGGGAAGATCACCGGCTCCGCGGGCGAGGATGCCGGTGGCGATACCCATCAGGGTGTCGCCTGCCCCGTAGAACACAACGAACACAGCGGCGCCTAGCCGACTCACCGTGGTCGCGATCCCGTGCAAGCCGTCGGTCAGCAGCCACAAGGCCGCGCCCATGAGGGCGAACAAGACGAGCTGCACAACGTGCACGGTAACCCACCAGCCCGCTATGGGGAGCAGTGTCCCCGCTACGTCGCGAGAGACCAGCGGATGGAAAAACTCCAGGAGGGCTAGCGTGAGCGGCGTGCCTAGTAGGACGACTCTACGTAACGTTAGGTGAAACTCTACGGGTCGGCTCTCCTTCCTCAAGTCCCTCACACACTAGAAATAATGTTACCTGGGCAGGACCGCCGCAGCCAAAGGGTCTATTCACCGAGCTGCCGAGAAGGGCTGCGTTCTCGGAAACTCAGGAAGATGCGAAAGCACGCCGCGAGGTCGGAAGCACTACCAGCACAATGACAAGCTCGGTCATCCCCGGCGCTGCCGCCAGGATGTTAAGCACGGAAACAACAATGGTCAGCCAGATGCTCCACTTTCTCAGCAGCCATAATCCGGCGGTGGCGACGAGGCCAGCAACGCCCAGCACACCAACCCCGTAAACGACAACTGCCGGCATCTCTTCTGTTGGTAACAACGGGAATAGCAGGTTCAGCACGCCAAATAGCGCCATTAGAATGGCGGCGACGGTCACAGGCAGCGGTCGTGAGCGCATGGGCGTTAATCCTCCTTAGCTGTAGAGCAGCGCTCGTACTACGAGCCCCGCAGTGCTGAACGCTGGAAGCCTGACGGTAACCAGGGGGCACGCGCATGATGCAAATGCACTATTTTTACGAAGAAACGCTGGTAGCGTATAGGGAAGGCGAGCTGCCTCTATTCACCGAGCTGCCGAGAAGGGTGGGATTCTCGGAAACTCAGCCCTATCTAGAAGTCCCGGTAGAGCTCGCCCTGCCGGAGACAAATCCAGAGAGGACCCCCGCAACGGTTGTAACACCTTCCTCTAAGCCTGCT
>DATDKT010000013.1:0-9746 GCA_036519775.1 Rubrobacteraceae bacterium
GTTCCCGGAGGTGCGGGGCCTGATCCTCGTTCCGGATCATGGCCCGCACCTCGTGTCCTCCCTCGGCCAGGAAGCGGACGATGTGCTGGCCGACCTGACCGTTCGCCCCGGCGACGAGCACCCTCACGATCCGGTCCTTGCAAGTTGGCGGTACATGGTTTTCCTCCTTAGGGTATAGATCCCCGCCAGTGTACCCGTTCGGCGATTTTTCGGGGTTGTTAATGGTTTCGTGCGGGCAATGCGGGCGCCCACGCGGCAGCGGTTGCGTGTAGTGTTTCAGGCGACTGGGGTATAATTCCCGCTGTGGCTGATGTGTGAACCCGACGTCAATCGATTAGAGCGGACGCTCCGGGGCGTTCTCCCCGGTTCGGTCCTCTAGCTTTGGAAGAGTCCGCCATCTCCTGGCTTAGCCTGTTTGCGGCGCTTGTTCTGGTCGCCCTGAACGGATTCTTCGTGGCGGCGGAGTTCGCGCTGGTGCGGGTGCGCGAGACCCGCCTCGTACAGCTCGAGCAGGAGGGGAGCGTCCGGGCCGGGGTGGTGCGAAACGCCCTGCAGGACCTCGATGCTTACCTCTCCGTCTGCCAGGTCGGCATCACCATAGCTTCGCTGGCTTTGGGTTGGGTCGGGGAGCCGGCGGTGTCAGCCCTGATCCGGCCAGGATTCGAGGCCCTGGGGGTCTTGAACGAGGGCTTGGTCGAGATCGTCGCGGTGGTTTTGGGCTTCGCGGTCATAACTTACGCGCACCTGGTCTTCGGGGAGCAGGCGCCCAAGTACTTCTCTATCCAGCGCGCCGAGGCGACGTCGCTCTGGATCGCCCGCCCTTTGAGGATCTTCATGTTCCTCTTCAGGCCCCTGGTGTGGCTCGTGAACGCCTCGACCAACTTCGTGTTGAGACCCTGGAACGTCCGGCTCGGCGAGGAAGACGAGGTCCACTCCGAGGAGGAGCTCCGGATCATGATCACCTCCTCCACCTCCCAGGGGATCCTCGAGCCCCAAGAGCGCGAGTACCTCAACAACGTCTTCGACTTCGGGGATACGGTGGCCCGCGAGGTCATGGTCCCAAGACCCGACATCGAAGCCCTGCCCTGTGACGCTCCCCTGGAGGAGCTGGTCGAGAGGGCCGCCTTCGGACGCTACACCCGCTACCCCGTCTACGACGACGATCTCGACCACGTCCTGGGCGCTGTCCACGTCAAGGACCTCTTCCGGGCGGCCAAGGAAGACGGCGAGAGCTTCGACCTCAAGCCTCTTATCCGGGACTGCCTCGTGGTACCCGAGAACAAGCGCATAGAAGAGATCCTGCGCGAGTTCCAGCGCCTCAAGCTGCAGATGGCGATAGTCATCGACGAGTGGGGGAGCGTGGAGGGCCTCGTCACGATAGAGGACATTCTGGAGGAGATAGTCGGCGAGATCCAGGACGAGTTCGACGAGCCGGAAGCGGCGATCGAGCCTCTGGGGAACGGCACCTACGCCGTAGACGGCCGCATCCCCATCACCGACGTGAACGACTACTTTAGCCTCGACCTCCCTCACGAGGACTTCGACACTATCGGCGGCTACGTCCTAGGCTGTTTAGGCCGTCCCCCCGAGCCTGGCGATAGCGTCGAGGTCGAAGACGGCACCCTACGCGTAAAGAGCGTAGACGGCCCCCGCGTCTCCATGCTCACCTTCGAGCGGGACGAAGTACCAGACCGGGGCACCGACCAGGATTCCGAATCCTAGCTGGGCGTGCCAGGCCTGAGAACGAGCCGGTGTTTGATGGCGAGTTCGGCGGTCTTCCGACCGAAGACCATCTGGCGGTAGCGGACCCTTCGCCAGAGTCCTATCTGGTCGTCGTAGTTGGCGCTCGCCGGATGGCCGGACTGGCCGGGCGAGACCATGCTCCACGCTTGGGTCCAATCTCCCGTATCCACGACGAACCTGTAATTGGGGCCCGTGGTTACGGGGCTGAAGGAAGGTCGCCCGGAAGCATTGGACACCGCGGAGCCGAAGGCAGCGAGCCGGATAGTGTTGGCGTCTCCGCCAGCCGGGTACGGGCCGCGGTTGAGCACGCCCCGCAGAGGCCTCACCCTCCCCAAAGGGTGCCGCAGGTCCGCCACGTGCAGCGCCCCCCAGCTCCAGCCTCCGGGCTCCGGGTAGCAAGACTCTTTGAGGATCTTTACGGCTTCTTCCAAGGCTTCTCGCAGCGCCTCTTCCGGCAGGTGGTCGGGCTCCACGAGAAGCTCCGGCACGAGCCTTGTGAGATGACTCTCGGCTCCGGTAGGGAGTGTCGAGTCGGCGCGGGTTAGCGTGCTCGCGGCGCGCCGGAGGAGGACCTCCAGCGCGACCCGGGCTACAGCGCCGGGCTGGCTCTCCGGGGTGAGGTTTCCGTCCCAGGACGCGAGCTCTCGTAGCATGTTCTCTTGGGCTCCGGACGTGGGGCTGAGCTTTGCCAGCCACTTTGCGAGCGTGTGAGCCGGGGCGCAGTAGAGGTCACCCTGAATTTCGCGGAAAGTCTCTAGAGTGTGGCCGTCCGTGGCCCGGAGCAGTTCCTCGATCCGGTCCTTCCTGTATCCAGGCAGATAGGCGCCGGGGATGGTGTCGCCTTCCGGGGCCTCGTTGGCTGAGGCGATCAAACCTTCTACGGGATCGAAGCCCTTCGGCAAATCTTCGAACGGCAGGAAGCCCTCCCACTCGTGCTCGCCGTCCCACCCGGGGACGGGTCGGTCGCCCCGATGGTTGTTCCTGATGGGGACGGGACCTGCGAGCGCCTTGCCGATAACGCCCATCCGGTCGGCGTAGACGAAGTTCTGGTTCGGGACCGTCCAGCTATGCAAGGCGCCGAGAAGCTCCTCCTTGTTGCGTGCGCGGTTGACAGCGAGACCGGCCTCCACGAGATCGAGGGGGTCCGGAGTGGCCCAGCGGAGCGCCAGATCGCCCTCCTCGTCGCCCAGAACGTCGGTGACGATGGGGCCGTGCACTGTGGTCCTGACCCGTTGGATGGCCGGTTCGCGACGGCCGCGGACCGGGATCTCCTCTATCCTGACCTCAGCCTCGCGCCACTCGCCCGCGTGCTCATACAGGCTCGAACCCTCTTTGAAGCGTTCGACGTACAGGTCCTGCACGTCGGTCAGAGCCGCGGTGACGCTCCAGGTGATCTCCTCGTTGTGCCCGATCACCACCCCTGGCGTTCCCGGCAGCGAGGCTCCTACCACGTGGTACGGCCCGCCGTAGAGCCCTACCTCGTACCAGAGACACGGTATGCCCAGGACGAGGTGCGGGTCCCCGGCCAGGAGCGCCGAACCGGAGGCGCTGCGTCCGGGCGAGACGGCCCAGGCGTTGGAGCCCGTCTCAGAGTCGAGGTGCCCGCGGAGGTTGTCCCAGTCCCCGACTATCTCGCTTGCGGCCTCGTGCGAGAGTTTCAGTTCCCAGCTCGCCGAGAGACTCCAGGCCACGATCATGGACCAGGCGGCGGTATCGGCGGGCGTCCACGGTTCAGGCTCGAGCAGGCGGAGGAGACGAAGCTCCGGGGGGAGAGGTCCGGCGGAGAGGTAGGCGTTTACCCCGGCGGAGTAGGACTCGAGGATTTGGAGCGTCTCCGGCGGGCCGTTCTTTTCTGAGGCGGCGGCGACCCTGCCGAGGCCGAGTGTGCGGGAGAGGCGGTCGAACTCCAGGGCGCTGCCCCCGATCAGCTCTGAGAGGCGCCCGTTCCCGGCGCGGCGCCCCAACTCCATCTGGAAGAAACGATCCTGAGCGTGGACGTAGCCCTGGGTGAAGAACAGGTCCTGCTCGTTCCCGGCGAAGACCTGGGGCACCCCAAAGCGGTCCCGCAGGACCTCGACGGGACCTTCGAGGCCCGAAAGCTCCACGACGCCGCTGAGCACGGGAAGCGACCGGCGCAGGAGGCCTTGTAAGAGTGAACGGCTCCCGTGCCGAAAGACGTCGCCGAGAGTCTCTTGGAGGGCTGTGACCAGAGCTTTTGCAGGTACCATACCCCTGAGGAGTTTAGCAGTGGCGGGGGTCTCCTGTTACCATTTAGCGCCGGTTAGCCGGTCTTGCAGAGCGGTTACGAAGCGGTTGCGGGGCGGTCCTAGAACGAGGGCGGGTTTGGACACGAAGAGACAGAGTCAGGATGTTGGGGCGTTGACGTCCGGGACGATGGCCGGACCCTGGGAGTGGGTGCAAAAGAAGATGCCGACCGGCACGCAGGTCTTCGACGCCCACGCCCACGTCGGCGTGGACATCGACGGCCGCGCGATGACCGCTGATGGGATGAAAGAGCGCATGGACGCGGCAAACGTCCACACGAGCATCATCTTCCCCTTAAACGACCCGAACGCCCGCGACGACTACTCGGGGCCGAACGACGTAGTGTGGGCGGCCCACGAGGAGTATCAGGACGCCTTCGTGCCCTTTTTCAGGTTGAACCCGCACAAAGACTACGAGGCGGAGTTCGAGCGGTGCGTGGAGCGTGGCTTCAAGGGTCTCAAGCTCCACCCTGTCTCCCAGGAGTTCGAGCTCGACGACGCGCGGGTCGTCAGGCTCTTCGAGATGGCCGCTGGAGCGAACCTGCCGGTTCTCGTACACGCCGGGTTCGCAATGGAGAGGATCGTCGAGCCCCTGTTGCCGACGGTCGAGAGGCTCCCCGAGCTGCGCTTGATCCTGGGTCACATCGCGATGGTCGAGCTTCTGGCGGCGACCCGCGCCTTCTCCGACCACCCGAACGTCCTCTTTGAGACCTCGGTGGTCAAGGCGAAGGACCTCTACGTGCTCTGCTGCTCGATGGAACCCACCCGTATCTGCTACGGCTCGGACATCCCCTACGGGGATCTACCCTCCACCCTCCACGCCACCCTCCTGGCCGCGAGCGTCGCGGGCCTCTCTGAGGAGGAACTGTCGGGCGTGCTCTCCGGCAACATCCGGCGGTGGTTCCCGAGAGCGGCAAGCCCTTGAAGAGTAAGCCCGTAGCCGGCGACTCCGCCCCGGAGAAGGCGACTCGGAAGCTCAGGGTCGGGCATCTCCTGAGGATAGGCACCTACTTGGACTACGCGATCCTCTCGATGTGGGCGGGGAGGCGTCCCCAGGTCGTGATGGGCATGGCCGAGGCGAGCGTCAGGGGGCATGGCCCCGGTGGTGAGGATGGCCCCGACGAAGAGATCCTCGCCAGGCTCAGGGAGCTTATCGGGGAGGCGCGGAAGTACCATGAGGCGGGCGACTTCCCGGCGGCGATGGCCCGCATGCGCGTCGCCGAAGACCTTGTCGCCATGTACACGATACGCCTCTCAGGGGAGTAGGGGTTTGGCGCCGGACCCCACCGCCGAACCCGCACCCGCGACTCCCCCGACCGCCGGGCCGGACATCCCCGAAGAGGTTCCCGAGCCGGACGCGCCCATCGCCGTCGTCTGGCGTGGGGACCTCATCGAGAGCGTTCACCGCGGTCGCTACGTCGTGCGCGACGCGCGCGGGGAGACGCTGGACTCTTTGGGCGACCCCGGGGGCCTCGTACACTTGCGGTCCACGGCCAAGCCCTTCCAGGCGCTGCCGCTCGTCTTCTCGGGGGCGGCGGACGAGTTCGGGATCACGAGCGAGGAGCTCGCTATCGCCTGCGCCTCCCACAGCGGTGAGCCGAGGCACCTCGCCGCTGTACGCTCCATCTTGCGCAAAGTGGGCCTCTCCGAGGACGACCTCCAGAGCGGCGCTCACCCGCCGATTCACGCCCCCTCGTCCACCCGGCTCCTCAGGAGCGGCGAGGAGCCTCGCCCCATCCACGGCAACTGCTCGGGCAAGCACGCCGGGATGCTCGCCGTGTGCGCCCACGCCGGCTGGGACCCCGCCGGGTACCGCGACCCGCAAGGTCCGCTGCAGAAGCTCGTGCGGCGCACCGTCGCCAAGCTCTGTGCCCTAGAGCCCGAAGACGTGCAGCTCGGTGGGGACAGTTGTGGCGTCCCGGCCTTCGCCCTGTCGCTCGAAAGCCTGGCGCTCGGCCTCGCCCGCCTCGCCGCGGGGGGTGAAGCCAAAGATTTCCCCGAGGATCTCCTGGAGGCGGTGCGGAGGGTCAGGGACGCGATGCTGGCGCACCCCTACATGGTCGCGGGGGCGGGTCGCTTCGACACCAGGCTCATGGAGGAGACGGACCTGATCGCCAAGAGCGGGGCCGAGGCCGTCTTCGTCGCCGCGAACCCCAAGGCCCCCTGGGGGCTCGCGCTCAAGATCTCCGACGGTTCGTCCCGCGCCGTCTCCCCCGCGGCTGTAGCCGCCCTCAAAAAGAGGAGCGTGCGGATTCCGGCGTGGATGGGAGCGGGAGAGATAACCGATCTGCACGGTACAGCGGTCGGCAAAATCGCGTCGCTCCTCTAGCCGTCTCCTCCTCTTCGCCTTCGAAATCTTCATCGCTGCCGTGGTCGGCGCCGCCGTGATCCAACGGCGGCCCCAGGGGAAGCCGATGCCTTGGCTATCAGCCGTCCGCTTTTATCGTTCTCACCCCTGGCCGTCTACAATAGTGCGTCATGCGGCTACCAGATCCGAAACGTTTGCGTTCCGCGAGTACAACCCGCACCTATCCTGTGGGGATAGAGGAGCTCATGCGCGTCGTCGAGGAGGCTATTCAGAGTCTGCCCCGGTGGACGCTGGCCCACGCCGGTGAGAGCGAGGTCCGGGCTGTCCGCAAGACGCGCGTCCTCGGCTTCGAGGACGACGTGATGGTCCGTCTCACCCCCGCCGGTTCCAGCGGCGCGAGTCCTAACACGTGGGCCGAGTTGGAGAGTACCGCCCGCGTGGGCATGTGGGACCTCGGCGAGAACGAGCGGAACCTCAAGGAACTCCTCGCCGCGACCGAGCGGAGGCTGACGGCTGATAGCTGACCGCGGACAGCTGTCCGCTATAACATAGCGGGCATGAGGCTAAGCCCGGAGATCCTGGAAGCCTGCTACCGAGCGGGTGCTTTCCCGATGGCCGACCGGTACGGGAGGGTGGAGTTTTATCGCTCGGACCCCCGGTCCGTTTTGGAGCTAAACTCGTTGCACGTCTCGAAGTCGCTCAGACGTGTCGTTCGCAAGGGCGTCTACGAGGTGCGGGTGGACCGTGACTTCGAGGGTGTCATACGAGCCTGCGCCCGTCGTCCGGAGACCTGGATCAGCGAGGAGATCATAAGGGGCTTCACGATGCTGCATGAGAGGGGCAAGGCGCACAGTGTCGAGGCGTACAGGGACGGCGAGCTCGTGGGAGGACTCTACGGGGTTACTCTGGGCGGAGCATTTATGGGGGAGTCCATGTTTAGTCGGATGCGCGACGCCTCGAAGGTTTGTCTCGTGCATCTCGTCGAGAGCCTCAGAGAGCGGGGGTACGTGTTGCTCGACTGCCAAATCCAGAACGACCACCTCGCGTCTCTGGGAGCCGTCGAGATCCCCGAGAAGGAGTACCTGAAGAGGCTCGAAGAAGCCCTGAAACTCCCGCGCAGCTTCGTCTAGCTGGCCGCGAGCCGCTCTCGAGAACTATCGTGCCTCTCCAAAACAAGCATTTTGAATATTTTCCGAAGAGTGCTTGCTCGCCCTGAGGTTTTTCTCGTTTGGGCCGACAAAGATCGTAAGAGTAGTACAAAGACAGGCGTGAGCTTTTCAATCGGGCCGCGGCTCGACGGTGCGAGAGGACGTAAGATGCCGAGATACGTACCGTACTCAAGCACAAGTGTTTTTAGCGGCCTCGCTGGCCTTGCTGCTGGGGGTATTGTCGGTCTCTGTTTTCGGCAAGCCGGCTTCCGGCGCCAACCTTCTGTCAGAAGAGTTTACCTAGACACGCTTCGTCGAGGGCTTGTCCGCTTCCACCGCAGTGGCTCTCACTCCCGAGGGCCGTCTGTTCATGACCGAGCAGGCGGGCACTATGCAGGTCGCCAATACGGACGGTACGTTGCAGAAGACGCCGGAGGGTACAAAGGTGCCCTTCTTCAACATCAGTAGCAAGGTCAGCGCGGCAGGGGGGCATGGCCTCTTGAGTTTTGCCTTCGACCCCGCCTTTATCCTACCTTCGCCACCACCAACAACTACGTCTACTACACCACCTTGGATACCTCTGTCCACAACCGCGTGCCGCGCTGCCCGCTCTTGAGGACGGCAACGGCAAAGTCGTGGCTGATATCGACAACGAGGAGATTACTTTCAGTTGCCCCCTGTCCTCGGCGCAGAACCACAACGGCGGGGCCATACACTTCGGCACTGACGGTAAGCTCTACGTGGCGGTGGGCGAGAATACCAGGGCGTGGGCCGCCCACTCCCTGAACCCTACCCTCGGCAAGATGCTAAGGATAAACAAGGATGGTTCAATCCCCGACGGCACCGATGGCACCGACGCCAACCGCTCTACGCACAGACCACGGGCAACAACAGGGCCATCTGGGCGCTCGGGCTCCGGGTTCTCTACCTTCGTCCGGTTTGTGCAGCGTGGTAAGCTTGCCGTATGAACGGATATATAAACATGGAGCGGCGGCCGGAGCTCGAACGTCCGGTACTCATCGCTGGTTTTACGGGTTGGAACGATGCGGCCGAGGCGGCGAGCCTCGCGGTGAGCACTATAGGCGAGCAGTGGGGAGCCAAGCGGTTTGGGGGCTTCGACGGTGAGGAGTTCTACGATTACCAGACCACGCGGCCCCAGATCAAGCTCGTAGAAGGCGTCACCCGCACGATCGAGTGGCCGGAGAACGAGCTCTCGGCCACGGAAGCGCGCGTGGGCGCTCTGGACGGTAGCGGAGCGATCTTGCTCTCGGGCCCCGAGCCGAACTTCAGGTGGCGGACGTTCTCGCAGGCGGTGGTGGACCTCGCCCACGAGCTAGACGTGAGGCTCGTCATTACGCTCGGCGCCCTGCTCGCTGACGTACCGCACTCGCGCCCCGTCTCGGTCGCCGCGAACGCCCAGGACCCCTCCCTCGTCGACAACCTCGGCCTCACGGCCTCCCGCTACGAGGGCCCTACCGGTATCACCGGCGTCCTGCACCGCTACTGCGCGAGCAAAAACCTACCGTCGGTGAGCTTCTGGGCCTCGGTGCCCCACTACCTGCCCTCTGTGCCCTCGACGCCCGCCGCACTCGCGCTCATGCAAAGTCTCTCCAACCTGCTCGGCACCAGCTTCGACACCGCTCACCTCGAAAGCAGCTCGGAAGATTATCAGCGCCAGGTCTCGGTCGCCGTGGCGCAAGATTCTGACCTCGCCTCCTACGTTCGCACGCTCGAGGAACGCTACGACGCACAGACCGAGAGCGGCGAAAGGAACCTCCCCTCCGGCGACGAGCTCGCCAAAGAGCTAGAGCGTTTCTTGCGCGAGAAGGGTGAAGAAGAGTAGCTTTCGGCTTATAGTACGGTCCGAAGCTGAGATTTGCAGGTAAAACGTGGCATTCTACTCCCCGCTATATGGATTTGACCCCGCGTTTTACCCCTACCGTATGCAAGAGATAACTGTTTAAGCGCTCCGCACGGCAGCGTGGTGAGATGGATTGAGCACGCCACAAAACCCTATAAGGGTGGTGAGACGTTGGTTGGCCTAACGCAATGAGGAAGTTGATGTTGCGGGCGGCGCTTCTGGCGATGGCGATGGTGCTGATGGCCGCCTTACCGGCCATAGCTCAGGTTACCCAAGAGGATGAGCAGGAAGGCGAGAGCGCCGATATTGACCAGAGCTTCGAGGTCTCCCAGACGGGCGACAACTCGAGCCAGTGCCCCAACATTCAGGGCACCGCGAACACCGGCAACTCGCAGAACGTGATAGACCTTCTCCAGTACGAG
>DATDKT010000014.1:0-6060 GCA_036519775.1 Rubrobacteraceae bacterium
ACTAGTGGTATCAGCAGGAACAGCACGGCCTGCAGGAGGAACATCGTCAGGAAGACGTTTCTCGGGCCGATATAGTCCGAAAAAGTGGCCCAGCCGAGCCGTCCCGCCGCGTTGGCGACGGCCAGGATGACGACAAAGGTCGAGGCGAGGGTCGCGGTGGCTCCGCCGAGCTCGGAGGCAATCGCCTTGGCGTCGGAGATGATCGAGAGCCCGGCGGTCACGTTCAAAAAGAGCATGGCCCACAGGGCGTACCACTGCCACGTGCTAAGGGCACCCCTAAAGTCCCGCGTGCGCTCCTCCTCCTGGCCGCTCTCCTCCTCGGAGGGTTCGTGTCCTTCGGGGCTGTAGCCCTCGGGCGGGTTCGTGACGAAGAAGCCCGCGCCTCCGACGAAGACGATGTAGGCAAGCCCCAGGATACCGAAGGTTCCGAACAGCCCGACGGCCGGGACCAGGTACGAGGCGACAGGTACGGTAAGCGCGGACCCGCCACCGAAGCCCATCACCGCTATGCCGGTGGCGAAGCCGGGCCTGTCCGGGAACCACTTGGGGAGTACCTGAATCGGGATGATGTAGCCCAAACCCAGACCGGCACCCGCGATAAAGCCGTACGTCAGGTACAAGACGACGAGGCTATCCTGGGCGAAGTAGGCCAGGGCAACGCCTATCCCGTACACCGTGCCGCCGATCGCACCGACGATGCGGGGCCCCAGCCGTCCCGCCAACTGGCCACCGGCAAAGGCCCCGAAGCCTATCATGAGGATCGTGATAAAGAACGCCCAGTTAACGGCGGTGATGCCCGTGCCGTAGTGCTCCGAGAGCGGCACCCTAAAGATGCTCCAAGCGTAGACGGCTCCCAGCCCGAGTTGCATCAACACCGCGGCCGCGGCAACCACCCACCGGTTTGGGGTAGCCGCACTTGCTGTCTGACTAGACACTGAACTCCTCCTTCTCCCTAAAGTGCCTTATCTGTATCTCGACGAGAGCTGAGTATTCCCCCTTTGCCTCCCCATTAATCCGCGAGAGTCGTACGCGCTCTTCCTTGTTCGAGCCTACGCGCGGATTCTTTCGTGCCCACTGTATACGTTGAAGCGGCTGCCTCGCAAGAAGCCGATCAGGGTCATCCCGAACTGACGGGCCACATCCACGGCGAGGCTGCTCGGCGCGGAGATCGCGCAGACGACGGGCACCCCGGCGGTGAGGCACTTTTGCAGGATCTCGAAACTGCTGCGGCCGCTGACCATCACGACACAGCCCGAGAGAGGCAGCCGTCCCTCCAGAAGCGCCCAGCCGACGAGCTTGTCGGTTGCGTTGTGCCTACCCACGTCCTCTCTGAGCGCCACGAGCTCGCCCTCCCTATCAAAGAGCGCCGCCGCGTGCAGCCCGCCCGTGGCCTCGAAGAGCCCCTGCGCCTCCCGAAGCTTGTCGGGGAGCGCGTAGATCTTCTGCGGCGTAAGCTCGGGCCCCGGTGGGATCACGGGACAGCCCCGCAACTCTAGCTGCTCCAGGCTCGCCTTTCCGCACACGCCGCAGGCGCTCGTTGTATAGAAGTGGCGCTCCAGGGGCCTGAGGTCGTAGTCACGGCCACCGCGAAGCTCCACGTTCACGATGTTGTACTGCTGCTCGGCGTCTATGTCGGGATCGATGCAGTAGCTGATCTTGAGTATGTCCTCGGGTGAAGAGACGATGCCTTCGCCGTAGAGGAACCCGGCGGCCAGCTCGAAGTCCGCCCCCGGCGTGCGCATGGTTACGGCGACCGTCTGTTTGGCTTCGTCGGAGACCAGTCGGATCTCCATCGGCTCCTCGGTCGCTAAAGAGTCCGGCCGGATGCGAGCACGACCCTCCTCCACGGAGCGCACCCGGACCTTTGTCTTGCTCCCGCGTCTACGGGGTTTGCCCCCGACGTTTGCCTTCTCGAGCATTCGCCTCTCCACTCGTGGTGCTTGAAAACCCTGTCGCGAAGTTTAGCACCGGCAACACGCGGAGTACCTAGCCCGGTGCGGTGAGCCGTTGTGCATCACTCCGCAACAACGGTGAGTCGGGAAGAGGTGAAGGGCGCACTAAAAAGAGGGGCCGGGAGAGATCCCTGGCCCCTCTTCCGTAGCCGTCGGCTCTCGCTGGGCACGGCCGGCTAAAGCCGGTCGTCGACTCTTCTAAGCCCTCGACGCGCCCTGAAGGTCGCCGTGCGGGTCGAGCACGAACTTCTTGGAGACACCGGAGTCGAACTCCTGGTAGCCCTGCGGGGCCTCGTCCAGGGAGATGACCGTGGCGTTCACGGCCTTGGCGATCTGGGCCTGACCGAAAAGGATCGCCATCATCAGCTCCCGGTTGTACTTCAAGACCGGGCACTGGCCTGTGTAGAAGGCGTGGCTCTTCGCCCAGCCGAGGCCGAAGTCCATCTTGAGAGTACCGTGCTTGGCATCCTCGTCGGCGGCGCCCGGATCGCCGGTGACGTACAAGCCCGGGATGCCTAGAGAGCCCCCGGCCCGCGTGATGGTCATGATGTCGTTAAGCACGGTGGCCGGCTCTTCGCCCGCATCCGGGCCGTGCCCGCTCGCCTCGAAACCGACGGCGTCCACCGCGCAGTCGACCACGGGCTCACCGACGATCTCGGCGATCTGGTCCTCTAGAGCAGCGTCCTCCGAGATGTCTATCGGCTCGCAACCGAAGGAGCGGGCCTGCTCCAGCCGCTCTTGTTGGAGGTCGCCGACGATGACGACTGCGGCACCGAGTACTTGGGCCGAATGGGCCGCGGCTAGTCCGACCGGGCCGGCGCCTGCGATGTAGACCGTGGATCCCGTCGTCACGCCCGCCGAGACGCAGCCATGGTAGCCGGTCGGGAAGATGTCGCTGAGCATGGTGAGGTCCAGGATCTTCTCCATCGCCTGGTCCTTGTCCGGGAACGGCAAAAGGTTGAAGTCCGCGAAGGGGACCATCACGTAATCGGCCTGCCCACCGGGCCAGCCACCCATGTCCACGTACCCGTAGGCCGAGCCGGGTCTTTCCGGGTTGACGTTAAAGCAGATGCCGGTCTTGCGCTCCTTGCACGCCCGGCAGCGCCCGCAGGCGATGTTGAACGGGACGGAGCAGAGGTCGCCCTCTTTAATGAACTGCACGTCGTCGCCGAGCTCGATCACCTCGCCGGTGATCTCGTGCCCCAACGTCTGCCCCTGGGGCGCTGTCGTCCGGCCCCGGACCATGTGCTGGTCGGAACCGCAGATGTTGGTCGAGACGATCCTCAAGATCACACCGTGCGGAGCCGCGGTGCTCCTATACCCCATATTGTTCGCTACGTACTCGGGGACCTCGAGCGTCGGGTAGCCGATGTCCTCTACCGTGACCTCGCCCGGTCCCTGGTAAACTACGCATCTGTTTTCCGCCACAGAGTTACTCCTTTGACGAAGGCTTGCTTGAATCAAAGAACTTATGGAGACAAGGTCCCCGCAGCTAGCCTCTTCTTTGCAGACCTCCTTTCCCCAGGCTCTGCTATCAGCCTTGTTTTCCACCATATCAAAGGCCCAACCCTCATACAACGTATCTCGGGGTATCTCGGGTTAAGGTTGATTAAGTGGCTTTCCCATACGGTATCATCGAGGTGGCTATCATCGAGGTGGCCATCATCGAGGTGGCATGGTCCGGTAGCATAAGCATAGGTTGGGAGGATCCTGACTATCTTCGCCCCGCAGCGGGTAGGTCCTGGCTTCTAGACAGGGCTCTACCAGGACTCGAGGACTAAAAAAGACCTCTGCCGCTTTTGTAACCGGAAACATGTTTCGCAAAGCGAGCAATGCGTTTAGAATATTCAGGGGAGAAACATAGATGGGTGAATAACTGCTAGAAGGGAAGGGAGTGAGGCATGTTCCTCAAGGTGAGCGACGCTGACGGGTTGTGGTCCAAGATCAAGAACCACGTCGGCGTAAAGGTGAAGCACCCGATCAGCCCGGCTACCCGCAACCTGAGGGCTCGTATCAACGACCCTGGCGTGAAGCAGACGGTCAGCGTCTGCCCCTACTGCGCGGTGGGCTGCTCGACGCTCGTCTACAGCCGGGACGGGCGCATCATAGACATCGAGGGTAACCCCGACAGCCCGATAAACGCCGGTACGCTCTGCCCGAAGGGCTCGGCGACCTTCGGGATGCTCGTCTCGCCGTACCGCTGGACCAAGGTCAAGTACCGCAGGCCCTACTCTGAGGAGTGGGAGGAGCTGTCGCTAGACGAGGCGATGGACATGATCGCCGACCGCGTCAAGAGGACCCGCGACGAGACCTTCGAGGAGACGAACGAGGAGGACAAGAAGCTCAACCGCTCACTAGCAGTAGCCTCCGTCGGCGGGGCCACCATCGACAACGAGGAGAACTACCTCATCACCAAGCTCCTCCACACCTTGGGTTTCACGCGAATCACGAACCAGGCGCGGATATGACACAGCTCCACGGTGCCCGGTCTGGGCGTCACGTACGGTAGGGGCGGCGCCACTACTAACCTCATGGACCTGCAGAACGCCGACTGTATCTTGATACAAGGCTCGAATATGGCGGAGGCCCACCCGGTGGGCTTCCGGCACCCAATGATCGCGCGCGAGAAGGGCGCGAAGCTCATCCACGTGGACCCGCGCTTCACCCGCACGAGCGCCATGTGCGACCTGTACGCGCCGATAAGGGCTGGGACGGATATAGCGTTCCTGGGTGGCCTCATCAACTACGTCATCGAGAACGAGAAGTACTTCGAGGAGTACGTCGTCAACTACACCAACGCCGCCACCCTCGTAACCGAGGAGTTCGAGGACGTGGGCGAGACGGGCCTCTTCTCCGGTTGGGATGAGCAGACACAGTCGTACGACGTAGCGAGTTGGCGCTACGAGGGAGAGCCCATCGACTACTCGCCCGTCGGGGGGAGCCAGGGCCGGATCGTGGGCGAAGAAACCGGGGGAGCAAGCGGGTCAAACGAGGCCTCGCGTCCGCACGACGAGACCCTCCAGCACGAGAGGAGCGTCTTCCAGATCCTCAAGCGCCACTTCTCCAAGTACACCCCGGAGATGGTCGAGAAGGTCACCGGCTGCCCCAAGGAGGCCTTCCTGAAGGTCGCCGAAATCATCTGCGAGAACTCTGGGCGCGAGAAGACGACGGCCTTCTGCTACGCGGTCGGCTGGACCCAGCACTCTAAAGGCGTCCAAATCATCCGCACCGCCGCCATCCTGCAGCTCCTCTTGGGGAACATTGGGCGTCCGGGCGGCGGGGTGATGGCCCTGCGTGGTCACGCGACGATCCAGGGCTCGACAGATATCGCCACGCTCTACAACATCCTCCCCGGCTACCTGCCGATGCCCGACGTGAATAAGGATCACGACACGTGGGAGGACTACGTAGAGGACGAGACTGCCTCTACGGGATGGTTGGGTAACTTCCCCAAGTACATCACCAGCCAGATGAAGGCCTGGTACGGTGAGGCCTTCGACGCCGAGACGGGCCAGCTCTTTGACTACTTCCCGCGCATCTCCGGCGACCACTCCTACTACCCCACGATCATGGGTATGAAGGACAAAGAAGTGAAAGGTTGCTTCGTCTTCGGTCAAAACTTCGCTGTAGGCGGACCACACGCTCGGCTTGCTCGAGACGGCATCCGGAACCTAGACTGGCTGGTGGTGCTCGACGCCTTCGAGGTGGAGACCGCCACCGCGTGGAAGTCCGACGGGGTGGACCCGAAGGAGTGCGGCACGGAGGTCTTCTTCATGCCCTGCGCGCTCATAGCGGAGAAGGACGGCTCGTTCACGCAGACCCAGAGGATGCTGCAGTGGCACGACAAGGCCGTAGAGCCGCCGGGTGATGCGAGGAGCGACGCCTGGTTCGTCTTCCACCTCGGGCGCAGGCTCAAGGAGCTCTACAAGGACTCCGAGGAGACGCGCGACACGCTCATAAAGGCGATGACCTGGGACTATCCGACCGAGGGCGAGCGCGAGGAGCCGGACATAGAGAGCATCCTCAAGGAGGTCAGCGGCTACACCGTCGCCGACCGTTCGCCGGTGAGCAATTTCTTAGGGCTCAAGGACGACGGCTCGACGGCGTG
>DATDKT010000015.1:0-6110 GCA_036519775.1 Rubrobacteraceae bacterium
AGCAACCGGCAGATGACCCAGGATCTGCAGGGTCAGCAGGAGCGCCAGCGGGAGGCTACGCAGGCCCTAACGCAGGAGTCTGTCGGCGCCTACATGGACTTCGTGAACTCCATGTTCTCCTACTACCAGGGCACCGTGGAGCAGGCCGGTAGGCAGGCCCAGGAGTCCCAGAGGCGAGCTCAGCAGTAACTAGAAGAACAGTAGTATCGTTAGAGAGGCCGGGTCTTGAGACCCGGCCTCTCTCGCGTCCTGGTCCCTTCGAGCCCGAAAGGTCAAAAAAGAGTATAGTAGTCTCCGAGGAGTAGGAGAGGTTGAGGAGCACAGATAGGAGGGACTCGTGGCCAACGAGCCGCAGAACCCCGCGGAGGCAGGTTTGAAGGCCGTGCAGGAGGCGGTGGGTGGGGCCGTCTCCGCTCAGCAGCGGAGCATGGGCCTGGCGCAAAACTGGGCGGAGAGCGTGATCGAGACGTACAGGAGCCAGGCCGAGAGCTACCTGGCGCTGACGGACGCCATGACGTCCTCTATGGAGGCCCTGGAGCGAACGCTCAAGAGCCAGGAAGAGACCAACCGCGCGCTCAAAGAGAGCCTGGACGCATACAGGAACGTCGTCGAGAGCGCGGGCGAGACGCAGGAACGGAACATGCAGCTCGCCCAAAACTTCTTCGAAAACATCGTCGGGACGCTCCGCGACCAACTCGAGAGCAGCAGGTCTCTGCTCCTGGAGCCCGCCACCAAGCAGCAGGAGATCTTCCAGAACCTCACCCAGGAGTGGATAGACGCCTACGTGAAGCTCCTCAATGTCCCGCTCGAGTTCTACCGAGCCGGCGCCGAGGGAGCCAGGGGCGAGGGTAGCGGAACGTAGAACAAAGCGGTAGAGTTTGTACCGTTCGGCCTTTTGGTAAGATATTGTAAGTGGCAACAAAGTAGAGGAGGAGCATGAGCTTCGCTAACGGCAACGGCACGGAGATAGTAATCTCCACACCCTTGAGGACGGCCATAGGGACCTTCAGTGGGGCTCTCAAGGACGTACCGGCCGTCGATCTCGGCACCACGGTGGCTAAAGAAGTCATCTCCCGGTCGGGCATCGACGTCGAGGAGATAAATCAGGTAATAGTCGGCAACATCCTGATGGCTGGTCAGGGCATGAACCCGGCACGTCAGGTCGGGATAAATTCTGGGGTTCCAGAGACCTCTCCCGCCATGACCCTTAACAGGATGTGTGCCTCGGGCCTGCAGGCGATAGTCTCGGCGGCCCAGGAGATCGCGCTCGGGGAGTCTGACGTTATCCTGGCGGGCGGCATCGAGAACATGGACATGGCGCCGTTCCTGTTGCCGAAGGGGCGCTACGGCTACAGGATGGGGCTGCCAGACGCAAAGATCCTGGACCACATGGTCTACGATGGGTTATGGGATAAGTTCAACGACTACCACATGGGTATCACGGCGGAGAACGTCGCCGAGCAGTACGGTCTGAGCCGTGACGAGGTTGACGAGTACTCTGCGCGTAGTCACCAGCGCTCCGAGAAGGCCAGGGATGAGGGCTACTTCGACGACCAGATAGTGCCGGTTGAGATCAAGCAGAAAAAGGAGACCGTCGAGTTCACCAAGGACGAGCACATCAGGGAAGGCGCTACTAAGGAAGGCCTCTCCAAGCTCAAGCCGTTCTTCAAGGAGGACGGGGTGACCACGGCCGCCAGCGCTAGTGGCGTCAACGACGGAGCGTCGATGGCTCTAGTGACCAGCGCTAGCAAGGCCGAGGAGTTGGGGCTTCCGGTGGCCGGTAGGCTGGTCTCGGCGGCGGTGGCCGGGGTAGATCCGTCGGTCATGGGCATAGGTATGGTCCCCGCTTCGCACAAGGCGCTGAAAAAGGCCGGGCTCTCGATAGACGACATGGACGTCGTCGAAGCAAACGAGGCATTCGCTTCGGTTACTCTAGCCGTTCAGCGGGACCTGGGGATACCGGACGACAAGATCAACCCCGTGGGAGGGGCGATCTCCTTGGGCCACCCCATAGGAGCCACCGGCGCCGTCCTGACGACCAAGATCCTCAACGAGCTCGATCGCATACAGGGCCGTTATGGTCTGGTTACGCTCTGCGTCGGCGGCGGCATGGGTATCTCCGCCATCTACGAGCGCGTAGGTTAGGAGCTAGCCAGCCTACCAGCATTTCGGCTGGTCAGCCTTGGCTCAGCCTGGGCTAAAGAACTCGCGGCGTCCGGAAAACGAGCCTCCGGGCGCCGCGGCCTTTTGGTCGAGACCTTCATCTCTCGGGGAAAAGGTTTATGGAGAAGTGCTTGGCGCCCTCCTCCCGCCGCACGCGCTCGGGGAGATCCAGGTCGCTGAGTAGCCGGATCATGCCCCTGTTCTCGGGTAGGACGAGGGCTTCGAAGTCTTTGACACCCCTCTCACGAGCGGCCTGGATGAGGGCGTGGGTGAGGCCCAGGCCCAGGCCCCGGCCCTGTAAACGATCCTCGACGAGCGCCGCGTACTCGGCCCGGTCCGTTCCGTCTTCTCGGTCGTAGCGGACGACGGCCACTATCTCTCCGTCGTCCTCCGGGTCCAGAGCGACGAGCGCGTATTGGTCTTCACCGTCCACCTCTGCGAAGTACCGAGCTTTCTTATCGGAGAGTTTGTCCATCGGGCCGAAAAAGCGCAGGTGGATCGACTGCTCGCTCAAGCGCCCAACGAGCCGCTGCAACGCCGGAGCGTCTTGCGGTTGGATCTCTCGCACCTGAACTTGCGTGCCGTCGGCCAGCACCATCGTCCGGTGCTCTCCCCGTCCGTCGTGGTTCTCCTGCATGTCGTCCTCCTCGGCCGACTCTGCTTGGATTGTAGGTGCTAATCGCATATAGTAATTCTATACTGCTTAACAAGCCCTAACAAGATAAGGAAGAGAAATTACGTCTTTTGGTGTAAACGCTGCGTCGCGCTACTTGCGCGGGTATCGCTCGCCAGGGGGTAGCTGCTTTTTGTCGCTCTACCCTTCGGCGATCTTGGGGGGTTATTGCATCTGGGCCTTGACGAGCTCCAAAAACTGTTTCTGGGAGATCTCGAGATACTCGGAGAACTGCTCCGGAGCCATAAGCCCGGCCATCGCGTCCTGGAGCGCGTCCCGATGAGTCTGCATGAGCTCGAGGGCGCGGCGGTGGTCCTCTTCCAGGGAGCCGCTCCAGGCGGCTTCGGCCTCCTGGGTGGCCTCTTTGAACGTCTTGCCCTCGAGAACTAGGGCGGCGAGCTCGACGGAGCGGTAAGTGGGGGTCGCCAGGCGGCGGGCGGCGGGGGAGACGAGCCCAGCCGTGGTATTCAGGCTGATGGCGTAGCGTAGTAGGCTCGCTATCCTGCGGGCCTCCTCGCTCGTTACGCGGAGTTCGGCGCGTTCGGTTTCGACTTCTCTTTGGTCCACTCGCTTCTCTTTTCCGTTTACAGTCGTGCAATGCATTCTAAAAGGTTCCTGCGTTCTCTTCTACGCTGCCGGTGATGGCGGCGATACGCGCCTCGAGGGTTCCCTCCGACAGCATCAAGGCTTCCCCTTTACTCGGGTTTTTGCTCGGCCCGCTCGGCCTTGCCGTCCTTCTCCGGCTCGGGGTTTTCCGAGGGGCGGGGCGAGAAGGCGCGGTGTCCGGTTATGGCCTGGCCGACGATGAGGGTGTTCACGTCGTTGGTGCCCTCGTAGGAGTAGACGCCTTCGAGGTCGGCCATGTGCTCCATCACGCGGTAGTCGAGCAGGATGCCGTTGCCACCCAGGACGTCGCGGGCGAGGGCGGCCGTCTTCCGAGCCTTCGCGACGTTGTTCATCTTGAACATCGAGACGGTCGGCGGGTCGAGGTTGCTCGCGTCCTTGAGACGGCCCACGTGGATCGAGAGCAGTTGGGAGAGCGAGATCTCGTTGACCATCTCGACGAGCTTGGCCTGCACGAGCTGGAAGGAGGCTATCGGCTGGCCGAACTGCTCGCGCTCATTTGTGTAGGCGAGTGCCGTCTCGTAGCAGTCCATCGCCTGCCCGAGGCCGTCCCAGCCCACCCCGTAGCGCGAGTGGGTCAGCACGGAGAGGGTGGAGCCCAGACCGTTCGCCTGCGGCAGGCGAGCCTCGTTAGGTACGTGGCAGTCGCGGAGCGTTATGTGCGTCTGCCAGGCGGCCCTTTGAGAGCCTTTGCGGGGCAGGACCTCGGCATGGTAACCAGGATTGTCGCTCTCGACGAGGAAGCAGGAGATCCTCTCGTCCTCTGTACGAGCCCAGATCACGGCGACGTCTGCGAACGAGGCGTTGCCGATCCACCTCTTCTCCCCGTTCAGGACGTAGCCGCCGGTCTCCTCGACGGCGGTTGTCGAGAGGGAGCCGGGGTCGCTCCCGGCCTCGGGCTCGGTGAGGCCGAAGCAGCCTATCTTCTCGCACTTCGCCATCGGGGGAAGCCACTTCTGCTTCTGCTCCTCCGAGCCGAGGTTGTAGATCGCCGCCATCGTCAGGCCACTCTGGACGTGCAAGAAGGTCGCCAAACTCCCCGAGCCGCGGGCCAGCTCCGCTATTGCGAGGCCATAGGCCACGTTGTTCCACCCGGCGCAGCCGTACTCCGTTGGGAAGGAGCCGCCCGAGATCCCCGTCTCCGCCAGGCCCGGCAACAGGTCGAACGGGAACTCGGCTTTGTCCCAGTATTCGGCCGCCGTGGGGATGACCTCCCGGTCCACGAAGGCGCGTACCTTGTCCCGTATCTCCTTCTCTCCATCCGAGAGGAGGCTACCCGCGTTGATGAAGTCCACCGGTTGCGTCCCTTGCCGGGTTGTCTCGGGCGTGATGGTCATGGTCTCTCCGCCTCTCCGCGCTAAGACCGCCGCTCTCTCAAGCTCCGCGGCGATGGTTCCCTTGCCGGCAACATAAGCTCCCTTGGTGCCCGCGTCAAGCGGTGCCCGCGTCAAGCGGTGCCCGCGTCAAGCTGCCCGGTTAGATAAAATGGATCAGTAAAGGGTAAAGTGTAAGGCACAATATGAGAGCTTGTTGGGTAGAGGAGGAATGAGTTATGGCGAACTCAGAAGGAAGCGGCGCGGGGATGGAGTTTCCGATGTCCGCTCAGACAACCCCCTTCGCGCCGTTCGAGATGTGGATGGAGTGGTTCAAGAACAACATGGGCGACGCGTCGGCGACCCCGGGCGCGGGCGTCCCCTGGTTGATGAGCCCCGGCATCTCTACCGGCGAGGAGGAGTTGCCTGAAGGAGCGGTAAGGAACGACCCGCTGATGTCGGCTATGCAAAAGGCGTGGGAGGCAAACCCCGTAAGCAGCGTTATACCGATCGACTGGATCGAGATCACCCGGGCGCTGCAGACCCTCTGGATGCGCGAGATGTCCGACCCCGTCCGGGCGACGCAGGTAGCCGCGGACTACAACCGCCGCTTCGTCCAGGCGTCGATGGAGGTTTGGCAGGACGCCGCGTACCGCTTCTGGGGTCTGCCCCGACCGCAGGAAGAGGGAGAGCAGAGCGAGCAGATGGAGGGCGACAAGCGCTTCTCCGCGCCTGAGTGGGGCCAGAACCCCTACTACGAAACGCTCAAGCAGCTATACCTGCTCGCTTCAGATTACCTGCTCCAGGAGGCCGAGGAGACCGCCGACGGTCAGGCGGACACCGAGGAGCAGCGGCGCCTCAAGTTCCACCTCAGGCAGTTCGTAGAGGCGATGGCCCCCGTTAACTTCTTTCTCACCAACCCTGCCGCCATCAAGCGTGCCATCGAGACGGGGGGGACGAGCCTCGTGGACGGCGCCCGCAACCTCATGTCGGATCTGGAGGACGGCAGCCTCAGCATGGTCGACTCCGAAGCCTTCGAGGTTGGCGAGAACCTCGCTACGACACCGGGCAAGGTCGTCTACCGCAACAGGCTTATGGAGCTCATCCAGTACGAGCCGCAAACCGAGAAGGTCCACGAGGTGCCGATAGTCTTTATTCCGCCCTGGATCAACAAATACTACATCGTCGACCTGAGGCCCGAGAACAGCTTCGTCAAGTATATGCTGGAGCAGGGCTTCCAGTTCTTTATGATCAGCTGGAAGAACCCCGACGCTTCGATGGCGGACGTCAAGTTCGAGGACTACATGCACGAAGGTCCCCTGGAGGCCGTCGACGTG
>DATDKT010000016.1:0-3415 GCA_036519775.1 Rubrobacteraceae bacterium
GGCGGGCGAGAGCCAGCACCTCGGCGACCCGCGCGGCGCGTTTCTTGCCACGTGAGATTCCCTTGAGCCCGTAGGCAACGTTCTGCGCCACCGTCAGGTGGGCGAAGAGGGCGTAGTCTTGGAAGACCATCCCGACCCGCCGCTTCTCCGGCGCGAGGCTCGCCCCGTGCCCAGCGACGGGGCGTCCCGCTATCTCTATCTCCCCTGCATCTGGGGACTCGAAGCCCGCGAGCAGCCTCAAGGTCGTCGTTTTGCCGCAGCCGGACGGCCCAAGCAGGGCGAGGATCTTCCCCCTCGTGAGCTCGAGGTCCAGGTCCCGTACCGCCTCGATCGCGCCGAAGCTCTTAGACGCGCCTTGTAGCCGGATCATGGTCTCCCCGATCATCGTACGCGTTCCCGGATGACGAGGAGGTACATGGGTAGGGCGGAGACCAGGATGAGGAGCAGCGCCGGAGCCGCGGCACGGGCGAAGAAGCCTTCGGAGGTCGCGCTCCAGATGCTGGTCGCTAGAGTATCGAAGCCTAGCGGGGCCAGTAGCAGGGTTGCGGGCAACTCTTTCATGGTGGTAAGAAATACTAACGCGGCCCCGGCGAGAATGCCGGAAGATGCGAGTGGTGCCGTGATCGTGGTCACGACCCGCACCGGGTTCCGACCGAGCCCCCGTGCCGCCTCCTCCACGCTCGGGCGTATCTGTAGCAGCGCCGCCCTTGTGGACCCCACGGCCTGTGGCAGAAAGTGAACTGTGTAGGCGAAGACGAGCAACGTCAGAGTACCGTACAGTCGCGGCGCGAAGTTAGCCCCAAAGAAAACGAGCGCGAGGGCGAGCACGATCCCCGGCAGCGCGTAGCCCAGGTAGGAGAGCCGTTCGACGAAACCCGTTACCCTCCCTCTGTACCGTACGGCGAGGACCGCGACCGGCAGGGCTGCCAGAGCCGCGACCACCGCTGCCAACCCCGAGACGTAGACCGAATTGAGGGCCGCTTCCCACAACAGGCGCAGAGGCTCCCCGGCCGCAAGGCCCCTAAACAGCCAGAACACGAGGACCCCAACCGGCACTACGAGCGCCAGCAGCACCACCCCCGCGCAGAAGAGCAGCGCGGGCCCCCGCCAACGCCCGAGCGTGACGATCCTGCCACCGTATGGGTGGGCCGTCCCTGCGGTGCTCCGGTGGTAGCGTGCCCTCCCGCGAGCTTGCGCTTCGAAGATGAGGATCGCAGCGGTCAGAGCCACGAGCATCAGGGCCAGTATGGCCGCGGGTGTTCGGTCGAAGGCGGAGCGGTACTGCGTGTAGATCTCACGAGAAAAAGAGTCGAACTGCAGGAGCGAGACGGCCCCGAAGTCGCTCAAGGAGTACAGCGCCACAAGTAAGGCGCCCGCGATGATGGCGGGCTTGAGCTGCGGTAGCGTGACGCGGAAGAACGTCATCAGGGTCCCACTCCCCAGAGATCGGGACGCCTCTTCGAGCGTCGCATCCGTGCCCCTTAAAGCGCCCCGGACCGTGAGGAAGACGTAGGGGTAGGAGAAGAGGGTCAGGGCGAGGGCGGCGCCGGGGAGGCCGTAGATCTCCGGCAGCCTCTCGACCCCGAGTGGAGAGAGGACTCCCTGCGCGAACCCCCTCGGGCCGAGCACGCTCACCAGCACGAACCCCCCGACGTAAGACGGGATCACGAGCGGCAACGCCGCCAGGACCGCCCACGCCCGTCGCCCGGGCAGATCCGTGCGCGCCGTAAGCCAGGCCAGCGGCACCGCCACCGCGACCGACGCCGCCGTCACTATGGCCGCCAAAGCGACGCTACGCACCAGCACTGCGAGCGTCTTGCCGCGGACCGCCACCTCGACGACCTCCAAAGGGCCATTCTCCAGGGCCCTGAAGACCAGGTAGACGAGCGGTATGGTCATCGCCGTCGCGACGAGGAGGGCTGGGACCCACACCGCCGCCGGTGGCCAGAGCCGGGTGTTCGTCCTCGAGCGGAGCTTTCTGCCGGGGGCGATCAACTACGGCCCCTCACGGCTAGAGTACCCCCGTCTCCCGGAGCAACTCGAGCGTACCCTCTAGATCGTCGAGGTTGCTGAGGTCAATGTTTGGCGTCTCTATCTCCGAGAGCGGGACCAGCTCTTCGTTGGTCGGGATGCCCGCTACGAGCGGGTACTCGAAGGTCTCGTCAGCGAAGTACTGCTGGGCCTCCTCGGAGAGGAGGAAGTCCAGGAGCTCCCCGGCCTCGGGGGCGTTATCGGAGGTGCCCAGGATGCCGACGCCGGCCACGTTGACCAGGGCGCCGGGGTCTCCGTTCCGGAAGTAGTAGTTGTTGGCCGGGACGTCTCCGCCCCCTTCTTCCTGGAGCTGGAACAAGTAGTAGTGGTTCACGAAGCCTGCCTCGATCTCGCCGGACGCAACCCCCTGCAGGACGGCGAGGTTGTTCTCGTACTCCCGCGGGTCGTTAGCCTCTATCCCTTCGAGCCACTCGCGGGCCGCTTCTTCGCCCTCGATGAGCCTTAGGGCGGTGACGAACGCCTGGAACGAGCCGTTGGTCGGGGCCCAGCCTAGCCTACCCTCCCATTCGGGGTCCGTGAACTCGAGTATGGAGTTCGGGAGATCCTCCGCGCCCAAAGCCTCCGTATTGTACGCCGCGACTCGCGCCCGGCCCGAGACGCCGACCCACCTGCCTTCAGGGTCCCGGAATCGTTCCTCTACCCTTTCTAAAACGTCCCCTGACAACAGGCTCAGAAGCCCCCTGTCGGCCACGGCTCCCAGAGCCCCGGCGTCCTGGGAGAGAAAGACGTCCGCGGGGCTGTTCGCGTCCTCCTCCAGGATAGTCGCGGCGAGCTCCGCCGTGTCCCCGTAGCGAACCTCGACGTCTATGCCGCTCTCCTCCTCGAACCTCTCGATGATCGGGCCCACGAGCTCCTCGTTGCGCCCGGAGTACACGACCAGCGAACCCTCGCCCGATGCGGAGCCCGCTTCGGACGCCGAGCCTCCTTGCGAATCAGATCCCCCGCCCGAGCCCCCCTGCCCGCACCCCGTACCCGCGAGGGCCACGACCACAAAGAGCGCCTGAACGACCAAAGATCTCTTCCAGGATAGAGCCAAACTTCTCCTTTCGAACACCCCCGGAACTTGCCGGAGAACGCTCCCCGCGGTCCTCGGCTCGCGGTGGTTCGCTAATGACAATCATTTGCAGTAGATGCGGGACCAAGTTACTCTACGCTGGGGGCCGGGTCAAGGGGCGCTCGGCTCCTTTGTGAGCCAGATCGAAGGGAAGTCTACGGTGGGACGGATTCTGAATACGGGGGCGGCGGGATGTGGCGGGTCGCTCCTCGTGGTCCGATTGTTGGCTTTGGGGTAGCGAGGTGGTCGGCGTCGACTGCTCATCGGCACCTATCCTCATGAGTGCAAGCTTCATAACCTGGAGTGGGC
>DATDKT010000017.1:0-7158 GCA_036519775.1 Rubrobacteraceae bacterium
CTTTTGCCTCCTTCTCATCGTGAGCTTTACTGAAACCGGATAGATGATCACACCCCGACACCGGGCGTGACATCCTCCGAAAGGATGATTCGGGCCGACCAAAAGTATGAGTATCGCCGCGTTCCTATGACTCTTATAGGAACGTCCTATGACCCCTCTTAGAATCTCTCGAAAGACCATGGTGTATCGAGTGGCGCTTGCGGCCCCACGGGCCTGTGAGGAGCCTTTGACATAGTTATGAATCTTCATAGAAACGTTCGTGGAGGTAGCCCCGAATGCAGAAGACGGGCTAGTATGTGGGTGAGATGGCGCGTGTCCTGATTATAGAAGACGAGGAGAAGATGGCCCGCACCCTCGCCCGAGTCCTGGGCGAGGAGGGGCACATCACCGAGACGGCCCACGACGGCCGCACCGGCCTCTCCCGCGCCCTAGAGGACTCCTTCGACCTCCTTATCGTGGATTGGATGCTCCCGGAGCGCAGCGGGGTGCAAATAGTGCGCGGCCTGCGGGCGGCGGAGGTACACACCCCCGTTCTGATGCTCACCGCCCGCGGCCAGGTCGAAGATCGAGTAGAGGGCCTCGACGCCGGGGCCGACGACTACCTGCCAAAACCCTTCGCGCTCTCGGAACTCCTTGCCCGCGTGAGAGCTTTGAGCAGGAGGCAGGGAGGGGAAGGTTCTTCGGCCGGGACGGCGATAAGGGCCGGGGACGTGACGCTGGATGCGGTCAGGCATGTGGTGAGGCGCGGAGAGGAGCGCGTGGAGCTGACCGCCAAGGAGTTCTCGCTGTTGGCGACGCTTATGCAGCGCCCGGGGCAGGTCTTTAGTCGCTCTGTTTTGCTCGACACAGTGTGGGGCGTGCCCGGCGAGGTCAGCACGAGCGTGGTTGAGCTGTACGTCTCGTACCTGAGGAAGAAGCTAGACCGGGAGGGTGAACCCTCTCGCATCCGCACGGTACGCGGCGTAGGCTATACCTTCGAGCCGCAGCCCCAGGAGGCTTAAAAGAAACGTGTTCGAACGCATCCGGAGACGCCTCACCCTCGGCTACGTGGGCATCTTCGCGCTGATCCTGGCGATCATCGGCGTCGTCGCGGTGGCGAGCTTCGCGCGCCAGGCGGCCACCCAGCAGGACGAGTTGCTCGAGCAGAAAGCGGAGGGCGACGCCGATTTCGTGGCCGGACCCCTGCTGCACGGCTACCAGGAAGGTAGGGCCGCCGGAGAGCGGCCCCCTCCCCGTGAAGAGTGGGTCCGTAGAGGCGCACCCGAAGGCGGCTCTCCCCCCGGTCCCTTTCAGTGGGCCACGGACCCGAACATCGGGATGATCGCCTTGGTGCCGTCCGGCGAAGCTAACGGTGGAGAAGGCACGGTCCTGGACTCGACTTCCTCGGCTTCCTCTTTCGGTCTCCCCTTTGAAGGGCCGGCGCAAAGGGCCGCGCAAGAAGAGGAGACGTTCACCGAAACGGTCGACGGGCCCGAGGGTGAGATGGTGCGGGTTGTGAGCGTTCCCGTGAGCGGGCGTGAGGGGGAGGTAGCAGTTATCCAGGCCGCACAGTCGCGCCGGGTGGTCCGGGAGGCAGTGGGCCGCCTGATTCTTATCCTGGTCCCCGTGGGCCTCGTGGGCCTCTTGTTGTCCGGCGTGGGCGGCCTCTACATGGCGCGCCGGGCGATGCGACCGGTCAAAGACTCGTTCCAGCGCCAGCGCACCTTTATCACCGATGCTTCCCACGAGCTGAAGACTCCTCTGGCGCTCGTCAGGATCAACGCGGACGTGATGAAGCGCAACCCGACCGACCCGGAGAACCGAGAGGTCGTCGAGGACCAGCTCGCCGAGATCGATCGGATGGACGCGTTGCTCTCCGACCTGCTGGTCCTGGCCCGGCTCGACGCCGAGAGGCTCGACGTGGAGAAGAAGCCTTTCGACCTCACGGTCGTTGCGGCCGAAACCGTCGGGCGCTTCCTCACGCGAGCGGCCGAGGAGGGCGTCCGGCTCGAAGTGGAGGTCCCGGACGAGCTCCCGACGTGCGGCGACCCGGACAGGACGGCCCAGATCCTGGCCGCGCTGCTAGATAACGCCATGCGCTACACGCCGCAAGGAGGCAGCGTGACCGTCTGCGGGCGGACGCACGACGGCCAGGTCGAGGCGAGCGTGAAGGACTCGGGACCCGGTATTCCCCTAGAGCACCTGCCGCGCATCTTCGACCGTTTCTATCGAGCCGAAGAAGCCCGCACCCGCGCAGGCGGGGGCACTGGTTTGGGGCTCTCCATCGCCCGCGACCTCGCCCGCGCCCAAGACGGCGAGCTCACCGTGGAGAGCACACCGGCCCGCGGAGCCAGCTTTACGCTCAGGCTGCCCACCAGGGGATCGTAACCTACAAACCCCTCGCGGACGTCTTGCCAGGAGGAAAAATCGCTCGAACCTGCGGGCGATTTGTTGCGCGGCGAGAAAACGTCGTTTGTATACCTTGACAAGCGGATACTAAGTGTCATAGGCTTATGGTACTTGTAGGCGAGTGAGCTAGGAAGACTCTTGATCGGAGTTTCTGAAGACAGGCAGATAGAGATCTCGGGCCTCAAGCTCGAGGCTGCCCGCTTGCTCACCCCTCCTATCCATCCGCGAGTATCCTCTGCGGTAGCCGTACCCTTCGCCCTACTACTAATTAGCCGGGCGGGCCGGGACGGCGTAGCCCGGTCCGCCTAACGCTTTAGGCGCGGGGCCTAGCCCCGTTCTTCGACCGAAACCTTTTTCCAACTCGCGACACAAATAGGATGGGAAGAATCATGGAGAACACCGCTTTTAATATCGAATACAAGCCGCGCACCGGGAGCGAGGCGATGTGCGAGGCGCTACTGGACGAAGGGATCGAGTTCCTCTTCGGGTATCCTGGTGGTGCGATCATGCCGTTCTACGACGCCCTGCCTGACTATCCGCTAAAACACGTCCTCGTGAGGCACGAGCAGGCCGCGGCTCATGCGGCGGACGGGTACGCGCGGGCGACGGGCCGGGTCGGGGTGTGCGTGGCGACGAGCGGACCAGGAGCGACGAACATCGTAACCGGGCTCGCGACGGCGCAGATGGACTCGGTGCCGCTCGTGGCGATAACGGGCCAGGTCGGACGTCCGGCCCTGGGCAAGGACTCCTTCCAGGAGACAAACGTCATGGGGATGACGCTGCCCTTTACGAAGCACTCGTTCCTCGTCGAGGACCCGGACGAGCTCTACCCGACGATGCGGCGAGCCTTCGAGATCGCACGCTCGGGCCGCCCCGGGCCGGTGCTGGTGGACGTGCCTAAGGACGTGCAGTTCGCCGCCTGTGAGCACAACGGCTACCGGAGGCTCAAGGAAGCCCCGGAGCCGGTCGTGGGACCTGCGCTCGAGGCCGCGGCGGTTCTTCTGAGGAAGGCGAAGCGCCCGCTTATACTGGCGGGGCACGGGGTCACCCTCTCGGGAGCGGAGATGGAGCTGAGGCTGCTCGCCGAGCGGACGGGGACGCCGGTCGTTACGACGCTGCTCGGTATCAGCGCGTTCCCAGAGGATCACCCGCTGTACATCGGGTGGCCGGGGATGCACGGGGCGGCGAGCGTGAACCGGGCGATAGACAAGTCCGACCTGCTCTTCGCGGTCGGGATGCGCTTCGACGACAGGATTACGGGCGCCGTGAACAAGTTCGCCCCGAACGCCAAGATCGTTCACATAGATGTGGACCCCTCCGAGCTCGGCAAGGTTGTCCGGCCTACCGTCGGCATCGCTGCGGATGCTAGTGCGGCTTTGCGGGGTATCCTCGGGCATTTCGAGGACGCCGAAGACCGGGACGGTTGCAAAGAGTGGCGTGAGGAGATCGCCCGTAGCCAGGAGCCGGAGAAGCGGGCCGAGGACGAGGCGCGCAAGGAGTACGGTCCTATCCGGATCATGGAGGCCATCAGGGCTGCCGCGGGTGAGGAGGTCCGGCTCGTCACCGATGTCGGCCAGCACCAGATGTGGGCGGCCAAGTTCTTTGAGTTCACCAAGCCCAACAGCCACATAACCAGCGGCGGCCTGGGCACGATGGGCTTCGCCCTCCCGGCGGCGATGGGCGTCGCTTTCGCCTACCCGGACGAGCCCGTATGGGTCATCGCGGGCGACGGCGGCATCCAGATGAATTTGCAGGAGCTCGCCACCATCCGAGACTTCGGGCTGAACATAAAGGTCGCTATCCTCAACAACGGCTACCTCGGGATGGTGCGCCAGTGGCAGCAATTCTTCCACAACCGCCGCTACTCGGAGACCCCCATCAGCGGGCCGCGCTACGAGGAGATGGCGGCGGCCTACGGTTTGAGCGGTAAGACGGTGCGCGAGGGCGACGACGTCGAGGCGACGGTCAGGTGGGCGCAGGAGCAGCCGGGGTGTACGATCCTGGACTTCCACATAGACCCCGAGGCGAACGTGTACCCCATGATCCCTTCTGGCATGAGCGTGCAAGAGATGATCGAGGAAAGCGGCGCCGCGTATGGCGGCGACTAACACGCCGCGGGGCGTGCAAACCGACACGACGACCCTCAACCCCGTGGAGGTCCACATAAACGGCGGGATGCTCGCCCTGAACCGCTTCCTGATGACGCTCCAGAACAAACGGATGCCGGTCGCGAGCTTTACCGTGGGCCGCGACCACGAAGGTATGCGGGCCACGATCCTGCTCGACTGCCCCCCCGAACAGGCCCGCCGGTACACTACGCTGCTCTCTGCCCTCGAAGACGTAAAGGAGATCGGTGCCGCGGACGAGATGGTAGAGGTCGCGCTGCTAAAAGTAGGGGGGGACCCCCCACCCCCATACGAGTCGGCGAGGCGCGCGGGCGTAGAGGTTCATGGAGACGGGGAGACACTCGTGGCCTCGGGGGAGCCGGAGAGGTTGGAGGGGTGGCTCGCCGAGATAAAGGACAGTTTGGAAGACGTGGTACGGCTCGGGCCGGTGGCCCGGCCAGGAGATTGAGGGGTTTAGATGGCTCGAGTTTACCGTGAAGGGGATATAGGAAACGAGATCATGCAGCGCAAGGTCGCTATCCTGGGCTACGGTAGCCAGGGCCACGCCCACGCGTTGAACCTCAAGGACTCTGGCTGCGAGGTCGCCGTCGGGCTCTACGAGGGCAGCGCGAGCCGAGGGAAGGCAGAGAATGAGGGCCTGCAGGTGATGAGCACCGCCGACGCCGTCCGTTGGGCGGACGTGGTGATGATGCTGCTCCCGGACGAGAGGCAACCAGCGGTCTTCGAGGCGGAGGTCGCCCCGAACTTGTCGGAGGGGATGCTAATGCTCTTCGCCCACGGGTTCAACATCCACTTCAACCAGATAACCGTGCCGCAAGGGGTAGACCTCGGGCTCGTGGCACCCAAAGGTCCGGGCCACGTGCTCAGGCGGCTGTACACCGAGAGCAAGGGGATGCCCGCGCTCTTCGCGGTCGGCAATGACGCTTCGGGGGAGGCGCGAGACTTGATCCTCTCCTACGCGAGGGGCATCGGGAGCGGACGGGCCGGCATCATCGAGACCACCTTCGCCGAGGAGACGGAGACGGACCTCTTCGGGGAGCAGGCGGTGCTCTGCGGCGGGCTCACGGCGCTCCTGAAGGCCGGGTTCGACACGCTGGTGGAGGCCGGATATCAGCCAGAGCTCGCGTACTACGAGTGCGTCAACGAGCTGAAGCTGATCGTGGACCTCATCTACGAGGGCGGTCTCGCCCAGATGCGGTACTCGATCTCGAACACCGCCGAGTACGGCGATTACACTGCCGGTCCGAAGGTGATAGACGAGGGCGTCAAGACCCGGATGCGCGAGATTCTGGCGGACGTCCAGAGCGGGAAGTTCGCGACGCAGTGGGTACTCGAGAACCGGGCCGGCGGGGCGAGCTTCCTAGCGATGCGTCGCCAGGAGGAACAGCTGCCGGTCGAGAGGATTGGGGCAGAGTTGAGGGCTCTGGCCGCGGAGGGCATGATCGAGGAAGCCCCCGCGGAGAGCCCTTCGGGGGGTGAGGCCAGATGAGCCGCAAAGCATTCGCCGCTTCGGACGCGGAGTGGGCCTACCACGGCGGGGAGCTCGTAAAGCTGGGCGACGTCCGGCTCTCGCCGGCCACACACGCCCTTAACTACGGCACGGGCATCTTCGAGGGGATACGAGCGTACTGGAACGAGAACAAGGGCACGCTGCAGGTCCTTAAGATGCGCGAGCACTACGAGAGGTTCGAGAAGTCATGCCGCATACTGCACGTAGATCTGCCGCACACCGTTGACGAGTTGTGTGACATAACGCTGGAGATACTTAGGCGAAACGCGCCGCGGGAGGACACGTACATCCGGCCCCTCGCCTACAAATCCGTCGAGTCGGTCGGGGTGAACCTCAGGGGAGGGTCGGAGCTCTCTATATTTACGGTCCCGATGGGCAACTACGTCGAGCTTACGGGCTTGAAGTGCTGCGTCTCCTCGTGGCGCAGAACGGCAGACAACGCCATCCCCGCGCGCGCCAAGTGCACCGGCTCGTACGTGAACACCGCTCTGGCGGTGGACGCGGCTCACCGGGCGGGGTACGACGACGCGATCTTCTTGACGCAGACCGGCTTCGTCTCCGAGGCGAGCGCGGCCAACATCTTCTTGCTCCGCAAGGGCGGTCTGATCACACCGCCCGCCACGGCGGACATCCTGGAGGGGATCACGCGCGACGCTGTGATGGAGCTTGCGGAGAAGGAGCTCGGGATGCCGACCGACAAGCGCGATGTGGGTCGCACCGAGCTCTACGTTGCCGACGAGGTCTTTCTGACGGGGACCGGCTTCCAGATAGCCCCCGTCACCGAGATAGACGATCGTCCCATCGGCACGGGGGAGATGGGCCCGGTCTCGGCCCGCCTGCAGGAGCTGTACTTCGAGGCCGCCCGTGGCGAGAATCCGGACTACGCCGGTTGGACCGTGGCCGTCGAGGTTGCGGAACGGACTGCCGGGTGAGATACTTGCCCCATACATGGTAGAAACCCGTAACATCCCGCGTTCCCCTCTCAATACCCTACGACTAATCAGGGTGGTCGCCGGGCGAATTACCCGCCCCGGTCTCTAGCGCCGGGTAACCCTCAAGACCCGCGGCCACCAGAAAACTAGCCGCACTCCAAACCAACTAAACAACGCAGGGGGAAGAACGTTTTATGCGTAA
>DATDKT010000018.1:0-22968 GCA_036519775.1 Rubrobacteraceae bacterium
CGATGACGGTTACTGTGTAACCGGAGCCTTGAAGGAGTTTTCGTACTCTGAGACCGACTCCTCCCGGTAGGCAGGCGTGAACGGCTCGGGGTACGTGGCCTCCCGAGCGCCGGGAAAGGGAGGTAGTGCAGGCTTCGCAGGCTCTCGCATGGCCGTGTTGTGAGGCGATGCAGGCACTGCAAGATGCGAGTCGGGGACGAGGGTGTGCCCACTCTCTGGTGACGTCTTCCGCGGCAACGGCTTCTCGGGGAGCAGTGGCTTTGCTGGTTCTACGCCCCCTACGAGCGTTTGAGAGTTCTCCGCCAAGTCCGGTTGGGACGCCGGTAGATTGGCGGCGACGCTCTCCTGGCGGATAGACCCTCCGCGCGACCATCCCGGATCTACCGTGATGCCCGTCACCGCCTCGTAGACGGCGAGAGACATCTCCTGGATGGCGTCCCGGGCCTCGTACTCGCCAGCGTCTTTGGCGAGCACGACGAGGTAGTAGCGTTTCTCGACGCCCTGGCTATCCTCGTGGAAGACGATACCGGCGTCGCCGAAGTTGTTCTCGTAGGAGCCCGTTTTGTGGGCGATGTGGACGTCGCTCGGGAGCTTCTCCGGGATGCGGTCTTCGAGGGTGGTCTCCGTCATGGCGTCGAGCATCTCTTCGGAGAGCTCCTCGCTGGTAAACCGCGGGTTGGAGATCCTCTCGAGCAGGAGGAGCACGTCGTTCGGGGTCGTGAGGTAGCCGGAGAGATCATCCAGGTACCGGCTGTTCTCAACCCCCGCTTCCCGGAGCGCGGTTCTAACCGTCTCTTCTCCCAGACGACGTTCAAGCATCGCCCACGCGGTGTTGTCGCTGTGGTTCACGAGGCGGTAGGCGCACTCACGCAGGCTCAGGGAGTGGCCTGTTGGGAAGTAGTTTAGTCCGCCGAAGCCATAGTCTTGCACATCCTCGGGGAGAATGGAGATCTCCTCATCAAGATCCAACTCCCCCCTCGCCGCAGCCCGGTAGAGGGCCACGAACGGCGGCAGCTTGCCGATGCTCGCCGCCATGAACTCCTCGTCCCCCAGCAGCGAGACCTTCGTCCCGGAGACGGGCTCCAGCACCACGACTCCGTACACACCCTCGTACCCTTCTGCTATCTCTTCAAGCCGTTCCTGCAGAGGCTCCGCGTCGAAGCCCGGCGTCACCCCCGGAAGGACCGGTGGACTCGCGGCGGTCGGGGGCGTGACAGCCTTGACGATAGCCTGTTCCTCCGCTAAACCTCCGGCGAGGATCAAGAGTAGCACCGAGCAGAGAAGGGCCGATAGAATCGAGAGCCCTTGCAACAAGAACCTGAACCGCCGCCCGACGGCTCGCGGCCGTTCATCCGCTCTCTGCTCGAAGCTCTCCGCCAGAGTCTCCGGGTCCCACAACTCCACCGCCGGGAACCACCCCCGTATCCGCTACGCGACCGACACGCCGTGAGCCGCGAACCAGACACGACCCAAAAATCCTGCGCAATTTAACAAAATTTAAACGCGGTTGCGCCGGTCGAAGCCTTTATTCGAAGGGGGTGTACTTATAAGAACGGGAAGTGTATAGGGAGAAGGGGAATGGGCGGGAAGTGTATAGGAAGAAGGGCGAACACCCCGGTTAATTAGAGGGAAACATCGCGTTAAAAACTCGTAAAAGGAGAGCCGTCTCATCCCTCCACGCTAGCGAGGTGCTCGTCGAGGAACGCAGCTATCTTGGGGTAGGCGTCGAGGCGGTTCTTAAGCTTAGTGAGGCCGTGGCCCTCGTCCTTGTAGAGGAGGTACTCGACCGCGCCGCCGTTCTTCTTCACCTTTTTCACGATCTGCTCGGCCTCCCCCACGGGCACGCGCGGGTCGTTCTTGCCGTGGATCACCATCAACGGTGCCGTTATCTCTTCGGCTTTATGGAGCGGGCTTATGAACTCCAGAAACCCGCGATCCCGCTCCAGAGAACCGTACTCGGGCTCGCGGAGGGCGCGCCGGTAGCTGCCGGTGTTCTCCAAAAAGGTGACCATGTTTGCGATCCCCACGATGTCCACGCCCGCGGTCCACAGCTCCGGATACTCCGTAAGGGCGGCGAGCACCATGAAGCCGCCGTAGGAGCCGCCCATGACGGCCACTCTTTCGTGGCCCCTGTCTCGCAGCCACCCCGCGGCGTACGCCAGGTCCTTCACCGAGTCCATGCGGAGGTACACGTCGTCGAGGTGGGTGTAAGCCTTGCCGTAGCCGGTGGAGCCCCGCACGTTGGGGGCGAAGACAGCGTAGCCTCTCCCGAGGAGGTACTGGGTCACGGGGGCGAACAGGGGCCGCGACTGCGACTCCGGGCCGCCGTGGACGTTCACGACGACGGGTGCGTTCTTGGGCGAAGACTCGGGCTCGTAGAAGAACGCCGGTATCTCCCGCCCGTCGAACGTAGGGTACCGGACAACCCTGGGGCGCCGGAAGGTGCGCGGCGGTATCCCAGCGGTCGAGGAGCGGGTAAGGCGTCTGGCTTCTCCGGCGGGGAGGTCCACGACCCACACGTCCGGGTTACGGCTGGGGCCCGTAAGGGTAAAGGCGAGCCGCTCTCCGTCCGGGGAGAACTCAAAGCCGCCGACGATGCCTTCCGGCATCTCCGGCCCCGGAACGCGCCTCCCCTTACCGCTAAAGAGCATGAAGTCCGAGTAGCCCTCGAAGTTGCGGCTCACGGCGAGCCAGCGTCCGTCCTCGGAGAGCTCGACCTCTTCTACGTCCCAGTCGTCGGGGGTGAGATGCTCTATCTCCAGCGTCGAGAGGTCCAGGCGTGCGAGGCGCACGAAGTCCCCGTCCCGGTCCGTCGCGAGGAAGATGCTTTCGCCGTCCGGCGTCACGCGCGCACCCCTGAAGCGTGCCTCTCCCTCGTGCGGGGTGAGGAGCGTCGCCTCGCCGCTTGTGAGGTCGAGCCTGTAGAGGTCGTTGTTCAAGTTCGAGTGATGGCGGGAGACGACGAGAAAGGAAGCGTTCGGCGCCCAGCCGGCTACCGTGTGGTAACCTGGGGTCTCCCACACCGTCTCCGGCTCCTCGTCCAGCAGGTCTTGCACGAACACGTCGAAGTCCGTCCCGTTGCGGCGCGTGGCGGTGTAGGCGATGCGCTTCCCGTCCGGGGAGAAGCCGCCGAAATAGTGGACCGCTTCGGGCACCCGCGTCAGGTCCCACTCCTCCCCGCCCCCCAGGAGGAGGAGCTGCGAACGTTCGTTTCCGCCGGCGTCCATACTATAGAGGAGCTTATTCTCCGTGGGAGAGTAGTGGACGCCCGAAACCCTCTCCTCGTGGAAGGTGAGCTGCTCCGGCCAGCCACCCTCTACCGGCAACTCCCACGCCTGGGTAACGCCGGTGATATCCGTTAGGAAGGCGACGCGGCGGCCGTCCGGCGACCAGGTGGCGCCGTGTGCGGCCCGGATCTTGAGGTAACGCGCGAACTCGTAGGGCAAGGGGTATCCTCTCTTCCGGGTGAGAGGAGATTAAAGCACGAGGCAGTGCGGAAGGCGCTCTCCGGCGCTGGTAATCCGTTTCACAACGCCGGACTCGGGCATATAATTCGTGTGGGGATAAGATACAAAGGGGTGTCCCTTAAGAAGCTTCGAGGACACTGTGCTCACGAGCAGGAGGGATGAGATGACCGACACGGCTACGAGAGTCGAGAGCATCTGCGAGGACGTGATCTCGAGAAACCCGGGCGAGCCCGAGTTCCATCAGGCAGTTCGCGAGGTCACGGGTACTCTGGGTCCCGTGCTCGAAAAATACCCGGAGTTCGCGGAGGCAAAGGTCATCGAGAGGCTCTGCGAGCCCGACCGCCAGATCATGTTCCGGGTCCCCTGGCAGGACGACGAGGGCAACGTCCACGTCAACCGGGGCTTCCGCGTTGAGTTCAGCAACGCCCTGGGCCCCTACAAGGGGGGGTTACGCTTTCACCCTTCGGTCTATCTGGGGATCATCAAGTTCCTGGGGTTCGAGCAGATCTTCAAGAACAGCCTCATCGACCTGGGCATGGGCGGCGGTAAGGGTGGATCGGACTTCGACCCTAAAGGCAAGTCCGACAGCGAGGTTATGCGCTTCTGCCAGAGCTTCATGACCGAGCTCTACCGTCACATCGGCGAGAACACAGACGTTCCCGCCGGCGACGCCGGCGTGGGACCACGCGAGATCGGCTACATGTTCGGCCAATACAAGCGCATCACCAACAAGTACGAGACCGGCACTTTCACCGGCAAGGAGGTCAACTGGGGCGGGTCCCCGGTCCGCTTCGAGGCGACGGGCTACGGCTGCGCCTACTTCATGAACGAGGTGCTTGAAACTTTAGACGAGTCCTTCGAGGACAAAAAGTGCCTCGTCTCCGGTTCGGGCAACGTGGCGATCTACGCTATCGAGAAGATCCAGGAAGAGTTCGGCGGCAAGGTGGTGGCCTGCTCAGACTCCGGCGGGGTCATCTATGACGAAGAAGGATTGGACTTGGAGACGATCAAGAGGATCAAGCTAGAGGAGGGCGGCCGCATCTCCGAGTACGCCGACGCCTACGAGCGGGCGCGCTACGAGGACGGGGGCAACATCTGGGAGATACCTTGCGACGTAGCCCTCCCCTGCGCCACCCAGAACGAGCTCGAAGAGGGAGACGCCGAGAAGCTCATAAAGAACGGCTGTATGGCGGTCGGCGAAGGGGCGAACATGCCCTGCACCCCCGAGGCCGTGCACGCTTTCCTGGACGGCGGCGTTGCCTACGGCCCCGGCAAGGCCGCCAACGCCGGCGGCGTGGCCGTCTCGGCCTTGGAGATGCAACAGAACGCCGGCCGCCAGTCCTGGACCTTCGAGTATACCGACGAGCAGCTCAAAGAGATAATGAAAAATATCCACGGCCGGTGCCGAGACGCCGCCGAAGAGTACGGCACACCCGGCAACTACTACAACGGCGCAAACATCGCTGGCTTCATCAAGGTCGCCCGAGCCCTCATCGCCCAGGGCCTGACCTGAGCCTTACACCCGAAGCGAAAGAACCTGGTGCCCGTCCATAGGTGGGGAAAGGGAAAGGAGGAGTGGGCACCAGGGTAACGACTATATTCATACCGCACATATGTTCATATGTCAAGCGCGGGGTGGCAAAAGATCGTGGGCCATGCGCCTTCCCCGCCTCGACGTTCAGATCCAATCACCGTCTGCCTCCCGCCCTGCGTTCAACCAAGCGTGGATTCTAGAACCTCTCGACTACCGTGCGAGCGAGCATGTGCAGCGGTAGGTAGTCTGGGCCGCCGGCCTTGGAGTCGGTACCGGAGAGGCCGAAGCCACCGAAGGGTTGGACGCCGACCAAAGCGCCGGTGATGGTGCGGTTGAAGTACACGTTTCCGGCCTTGAACTCGTGGCGGGCGCGCTCCAGGTGATGGCGGTTCTTGGAGTAGACGCCACCGGTGAGGCCATAAGGATTGTCGTTGGCGATGCGCAGGGCCTCGTCGAAGTCGCGAGCCGCCATCACGGAGAGGACGGGGCCGAAGATCTCCTCCTGCGCGACTCTCGCCTCGGGCTCCACCTCGAAGACGGTCGGGGGAACGAAATAGCCGTTTTCAGGGTCGCCGGGGTCGTCGCCCAGGACGCGCTCTCCCTCGCTCTTGCCGGTCTCTATGTACCCAGAGACCTTTTCGAATTGGGGCTTGCTTATGATGGGGCCCATCTTCACGTCTGCGTTCTCGGGCACGCCGATCTTGAGGGCCTTTGTCTTCTCGACGACGCGCTTCAGAACGTCGTCGTAGACGTCCTGATGGAGGATAACGCGGGAGGCGGCGCTGCACTTCTGGCCGGAGTAGCCGTAGGCGCTCTTTACGATGTCATCCGCGGCGGCGTCGAGGTCGGCGGAGTCGTCTATGATCATGGCGTCCTTGCCGCCCGTCTCGACGATGACGCGCTTGATCCAACGCTGGTTCTCTATCTGCTTAGCGGCGAGCTCGTTGATCCTCAAGCCCGTCGCCACCGAGCCGGTGAACGAGACGAAGCGCGTGCGCGCGTCGGTGACAAGGTAGTCTCCAATCTCACCCCCGTATCCGGGGCAGAAGTTTAGAACCCCCGACGGCAGCCCGGCCTCGTCGAAGATCTCCGTCACCTTCGCTCCGAGGACCGAGGTGTACTCAGACGGCTTTATCACGATGGTGTTCCCGGTGACGATGGCCGCGCTGGACATCCCCGTGAGAATGGCCGTTGGGAAGTTCCAGGGCGCGATGATCACGCCGACGCCCATCGGCTGGTAGAAGTAGCGGCTCTCCTCACCAGGCACGGAGTAAATATCCACGCCGTCCTTGAGCCTCAGCATCTCGCGGGCATAGTACTCGAGGAAGTCTATGGCCTCCGCCACCTGCGCATCGGCCTCGGCCCAGGGCTTGCCGCCCTCATAGACCTCCCAGGCCAGCATCTCAAACTTGCGCCGGCGCATGATGGCCGCCGCCCGAAGGAGTATGCGCGCTCGTGCCTCGGGCTCCGTCTTGCTCCATGAATCGAAGATCTTCGTCGCCGTCTCCAGCGCCATGTCCGCCTCGCGTTCGGTGGCGCGCCCGACACGCCCGACGACCTGCGAGGGATTAGAGGGGTTGACGGAGGGGATCTCCCCGTCCGTCTCGACCGACTGGCCGCCGATGATCAGGGGATAGTTCTGCCCCAAAGAACCTTCGACCTCCTCCAGGGCGGCACGCATGGCCTTCTGGTTGGACTCGTCCGTCCAGCCCAGGTAGGGCTCGTTCTTGTACGGCAGAAGTCCCATCGCTCGTCCTTCCTATGAGCGGTTGTTCTTGACGGTGCTCGTTATGCTCCCGATCGCGTTCCCCGCTACGTAGCGAGCGATCTTGGGGTTCTCCTTGAGACGGCGCGTCGAGTACTCGTACCAATCCTCACCGAACGGCACATACACCCTCACCTTGTGCCCCGCGTTCACGAGTATCCGCCGCAACTCCTCGTCCACCCCCAAGAGCATCTGGAACTCGTAGCGGTCCTTCGAAACGCCCATCTGATGGATGAGGCGCAGGGCGTGCCAGATAAGGTACTCGTCGTGAGTCGCCACGCCCGCGTAGACGTCTCCCTTGAAGAGCTCCTCCAGGAGCAGCACGTAGTTCTGGCGGACGGTGTCAAAGTCTTTGTAGGCGATGTCGCGGGGCTCATCGTAGATGCCTTTGCACAGGCGCACCGAGACCCCGGACTCGGCCAGGCGCATCACGTCCTTGAGGCTGCGTCTCATGTAGGCCTGTATCACCGCTCCGATGTTTCCGTGCCGCTCGTACGCGTCGAGTACCAGCTCCAGGGTGGTACCTGTGTAGGGTGAATCCTCCATATCCACCCGCACGAAGCGGCCCCTCTCCCCAGCGTAGAGGATGATCTCCTCTAAGTTCCTCCGGCACAGGGCCTCGTCCTGGACGAGGCCCAGGCCCGTGGGCTTTACCGAGATGCCGCTCGAAAGCTCATTTGCTTCGAGGGCATCCACGACCTGCTTATACTGCTGGAGATTCTCAGCGGCATCCTCTTCGCTCTTGGTGCTCTCGCCGAGGACGTCCACGGTCGCCACGCAACCCTGCTCGTTAAGATCCCGGATGGTTTCTATCGCCTCTTCCAGACGTTCACCGGCCATGTAGCGGCCGGCGATCTTGCGCACTATGGGACGCGGGATGACGGCTACGGAGTTGGCTACCACCTTGTCTATAATTCCCATGTTGGTATCTCCTCGCGGGCTACAGGCTCACATACCTCTCGGCCGCCAGCCGGCTGTGGCGCCTGCTGTACGAGAAGTATATTACGTCCCGATCACGTCCCGAGACCATCTAGATCGCCCACCGCACCCACCTCACCGCCCCATCGTCGCGGGGCATCGTACGCTACTCTCTCGCGGCTTCGACGACGCTCTCCGGGGCACGTTCGCTACCGAATCGGCTGCGCAGCACGTAGGTCACGAGGACCACACCGAGGCTCAGGAGGGTCAGGGTTTCGAGGAGCCCGTGCTCTGGTGGGAAGCCTCCCCGTCAGGAGTCCGGGTCAAGACGCCCAAAGGCTCCTACGAAGCAGAGCGGCTCGTGGTCGCGCCCGGCGCCTAGGCTCCACACCTGTTAGAAGACCTGGCTCTACCCCTGGAGGTAGAGCGGTAGGTGATGTACTGGTTCGAACCGACCGGCGGGATCGGGCCCTTTCTCCCGGAGTGCTTCCCCATCTTTATCTGGGAGTCGGACGACGACAACATGTTCTACAGCTTCTCGGCCCAGGACGACGACCGCGGCGTGAAGGCGGCCTCCTTCCGGGCGGGCGGCTATCCCTGCGACCCGGAGACGATAGACCGGGAGGTTCGGAAGGAGCAGACCGAGTTCATCCGGGGCTATCTAGCGGAGCACGTCCACGAGTTGGCGGGCCGCTGCCTCGATGCGCCTGCACGTACACCAACAACCCGGACCTGCACTTCGTCATCTCTCCGCACCCGGAGCTAGAACAGAGCGCCATAGCGTGCGGGTTCTCCGGCTACGGCTACAAGTTGGTCAGCGTGGTGGGTGAAGGCTTGGCGGACCGCGCGCTACCGACGGCACCACCCGATAGACCCTTTCCACCCAGAAAGCACCTTCTATCCTGCTATCGAGGGATACAGTGAAACGGGCCCCGGTGCTATGCAACACTCGCTTTGGTTTCAGGAGAAGTACTTACAGGGCGTCGTGTTTTGTGCAGAAGGCCAATACGTGGCAGCTCGCGGAAGCGGAATCCTATACGGTCGTCCATATTACCTTGAAGCGTATGCCGGTGTATAGTAAAGGATACGTGAACGCAGTACAGAGGCAGTGCGATAGGAGTGGCTAATGCAAGAAAAAGTCGTGGAAACCCGACCACTCCCTGGGGTAGAAGTGGGCCGGGAGAGCGAAGACATGTGTCTTCTAGCCCGGTTCTTCAACGGGTTCGCCAACTCGACACGGCTCTCGATCCTGTTGCTTCTCGCGCGGCAGGGCGAGACGAAGGTGGGGGATCTGGTCCGCGAGCTGGGGGCGCCGCAGCCGCGGGTCTCGGACCACCTACGCTGCTTGGCTTGGTGCGGCTACGTAAAGGTGCGGCGCGAGGGCCGCAACGCCTTTTACTCTATAGCGGACGACCGGGTCCTAGCAATGCTGCGCCTCGGCGAAGGGATGCTCCAGGACAACCTTGAGCACGTAGAGGCCTGCGAGGTCATCAAGAAGGGTTGGTAGGCCGCGACGGCCGAACCATTTGCGGATAGAACTCCTGTACCTCGAGGGTTGCCCAGGCTCCGCAGAGCCTCTAAACATTCTCGAAGAGGCGCTCGCCGGGAAAGGGATCTCCCAAGGTCGAGCCGGTAGTAATCGGTCCCGATGACCAGTTCGATTCTCCCGGAAGCCCACGATCCTAGTGGGCGGCGAGGATCTCTTCCTACCCGAGAAGCGTTCCGGTGCCCATGTGACGAGCTGCAGGATCTACGTCACACTCGAAGGCCCAAAGAACCGGCTAACCGCCGCGATAGTACGCGAAGCACTGGTGAGACGCCTCTCTGAAGGGCAGCCGGCCAACCCGCGGGCCTAAAAAGAGCTCCGAGCGAGCGCTGGTGGTATGGTCGTTAGATCAGCGGCTTCAGCCCCCGGTGGCGCCCCTCTCGCGGGCCACAGCGAGCTTCTCCCGCCAGTTATCGCCCCAGCGCGCCCGCGCCGCTTCTTCCACCCATCCCTCTGGCAACCCCCCGGAGACGAGCGCCTCTCCGTAGCCGGCCAGGTAGCCGAGGCGGGCGTCCCGGAGAGCGTAGGGCGCAACCCAAGCGGGCAGGTCCAGCCCCCGCCACATCTCCACCATCTCCGCCGCCGACCGAAACCGGACCTCGCGGGCGTCTTCCCGCCCGAGCCCCTCCCCCGCCAACCGGCAAGCCGCGCGAAGTTCGTCGGGGGTGAAGGAGTCTACCGAAGCGTGGCGGACCAGCTCTCGCGGGAGTGAATACTTGTCGGGCATTGGGGATCAGGGTAACAGCTTCGTACGCCCGCTTTTCGGGTAGACTCGTTGTATAAGGCACCCGAACTCAGGAAGAAACTGTGCGCATCCGGACGAACACGACGCTTACGCCTTCGGGGAAGGTTAGAGCCAAGACCACCGTAAAAGCAGCCCCTATGCTGCCCGCGCTCCGAACCTCGGCGACCTTTTCGGCGCTTCCCACACGCAAGAAGAGGCGCCGAACGAAAAGGAGACGTTAACAAGTCGAGGCCGAGCGCAATGCGCGTTGGCTTCGATCTTTATCTCCGGCCCGAGCGTTTACCTAACCTCCGCAGCGCCCTGGGCGTAAGCACCCATTCGAGGGAGCCCATGCTCGCTTCGGGGAGATCATCGAAGAAGAAGCGGGCCGCACCGCCTTTCCTGATCTGGACGCATGCGCCGCAGTCTTCGCCCAGGGTATGCCCGGTCAAGAGGTACGAGATCAGCTCGTGCAGGCCCGGCCGGTGCCCGACGATCGCGACGGAATCCAGGCCCTCGTAACGCGCGATCGCGCCCAAGACCTTGTGCGGCGGGTAGTCGGGCTCGAGTTCCTCGCAAGGAACGGGCGCGGGCCAACCCGTCTGTTCCAAGATCTCCGCCGTCCGTCACGCGCGGACGAAGGGCTGCTCAACACGGAGCCGACCTCGGGCAGGAGCCGTAGAATTCCCCTGGCGGCGCGTCGGAACCGCTCCTCGCCCTTTAGCGTCAGCGGGCGTTTCGCATCGTCCGGCCATCGGTCCGCATCTCGCTTGTGAGCTACCGCGTGTCGAACGATATAAAGGTTCAACCGCCCCTACTACTCCTTCTACAGGTTCCTATTCCCGGCCTTCGTGTCTGTATTCGCCTCGTCATCCGGGCCCTGCCCGGTCGCGAAGAGCCCGGCCTCGTACTTGGAAGTCGCAGCCGGTCGTAGCCCGAGGACCTTCTCCATCGCCTTCACGAAACTCTCCAGCTCTGGAGCGATTATCGTCGCGGAAGCGTCTACCTCGACCTCGACGCGTGCGAGACGAACCGACTCGCCACCGGTAACGGTCAGTATCTCCGAAAGGTCGAGCGAGATCTCACCGACCCGGAGGACGTCAACGAAGCTGCCAGGCGATGCCTTCTCCTGGTCTGCAACCTGACTGTCCAGTACGAGGTCGAAGGTCTGGCGGCGGGTGCGAACCTCGAAGATGGGGCGCACCTCGCGCGGGCCGACGAGCGCCCTCAGACGTTCGCCGACAGGGCCAGGCGCTTCCAGGAGCGCGTCGATCCCACCGCTCTTCAACGGTTCAGAGATCTCACGCCACCTCCGAAGGTTGCCAGCGGCACCGCTGACAGAGAAGGGGGACTTCATCGTCGCCTCATATTTACCACCCCAGCCCTCGCGGCGAATGCGCAGGGCGTGACCGGCGCGGTAGAGTCGCTGGTCTCCCGTATCATAGTAGGTGTCTACAAGCTCCTTCGAGGAGCATCCCAGGACGGTGAGTCCAGACCTCTCCGATCCACCCTTCTGCCCGCCGAGCCACTCCTCGACCTTCTCGAGACCGTAGGGAGCCTCGTACTGCCACTCTATCTCCTGATGATCTGTGCCCATCGACAACCCCTAATACCGAATTCGCTTGATCACTCACCATGTCGAACCCCTGGCGGAAAGTGCGTAAGCTGAAGCACCACAGCAGAGCCTCAAGCGTTGTGCCACTATACAACCGGAAACGGTATCAGGCACCCTCTTGCGAGCCTCCGTCTGGATGCTGCTGTTGCTCCGTAACGAGCTTATATCCCTGAGCGAGCCGCTCGTAGTAGGTACGAGATAGGCGAACCCAAGCAAAAAGCGAAAGCAAGAACAGAAGCAGCCCGCCTGCGATTACCGCGATGAGCTCTATACTTCCGATCGAGTTTTGAGTACCGAGAAGGATCGTCGCGGCTAAAGTAATCAGGATTAGGTTAAGGCAGGTGGACCTAGCAAGCCGCAATCTGCTTCGTACGTAGTTAAGAAAGCTAGCCAGTCCTTCATTCTTTGCGTCCAAAAGCATGCGCAGCCGGGCTTCTGATACTTTGGCCTTGGGGAGATTCGCATCGTCGTATTTGAAGTGGTTATTCCGGAGTCTCCGATCAATCGGTCCTACCAACCAGTCCGCTGCACGATCAACAATGATGCCGAGCGGGTACGCAAGTCCGAGGACAAGGACTAATATCAGGCTCGTCCAGTCCTTCAAGTGTGTGATCATGGTTGCATCTATCCTGATCAGTCCTGTAATGCTCAGGAAGGCGAGTACCAGCCAAACGAGTGCTAGAAGACCGGTCACCAGGATCTCAGCGACGATCGCTGTGGTTACCATACGCATGTCCCTCCTTAAACAAGTCCTAGCGCACGAAAGATCTCCCCCGTCTTGGGGGTGAACCTTGAGAGATTATTATTCAGCTTATCCTTCTCCTCGATGACGTCGGCTTCAACTTTGACGAAACCATAGCTTTCCTTTCCATCGGGCCTCATATTCTTGAAGTCATCGCCGTCCACCGAAATCTTGAATATGAAATGATTTTCCCCGTCGACATCAACTCTCTTGCCTTTGGGTCGCTGGCGCTTAGTCTTCGTTGCAATAACGGAGCTCAGCTCTTCCTCTTTCACTTCCCTGATCAAGGCTTTCAGCGGGCTTTCGCCATCTTCGATGTGGCCCCCCATCAACTCCAAGTGATGATCGCTCTTCGAGCTGGGCTTCCGCTTTTTCGAGAAGACGTAGTAGGCGTTTGCTCGAATGAAAAGCTTGGCAACTCCTGTTTCCTTCTTTTTCGACACGTTAGACACCTCCAGCGGAACGTTTTGTTTCATCAGGTTTTTAGATTCGCCCATGCGATCTGTTGCGTTCGTGCAACACCTAACAGTAATATATGCTGCCACGTGCAGTATGACGCATCCGGAAAGGATTATGCCGGAATGCTCAATACACGACTCATAGTGGCGTGCGTTAGCTTTGAGCCCTCGACCCTTCACCTGCTCGAAACGCTGCGCCTGATCCTCGCACATCTCTCGCCTATCCCCGACGACCGCCTCTCGTCCTTCGTGCTGGGCCGATCGGTTCTCCATGAGCCTTTCTATAGGCTCGCAGCCTACAAGGGCTCTTCCAAGAGCAGGGCCTGGCTATCGAGGGGCTCCTCGCCCCCTTGCGGGCGGATGCAGGCATACGTACCGTCAGCGTTCAGCTCCCAGGCGTTTACGGTATCCGAGAGCTGGAGGTCTAAGAGGCGCCGAACCTTCTCGCGGTGGCGCTTCTCGCGCAGGGGGAAGAGCTTCTCCACCCGCCGGCCGAGGTTGCGCTGCATCAGGTCGGTCGAACCGAGGTAGATCTTCTCGCCCTCGCCCTCTCCGAAGGCGTAGACTCGCGCGTGCTCCAGGAAGCGCCCCACCAGCGAGACCACACGCGCGAAAGAGACGAGGAAGGCCATAAAGAGCGAGGTCCGCTCGGAGGGCCTCCTCGGCGAGGTCAGCCTCGACACCGTCGGCTGCCTCGGTCTCTGCAAGCACGGCCCCAACGCCCTCGTCTACGACGGCGCGGAGCCGAAAGGCACCTGGTACCTCGGCCTCGATGAGAGCAACGCTTCAGAAGTGGTCGAGCAACACCTCAAAAACGGCGAGCCCGTCGAGCGCCTCGCGGCGCAGCGGCGTCCCCGCAAGGCGAAAAAGACCAGGAGGTAAGCTCCTCCGCGGAACTTGATCAGGCGGCCTGTTCAGGGACGGCCCCTCCCTGCGGCGGCGCGACCTGCTGCGAAGGTACGGCCTCCTGTGAGGGTATAGGCCCTACAGGCTCCTGCGGCGGCAAGGGCTCCAGCGGCAAAACAGGCTCCTCCTGAGGTACGATCCCCTCCTGGGGCACGAGGTCCTGCTGGGGTGCCTCTTCCCTTTGCCGCTTCGGCACTGCCTCCTTCTCCTTTCGGGGTGCTTCGGCCCCCGGTATAACCTCCGTAAGCTCGGCCTGGACGATGATCCGGTCCACGTAGTCGGGGAGCGTGCAGGTCTGGAGGGTGACGATATTCTTGCCCGGGATGGGCTCCGTGATGCTCCAGTCGGTAGGCTCCGCAACGAAGTTGTTGAAGACCGTATAAGTGTACTGCGTGCCGTCGGAGTCGGTCAGGAACACCTCGTCGCCCTCCTCCAGCTGGTCCAGGTCGTAGAACACAAGGAAGCTGTCCGTACCCGGAAAGCCCATGCGGTGCCCGGCGATGTACACGTTTGCCTCCTCCTCCCAGGGGAAGCCCGTGCCTTCGACGTGCTGGGCTCCGGCCTCTAGGGCGGTCTCGTCGTCCCACGGGGTGCTGTAGACGCTCAGGTCCTGGACCCGCTCCATCTTGGGGACGGTAAGCTTCATCGTAGTGTCCTTGTTGGCAGAGTCGGCGAGTTCCTCTTCGCTTTCGTGCGCGGCGCCGGAGAAGGCCCTCAGCAGCGCCGAGTCCTCGCTCAGGAGCGCGTACCCTACGAGGCCCAGGCCAACGAGCACGACGAGCATGGCGAGCACGGAGGCAGTTCGCCGCGCTCCCCGCTTCTTCCGATACCTCCGGTACCGACGCGGCAACCGCCTCGACCGGTATACCTTCACGGCTCACCTTTCTTCTGACCTGGCCCGCCAGAGGGTAACACCAAAAGCTACATACCTATTACAACACGATATATACGTCGAAGGTGACGTACAGGTTACAATAGGATCACCGATTTGTTGCAGCTCTCCGGTCAAGGTCGTAGCGTGGCTACCAGATGTGGTAGTGGCTCCTGCGCACCACGCTTTCAGTTTATATATAATCGCCCCGGTTTACGAGATGTAGGGGTGCCTAGAGGAGATTTTATGAAAGTAGGGGTACCTAAAGAGGTAGCGGAGGGCGAACGCCGGGTGGGCCTCGTGCCCGAGACCGTCGGCAGGCTCGTCAAGGATGGCTTCGAGGTGCTTGTCGAGAGCGGCGCCGGCCGAGACTACAACCTCGACGAGGACTACGAGGAGGCCGGGGCGGAGATCTCGGAGAGCTCCGAGGAAGTCTATGGCGAGGCCGACGTCGTAGTCAAGGTGGCACCGCCGACGGAGGACGAGATTGGGTACATGCACGAGGGGTTGGTGATCGTCTGTTTCCTGAACGGCCACCAGAACCCCGAGCTGGTCAAGCAGCTCGCCGACGCTGGGGTCACCGTCTTCTCTCACGAGATGGTCCCCCGCACGAGCGCGGCGCAGGCCATGGACGCTCTCAGTTCGATGGGCTCTATCGCCGGCTACAAGTGCGCCCTTATAGCGGCGGACTCTTTGGGCAAGTACGTTCCGATGCTCTCCACCGCTGCCGGCACCACGAAGGCGGCGAACGCCCTGGTCTTCGGGATCGCGGTCGCGGGGCTTCAGGCCATCGCTATCATGCACCGGCTCGGGGCGGAGGTCTACGCCTACGATATACGGCCCGAGACCAAGGAACAGGCTGAGTCTTTGGGCGCCACCTTTATAGACTCCGAGGACGAACGGGAGGACGAAGAGGTGGAAGACGAGTACGAGGAGTACGAGCCCCAAGGCTTCAGCAAGCTGATGGCGTCTTTAGGGTTCTACTCCTTCGCCGAGCCACGGCGGGACGAGTACATCGTCGAGGGTGAGGAAGAAGAGGAGGAAGAGGAGGAGGAAGAAGACGAGGGGTGGTCCGATGAGAAGCTGGAGGAGGACCAGAAGCTCGTCCGCGAGCGCATAAAGGAGATGGACATCGTCATAACCACAGCGCTCGTGCCCGGCCAGGAGGCTCCGAAGCTGGTGGATAAAGACATGGTCGAGAGCATGAAGCCAGGGTCGATCATCGTGGACCTGGCGGCCGAGAGCGGCGGCAACTGCGAGCTCACGGAGGCCGGGGAGAGCGTCAAGCACGAGAACGTGGAGATCATAGGCCCGCTGAACCTGCCCAGCCGGCTCCCCATCCACGCCAGCCAGCTCTACTCGCGTAACATGTATAACCTCATTGGACACGTAACCGAGGACAAAGCCGACGAGGACAGCGACGAGAAAGACCCCCAGCTAGAGCTGGACTTCGAGGACGAGATCATCGCCGCCATGTGCATAGCCCACGACGGCGGGATCCGGCACGACGACATCCGCGAGGCTCTACAGAGCGCCTCCGAAGAGAGCGAGGCCCGATAATGGAACAACTCCTCGCGCAACTAGCCATCTTCATCATAGCCGCTTTTCTAGGGTGGGAGCTGATCTCGCGCGTCCCAAACATGCTGCACACGCCGCTTATGAGCGCGACGAACGCCATCCACGGCATCGTCCTGGTGGGTGCGATCATCGTGATCGCCACCGCGAACGATGTCTTCACCATGGTGGTAGGCTTTATCGCCGTGGTCTTCGGGGCGATGAACGTGGTCGGCGGCTTTTGGGTGACGAACCGGATGCTCGGCATGTTCCGTCCACCGAAACCGAGAGTCAAGAAGAGGAAGGTGTAGCCCTTGCAAGCCGCAAGCTTTCTGTCCTACATCGCAGCGGCAGCGCTGTTCGTAACCGGGATAAGGCGCCTGCGAACGCCAGAGACGGCCCGCTCTGGCAACACCCTGGCCGCCGTGGGGATGATCATAGCCCTCGTCGCGACGTTCCTTGTCGTCGACATCGACGCGACCCTGGGCTGGCCGCTGATCGTCGGCGGAATACTTTTAGGTGGGATCGTCGGCGCGGTCTCGGCCCAGAGGGTGCCGATGACGGGTATGCCCCAGCTCGTCGCCGCCTTCAACGGCGTCGGCGGCGGGTGCATATCGCTCGTGGCGCTCTCCGAGTTCTACCAGGGCAGGGCGGAGACCTGGGTTGCCACGCTCACGGGGCTCTTGACCATCATCATCGGGGCGATCAGCTTCTCGGGGAGCATCATAGCGTTCTGTAAGTTACAGGAGATCGCCTTCACCGGCTCCGTTGTCTTTTCGTTGCAGCAGGTGGTTAACGCCCTCATCTTCCTAGGGATACTCCTCTTGAGCGTAAACATCCTCGTAGACGGAGCGATAGCGGAGGCCGTAGGAGTGCCGTTCCTCTCGCCGATCGTCTCCCTGTACATCACTTTAGGCGCCTCGCTCGTTTTGGGCGTCCTCTTCGTGATACCCATAGGCGGGGCGGACATGCCGATAGTAATCTCGCTCTTGAACGCCTTCACCGGCCTCGCCGCGGCGTTGTCGGGATTCGTGCTCGAAAATTACGCCCTGCTCATCGGCGGTACGATCGTCGGTGCTAGCGGTACGATCCTCACGCGCCAGATGAGCGGCGCCCTCGGCCGCCCCTTGAGCAAGATCATTTTCCAGGGCATCGTCGCCCAAGGGGGCGGGGACGAGGAGCAGGAGGAGAGAGATGTTAACGACGTTTCCGCCGATGAGGCAGCCTCGTACCTTGCGGAAGAGGCGGAGAAGGTCGTGTTCGTCCCCGGCTACGGCCTCGCGGTCGCCCAGGCCCAAGCAGCAATGTACGACCTAATGGAGACCCTAGAGTCGGAGGGCAAGGAGGTCCTATTCGGCATCCACCCCGTAGCCGGACGCATGCCCGGGCACATGAACGTCCTCCTCACCGAGGCCGGCGTCCCCTATGAGAAGCTCTACGACCTAGAGGACATAAACCCCGAGTTCGAAGAGACCGACGCCGTCATAATCGTCGGCGCCAACGACGTCGTCAACCCGGCGGCCAAAGACGAGGAGCAGGACAGCCCCATAAGCGGCATGCCCATCCTGGAGGTCGAGAACGCGGAGAGGGTCATCTTCGTCAAGCGTAGCTTGAGCCCCGGCTTCGCCGGCGTGGATAACCCCCTCTTCTACAATCAGGACAAGACCATGATGCTCTTCACCGACGCCAAACAAGGCCTCGAGGAGATCTCCGAAGCTCTAAAGAACGCATAATTAACACGGCTAGCCGCCAGCGGCTAGCCGTGCTCGCGTTGTTGCGAGACGTAGCGTATGATCCCGGCGACCAGCATCTCATAGTTGGCTGCTAGCTCGTAGCGCTCGGACTCCTCGGGATTGGCTCCTTCGCGGAGCATCTCCTCGTCGCCCTTCGCCCCTAACTCCTCGGCGATGTCCTCCTGGGAGCGCCCCTCGTCCATGCGCTCCTCGACGAGAAGCAGCCAATCCTCCAGGCGCTGCTCCAGTTCGCCCAGGTGCCGCTCCACGTCTTCATAAGAGCCGAAGTGCGTGGGGCACAGGACTCTGGGCGAGAGCTTACGAATGGTCTCGATGCTTCTCTTCCAGGCATCGATGTCCACCTCCGGTGGGGGCGTCGGCGGCTTGACGTACGACTGACCGGGCAACCTCACCCCCGCCACGTCCCCAGCGAAGAGGTGGCCGGTTCCGGGGTCATAGAAGGCGAGGTGGTGGTAGGCATGTCCCGGCGTGTAGTGCGCCTGCACGACGCCGCCGGCGGCCTCGACCTCCTCTCCGCCCTCTAGCTTCACGAGGCGGTCCTCGGGCACAGGCCTGACCTCGCCCCAGAGCGCCTCCATGTTCTCTTCTCCATAGAGGCGCGCAGCGCTCTTGAGGAGCTTCGACGGGTCCACGAGGTGCGGGTGGCCGATCTCGTGCACGTAGAAGGTGGCGTTAGGCAAGAGCTCCGTGAGGTTCCCGGATGCCCCAGAATGGTCCAGGTGGATGTGCGTCAGAAGGACCTGCTCCACGTCCTCGGGGGCGACACCCCGATCTTTTAGACCTCGCATCAGGTCATCGATGCAGGTCGTCGGGCCGGTCTCGACTATCGTGGCCGATGCCTCCCCCGTCAACAAGAAGGAAGCGATGATCTCCTCCGTCCCCATAAATCCTAGGTCTATCGTCTCTACCTTCATCCACCCTCTTCCGATAGATCACTCCGCGCAACCGTCTCGCGCCCCGAACCGGGAATTATACAGACCTTCTCTGCTAGACTTTTTTCGCGCCGCTAAACGCTTACAGAGAGAAGGGGAGGAGCCACCTTGGACCTTGACCTCATGCGCGAGTTGTCGGTCTCGACGGATTCCAGGATCGTCCTGCTCGTCCTGGACGGGCTCGGGGGCCTCCCGATGGACCCCTTCGGCAGGACCGAGCTGGAAGCCGCGAATACCCCTAACCTAGACTCGCTGGCCGCCCGCTCAGACCTGGGCCTGAGCAGGCCCGTGGCCGCCGGCGTCTCCCCCGGCAGCGGCCCTGGTCACCTGGCTCTCTTCGGCTACAACCCCCTGGAGTACAAGGTCGGACGCGGGGTCTTGAGCGCTCTGGGGGTAGGCTTCGAGCTCGGCGAGAACGACCTGGCTGCCAGGATCAACTTCGCCACCAGAGAGGAGTCCGGCAAGATCTCTGACAGGCGCGCCGGTCGTATCGCGAACGAAGAGGCCTCGAAGCTCGTCGACCTCCTCAACGAGAACGTAGAACTCGACGGCGCCGAGGTCTTTATCACGCACGAGAAAGAGCACCGGGCAGTCGCCGTCTTTCGCGCGGACGGCCTCTCGGACGCTCTCTCGGACTCGGACCCGCAAAGGACGGGCCTCGAACCCCTCCCCGTCGAGCCTACGGACGGCACCGGGGACGGGGCGAAAAAGAGCGCCGAACTCGCCAACGCCTTTATAGAGGAGGCGGACGAGATCTTGGCGGACCACCACCCAGCGAACACCGTCCTTCTACGCGGCTTCGGGATGCACCCGGCGCTTCCGAGGTTCGACGAGGTCTACAAGCTCCGCGCGGCGGCCATCGCAGGCTACCCCATGTACAAGGGCCTCGCCCGCCTCGCCGGCATGGAGGTCCTGAAAGAAGGTGAGGGGATAGCTGGCGAGTTTGAGACCTTGAAACAGAACTGGGACGCTTTCGACTTCTTCTTCGTCCACGTTAAAGCCACCGACGCCGCCGGTGAGGATGGCGACTTCGAGCGCAAGTCCGCGGTCATAGAAGAGGCAGACGCCCTGATCCCCGAACTTTTGGACCTAAGCTCCGCCGCTCTGGCCGTGACCGGCGACCACGCCACACCCGCGAAGATGGAGAGCCACTCCTGGCACGGGGTCCCGTTCCTCCTCTCCTCCGAATACACTCTGCCTACGTCCGAGCGCTTTGGGGAACGCGCCTGCGCGGGCGGTTCTTTAGGAGTCTTTCCGGCAGAGGAGATCATGGGCCTCCTTATGGGCCACGCTCTCAAGCTCAACCGCTACGGCGCTTAAGACTCGATGGAGCACCCGGAAGCGCTCGCGGCCCTCGAAAGGGAGATTACCTCCTGCCGCTCGTGCCCGCGCCTCGTCGAGTGGCGCGAGAAGGTCGCCTGGGAGAAAAGGGCCGCCTACGCAAACGAAGAGTACTGGGGGCGTCCCGTTCCGGGGTTCGGCGACCCTGGCGCCCGCGTGATCGTCTTCGGCCTCGCCCCTGCCGCCCACGGCGCCAACCGTACCGGCCGCTACTTCACCGGCGACCGCTCCGGCGACTTCCTCTTCGGCGCGCTCCACCGCACAGGGTACGCGAACAAGCCGGTCTCGCGGCACACCGGCGATGGCCTGCGCCTCCGGGAACTCTGGATCTCCGCCGCCGTCCGTTGCGCCCCGCCACAAAACAAACCCACCCCTGCCGAACGCGACGCCTGCCTACCTTACGCCGTCCGCGAGCTTGCGCTGCTGGACGCGAAGGTCATCGTCTGTCTAGGCGCCTTCGCCTGGGACGCCGCCTTGCGTCTCTATAGAGTCCGGCCGAAACCCAAATTCGCTCACGGCACCGAGTACACACTGCCCTCCGGTCTCACCCTTCTCGGCTGCTACCATCCCTCCCAGCAGAACACCTTCACCGGCGTTCTCACCGAGCCCATGCTCGACGCGGTGCTCCTCCGGGCGAGAGAACTGAGGGAGAAGGCTTAGACAAACCTTTCTCCGCATCTGCTAGACGTTGAGCGATACAATTACTGTTCTCGTATCGAATTAACAGTTATCAGGAGGCGCCGGTGAACCGTGAGGAGTCCTGGGAGTTGCTCTGCGAGTGGACGGAGAGCGACTCTTTGCGCAAGCACATGCTCGCCGTCGAGGCCGCCATGCGCGCTTACGCTCGCAAGTTCGGCGAGGACGCGGAGAAATGGGGGATCACGGGCCTCCTGCACGACATGGACTACGAGAAGCACCCCACCCCCGAGGAGCATCCGATGGTCGGCGTTCGGGAGCTGGAGCGTCGAGGCTACCCGGAGGACGTGCTGGAGGCGATAAAAGGCCACGCCGACTACCTGAACGTGCCCCGCGACACCCTCATGTCCAAAACTCTCTACGCCGTGGACGAGCTCTCCGGCTTCGTCATGGCCTGCGCCCTAGTGAGGCCCGAGGGTTTGGAGGGCCTCAAGGCCAAGAGCGTCCGCAAGAAGATGAAACAGAAGTCCTTCGCCGCCACCGTGAAGCGTGAAGACATCGTCTGCGGCGCCGAGGAGCTCGGCGTGGATCTGAACGAGCACATAGACTTCGTCGCCGCAGCGCTCCGGGAAGAGTCGGATACCCTATGTCTAATGCCCCGCCGCTCAGGAGGGTAGACCTCCCGGTGCGCCCGGTAAACTGCCCTCTATTGTTAGGATGGGCGCGAGGGCTGGTAAACCCATCTCTTTGATACGGGAAAGTCGTCTATTTGTAGGATAAACGTAAGGCGAAGAAAAGGGCCGGAAGACAATTCTGGCCCTTTTTACACCAATTCCTACACCAACGCGGCTAGGATAGGGCGCTTTCCATGGCGGCGGCAGTCTGGTCGCTCATGCCCGGCAGCACGTGTGAGTATCTGTCGAGGGTTATGGCAACGCTGGCATGTCCGAGGAGCTTCTGCACAAGCTTGGGATGATGCCCCCTGCTTAGCGGCAAGGTGGCGCACGTGTGCCGTATAGGTCGTGGAAGCGAATGTTGGGAAGGCCGGCACGCTTCAGGAGCGGTTTGAAGGAGCAACGGTGAAGCTTCGGCGGCTCCAAGGTGCGCCGCGCTCCGCACAGAATCGCGGAATAGGCATGAAGGAGTTTTTCAACGCACTCAAGCCTTCTCGGCAACTCAAGGTCTAGGGGGCACGAAAATAAGACGCGGTAGCTACTACGTGGGTGGGGGCTCGTTCAGGACGCACCAGTAAAGCCATAGAGCAACGCCAGCAACGCTACTTCTAAGAGTAAGGCGAGCATGACCAACCCCTCCATCGTCGCTGCGTTCCTTGCTAAACCGCGCCTAGCGCCCCTTTGTTCTGCGGCGCTCGCTTCCTCTTTCATCTCAGCCGTGCCCTGCGACGTAAACCGTTGCCACGAAGACCAGTACCGCCAGCCCCACCAAGCCCATCGTTATCGCGACATCCTTACCCAAACTACTCCTGGGGGTGCGAAAATGCCACGTGGCCGCGCTGGCGCTCAGCGCGATAAAGATCACGCCAAAACCGAAGCGGTAGATAGGGGGGACGAAGAACGGTGCCTCCTGGGCTGGATCCTAAGCTGTAGCCCGGTGGAGGACGAACCCGGCAACCGCTATAACCGTTACGATGGTAGCCGCAACCTCGGAGACACCAACAATCGGTAGGAACCGGCTACGAGCGTGGTCGGGAGCCAAGAGGTTACCGGCCCAGCCGACTCCGATTGCGGCGAAGATGGCGCTGATGCCGAAGGTTAGAGGCCAGATAACCAACTCGTGCACTCCCAATCCGAAAGGAAGGACGGGCACACCGCCGATGTTGCCGCAAACCAGCGCGACAACCAAGATGCCGGAGCGCCGAAGAAAATCCTTTATTAAACCTCTTTACTAACCAAAAGCCTTATGCGGTTTATACAACGAGAGCAAGTTTGTGCTTATTCTAGGAGTTGCGCTACCTCTATTCACCGAGCTGCCGAGAAGAGGTCTTCTCGGGTACCCAAAGGCATACGAAGAGCCGATGCTGCTATATACTGCTGTTTTTAGCCTAGGAGGCACGCGAGCTAAATCTTCATCAGGAGGTGCAAGACGAGAACTATCATAGTGCCCAGGGCACTTAAACTAGCAGCTATCCTGCTGATCGTCGCGGTCGGCCTGACCCACCTTATCGGAGCTCCCCCGCACTATAGG
>DATDKT010000019.1:0-13289 GCA_036519775.1 Rubrobacteraceae bacterium
CGCTCGAGCGCTGGTCGGCGAGCGTGGACCTCTTCGTGAGGCTCGTGCCGGGGCTTGCGGTCGTCCCGGTCATCGTAAGCGGCGTGCTCTCCCCCGCCGCTCTGCGCAACCCCCTGACCCTCCTGCGGCGCAAGAAGGAGGATCGGGAGTGGCTCGCCGCCACGCTGCAAATGATGACTCCCGCGCTGCGAAACGTGACCACGAGGGTCGCGTTCGGCGAGCCTATCCGCGTCGAAGACCTTTCCGATAGGGCCGTCAGCCAGGCGGTGCAGGAGGAGGCGCGAGACCTGATCGAACGTTGCAGGGCACCCTAATAGTGAGAAAGATGTTGCGCGGGTCGCCGCTGTTGTTCCTCTTCGTTACGGTCTTCGTGGACATGATCGGGTACGGGATCGTAGTACCGCTCTTACCGTTCTACGTGCAACGGCAGGCACCGGGCGCCGTGTTGGTCGGCCTGCTCGGCTCCCTGTACGCCGCGATGCAGTTCGTCGGCGGCCCCTTTCTGGGCGGCCTCTCGGACCGCGCCGGACGCCGCCCGGTGCTACTCTTCTGCCTGCTCGGCACCTCGCTCGCCTACCTGCTGCTAGGAATGTCCGATACGCTCCTTCTGCTGGTGGTTGCCGTCGGTCTGGCCGGCGGCGCCGGCGGAACCCTGGCGACCGCCCAGGCCTACATAGCCGACAGCACCTCGGCCGGGGATCGCGCCCGGGGCCTGGGCCTCATCGGGGCGGCTTTCGGGCTCGGTCTGATCGCCGGACCCGTCCTCGGCGGCCTCCTGAGCCTCTACTCTTTAGGCGCCTCGGCCTTCGCTGCCTCCGCACTGGCTCTCTGCAACGTGGCGTTCGGCTTCTTCGTGCTGCCGGAATCCCTCCCCCTCATGCGCCGGATGTCGACCCCGATCTTGCGCCTCAACCCAGTCTCGCAGCTGAGCGATGTTCTGAGGATGGGTGGTATCCGGGCGTTGCTACTCGCCGTCTTCCTGCTGAACCTGTCCTTTGCAGGGCTCTTGACCAACTTCCCGCTCTTCAGCAACGCGCGCTTCGGGTGGGACGCCACCGCCAACGCCTTCTTCTTCGCGTTCGTCGGCGTGTGCGCCGTGCTCACGCAGGGCGTGCTGCTCGGGAGGCTCCAGCCTCGCTTCGGCGAGAAGCGGCTTTTGCTAGGCGGACTCGCGCTGATGTCCGTTAACCTCGGCCTGATGGCGTTGGTCCCGCTCGGCCCTTTGCTCTATCCCGTCGTCGGGGTACTGGCTGTGGGTACCGGCCTAGCTATCCCGTCTTTAACGGCCCTGATCTCGCACCGCGTCTCGGAAAGCGAGCAGGGCAAGGTCATGGGTGGACAGCAGGCTATCCTCAGCCTGACCCTGATCCTGGGGCCCGTGATCTCTGGCCTCGCCTTCGACCACCTCAGCGTTCCGGCACCCTACTGGATCGGCGGCCTTTTAACGGCACTGGCCTTGCTGGTAGCAACAGCGGCTCTGATACCAAAGCATCCCGGACACAACATCTCAAAGCAAGCCTCATTTCGTAAGCCACGAGAACCAGGAGGATAACCGCCATGGCTTCTTCGAGTATGTCTGCGAACGTCGTGCTCCGGACCGGTATCGTCGTCCTCACCCTAGGTACGGCCTGCATCCACTTCTCGCTAAACTTCCCCGACCCGGGGTTTATCCTCAACGGCCTCGGGTACGTGGCGCTGCTGGCCGCGCTGTACCTGCCGGTCCCCCAGCTCGCGCGCTACGGGAACGTCGTGCGGTGGATACTGATCGGCTACGCGGCACTCACGATCTTGCTCTGGATCCTGTTCGGAGACCGCACCCTCACCGGGTATACCGCCAAAGCCATCGAGATCGCCCTGATCGCGCTACTCCTGCTCGACGCCCGCAAGTCGCACTCGTAGCTTACCCATTCCCTAAGCCACCCACCGCCAGGTGACGAACAGGGTCGTGAGTGCCATCCCCATACCGCCGCTGACCAGAATCCACACTCCGAGGGCGAGCCTACTGCGGGAGAGCAGAAGACCCAGAGCCAGAAAGAGCGGGAACGCCTCGAGCACGAAGCGGGGCAGGCCTAGAAGCGGGATCAGGGGACTCGGGGTGAGGATGTGCAGCAGCATGACGACGAAAGAGAACACAGAGAGCCCCGGTGGCAAGACGGCGAAGCCGATGCCCATTAAGACCAGAAAGAGGATGAGGAAGGCGACGTTCACGGCGCCGGAGGCTTCGAGCGTCGGGCCTACCGATGGATCTAGGAAGAGAGGCGCGGGGTCGAGGAGGTAGCTCATGCTCTCGCCGACGGCGGTCCAGGCCTCTTCGAGCGTCGCTAGGGGGTCGGTGAGCTCGCGACCCCAGTATTCCGTCTGCGCCTGAGCGAAGATCAGGGGGTCTCCGAACCGGGCCCACAGAAAGACCATATATCCTAAGAGACCCGTCGGCACAAGGACCATCTCCCACAGCCCCCGCCACCCGAACTCCTCCTTATTTCGCAGCCATTCGTAGAGGAGGGGTATGAGCAAGAGCACCCCGGAGTTACGGGTCGCGGCGGCGAGAGCCCCCAGAAGGACGGCGAGCAATAGGTCCCGCCGGACGTAGGCCGACCAGTAAGCGCCGGCGGCGAACGCGACGAAGAGCGCCTCCGTGAACGGGGCGTTGAGAAAGAAGGCCGTTGGGAAGAAGGCGAAGGCCAACGTCGTGGCCCTCGCGGTATCTTTGTCCCGGACCTTCTCGGCGATCCGGTACAGAAAGTACAGGGCGAAGGCGGTAGCGGCGAGGGAGATGAGCACGCCCCAGAGGGTCGGTCCGCCGCCCAGTGCGCTCCCGACACGCATGATCATCGGGAAGACGGGGAAGAAGGCGGTCGAGGCGGGGGCGCGCGCGTCGTAGCCCTCGGTGGCGATCTCCGTATACCACGCCCCGTCCCAGTGGGCCCAGTAGCTCAAGAACCCCGACGGCTCCTGCGGCCCGCTAGGCGGATCCGCCCATGGCAAAGAGGTCGCCGCCACCGCCCCCACCCCGAAGAAGAGCAGCCGCGAAAGAACGAAGACCGCGAGGACGAACGGCCAGGCGGAGGAACCGTCACGTTCGCCGCCACGCTCTGTCTTAGTAGCGGAGATTCGGCCCCCTGTTTATCGCCCACCAGGCGCCGGCGAAGGCGAGCGCCGACAGCACGAAGATCACCCCCAGGGTCGGATAGGGGTTCAGGTCGGAGGTTTCGAGGGTCGCGTAGCGGGCGGCGTCCACCATGTGGAAGATCGGGTTGAAGAGCGTCGCCACCCGCAAGAAGCCCGGCAGCATCTCGACCGAGTAGAACACACCGCCTAGGAAAGCCAGCGGTTGGATGATCACGTTCGTGAGGAAGGAGATGTGGTCTATCCTCGTCGCCACAGCACCAACCATCGTACCCAAAGAGGCGAAGGTGAAGGAGGAGAGCACCACGATCAGGAGCAGGAGCCCCGGATGAGCGACGCTCACCCCGACGAACGGCGCCCCCACGACGAAGACCCCAATCCCCATCACGAGGCCTCTCAAAGTCCCGCCCAAAGAGTAGGCCAGGGCAATCTGCATATCGCTCATCGGGCTGATGAGGACCTCGTCTATGTAACGTTCGCGCTTGGCGTCGAAGACCGACCACGAAGAGTTCATGTGAGAGCCCGTGATCAAGCTCATAAAAGCTATCCCCGGCAGGATGTACTCCAGGTAGGGCACCCCGTCCACCTCCCGGATTCGGGAGCCGAGCGCCACCCCGAAGACCACCAGATAAAGGAGCGAGGTCAAAAGCGGCGGCACGATGGTCTGCATCCATACCCTTGTGAAGCGCAGGACCTCACGGCTAAGCAACGTTCTAAAAGGCCTATCGATCAGCAACATGTCCCATCACCTTCAGGTAAACCTCCTCTATGTTCCTCGCCCCGTACCGGGCTTTGAGGCCCGTACTCGTGTCCTGGGCAGCGATCCTGCCGTCGTTGATGAGCGCGATCTCCTCGCACAGCTCCTCGGCCTCCTCCAGGTAGTGCGTCGTCAGGAGGATCGTGAGCCCCGCGTGGTTCAATTCCCGGATGTACTCCCACAAAGAGTACCGGAGTTCGATGTCCACGCCCGCCGTCGGTTCGTCGAGGAATAGCACTTTGGGATCGTGCATCAGGGCGCGGGCAAACATGACCCGCCGCTTCATCCCGCCCGAGAGCGTGTTGACCCTGTCCTTACGTTTCCTCACGAGGCCGAACCGCTTCAGCAGTTCATCGGCCCTCTCTCTGGCCTTCTCCTTCTCGACGCCGTAGTAGCCGGCGTGATAGAGGAGGACCTCCTCGACGGTCAGGAATTTGTCTAGGTTCATCTCCTGCGGGGAGACCCCGATCATACGCCGCGCCTCCCGAAACTCCTCGAACGCGTCCCGCCCGAAGACCTCCACCCGCCCCGAATCCGGCCGCGCCAAACTGACGATGCTGTTAATGAGCGTGGTCTTCCCCGCTCCGTTCGGCCCCAGAAGCCCGAAGAAACGCCCGGCCTTTATCTCCAACGAGACCCCGTCGAGCGCCAGAAGCCCGTTCGAGTACGTCTTCTTGAGCTTCTCGACCCTGAGGGCCGGGACCTCTGCGCCCATCAAGCGCGCACTACCTCCTCCGCCGCCTTTTTCCCGGAGAGCATCGAGCCATTTATGGAGGAGTCCTCAGTGTACTCCCCCGCAAGCACGAGCCCCGGTGTTTCCGTGCGGTTCTTTGGTAATCTCCTATGTATGCCGGGCGGTTGGGCGAACTGTCCGTAGGGAATTCGGTAGAGCGCCAGCGGCTCAAAGCTCGCCTCCGGATACCACCGGTTGACGTCTTCGATTCCCCGACGGTAGAGTTCTGCGTCCGGGAGATCCAGGCCGCCAAGCGCCACGACGCAGAGCAGGTGACGGCCCGGCGGCGCGTAACGTTCGGAGATGTTGCTGATCTCCACAGCGTTGTTCACGAAAGCGTCATCGTCAGCATTGAGCATTATCTTCTTCCCACTCCCAAGCCCATCCGTCTCGTAGTACAGGCAGACCTCACCAACCGATCCCTCAGGGGTCGCTTCTCCGGTGAGCTTCCCGGCCATCGGGGCCTCTGTCGCGACCACCACGACATCAGCCTCGCGCTCGACACCCGCGGCGCGTACGCCGACCACCCGGTTCCCGTCGCGCAACAGAGAGTCCACCGGGCTACCCAAGCGCACCGCGTCTTCCGGAGGAAGGTGAGCGACGAGCTGGCGCGGTATCTCTCCCATCCCGCGCATCGGAACGACCGTCCTGCCTGTCGCGAGCATCCGCAAGGTGAATCGGAAGACGCGCGAAGAGGTGTAGAGCGTGCGACTCAGGAACACCCCGCCGTAGAACGGCCGGTAGAACGAGTCAATATAGCGTGCGGAGAGCCCCAATGCCCTCAGGTACTCCAACGTTGAGGAGTCTGGGTCGCCGTCCTCCTCGCGCGCGGTAGTCGTCCCTCCAGGCAAAACTTTTGCCACGAGCTTTGCGGTGCGGAGCTTGTCGGGGAGGGTGGCGGCGTCCGAGAGCAGCGTCGACACTAGCGCCTTGGGGTCGCGCAACGGATCGGAGAGCACGCTCTTATCTCCATCACGGCAGACGATCGCGCCGGGGTCGAAATCCCGAAGGTCGAGCTTTGCGTGATCCAAGTGCCGCCGTGCAACCGGATAGGCGGTGAAGTACACCTGAAACCCCCGGTCCAACAAGAAGCCGTCCTTCTCGTCCGTCCGCACCCGTCCACCGACCCCGTCCGACGCCTCGAAAACGGCGACCTCGGCACCGCGTGCCGATAACACTTTTGCGCAAGTAAGGCCGGCAAGTCCGGCCCCGACGACGATAACTCTCATATGTCGAAAGAGTGTAACTTATCGTTGGGGGAACCAACGGATAGATCTCACACAGGAAGTAGAACCGCTCCGCCTGCCGGCAATTAAGGACTGGTGGTCACGAAGGCGGTAATATGGGGACATGCAGATACCCGACAGAACTGGCGTCCTCCTCGGGTACAGGGTGTGGAGGGTGATCCCGGGCAAGTGGGTGGACCCCTCGGAGAGCCTACACGCTCAAACCTGTCATCGGAGCTGGTCCTTGTCAGAAGCAACTGTGGCCTATTGTCCGCCGCGTGTCCAGGGTGACCCGGGCAAACCGCTCATAAGGAGCAGCGCTTGCGATGATTCCCCAAGCTTCGATTGCACCTGCGGGCTCTACGCCCGCTACGAGCCGATCCAGGAGGCGCACCGTCTCCCTTACGTGGTCGGCTCTGTGCTGGCATGGGGCCGGGTGATACACCACACAGATCGCTCCTTCTTCAGGGCCGAGAAGGCCCTCCCCGTAGCCTTCATCCGGCCACGCGGTGAAGGAGGGGCGTTCCCCCGCCAATCGGAGGAGAAGCTCTTTCGTATCGTGGAGGCACTGGCGGCCGAGATGGTGGAGAGCCCGGAGGAGCTACGCGCGTACACAGAGATGGAGGCGAGCAAATGGTAGAGATATACGCCGCAGGCGACGAGAAGCCCGAACGCGAGGAGGTGGTAGAGCCCCTCGTGGAGCCGACACCCGAGCGCCGCAGAGAGCGCCGGGAGGAGCCGACCCCCACAAAGCCATTCCCCGTAAAGGAGCCCGAGCAGGCTCCCGCTTAGTCTCGCTTCCCGAACTCCAGCCGCACTCTGTGCTCCTTATCCAGTACGAGCGCGGCAGCGTAGAGCTTCCCGGCCTTGCTCTTGAAGCCCTTGAGCTGCCCTGTGCGACCCTTTGTCAGGAGCTGCTTAGCCTGCGCTCCGCTAACGCGTTTACCGGAGACGGTCTTCCAGATGGCGAACTTGCAGCCTGACTTCCAAGCCGAGCAGCCGTAGGATTTCTTGGTCTCCACGACTGGGGAGCCGCAACTTGGACAGGCTCCTAGAGGTACGCCTCCCGTGCCGTTGCCTCCGGGCTTCGCGGGAGCGGCGACCTTCTCGCCCTCCTTGGCTCGCACCTCCTCGACCAGCGTGGTCGCGAAGCCGTTTATGTCGGTCATGAAGCGGACGCGGTCTTCGGCGCCTCCCTCCATGCGTACCAACCGCTCCTCCCAGCGAGCGGTGAGCTCGGGGGAGGCCAGTGGACTCTCTGAGAGGAGACCGATCAGAGCCCGCCCCTTCTCCGTCGGTACAAGCACCTTCTTCTCCCTCACGAGGTAGCCGACCTTTATTAGCCGCTCGATGGTCGCCGCCCTCGTAGCGGGCGTCCCGAGCCCTGAGTCCTTCATGGCTTGCCGGAGCTCCTCGTCCTCGACGAACTTCCCGGCCGTCTCCATCATTCCCAAAAGCGCCGATTCAGAGTAGCGCGGCGGCGGCTTGGTCTCCCCCTCCTTGACCGCAACCTTCGAAACGTTCCACTCCTGCCCGACCAAGACGGGTGGTAAGACGGGTGGTTCTTTCTCCTTCTTGCCTCCTACCCCGTCCGGGTAGAGTCTGCGCCACCCCGCTTCGAGCACGACCCGTCCCCGCGAAAGGAACGTCTCTCCCCGCACCTTCGTGACGACGCTCGTGTTCTCGGACCGCGCCGGCGGGAAGAAGACCGAAAGAAAACGCCGCGCGACGAGGTCGTAGACCTTCGCCTCGTCCGGCGGAAGGTCCCCGGAGGGCTTCTTGTTCGTAGGCACTATGGCGTGGTGGTCCGTGACCTTCGCGTCGTCCACGATGCGCTTATTTATCGGTAGCTTCGGGAGCGCGAGTAGCTCGGTGGCGAACGGCGTGAGATCCGGCAACGCGCCTGCGGCCTCGGCCCGCTTGTTTAGTGTTCCGACCAAGCTCTTCGAGAGGTAGCGGCTTGAGGTGCGAGGGTAGGTTATGAGCTTCTTCTCCTCGTAAAGGACCTGGGCCGCCCGCAGTGTCCTCTCCGCGGTAAAGCCGAACTTCGCGTTGGCGTTGCGCTGCAGCTCGGTGAGGTCGTAGAGGAGCGGGGGCTTCTCGGTCGCGGTCTTTTTCTCGGCCTTCTCTACGATGCCGGTGCCGCCGCGAACCTTCTCCGCTATCTTCTCGGCGGCCTCCCTCTCTTTGAGGCGGTTCTGCTGGGTCTTGAACCAGACGCCATCGTAGGTGCGGGTTTCGCCTCCTTCCTCGCGCTCGAAGCGGGCGTAGACGGTCCAGAACTTCTCCGGTTTGAAGTCCTCTATCTCACGTTCGCGATCCACGAGCAGCTTCAGGGTTGGCGTCTGGACGCGACCGACAGAGAGGACGTTGCCAGGGCGGCCGAACTTCGTGGAGTAGGCGCGAGTGGCGTTCATGCCCACGATCCAATCGGCCTCGCCCCGGCTGCGAGCGGCATCTTCGAGTGGCTTCATCGCAACCCCTTCGCGCAAAGAAGCGAAGCCCTCCCTTATCGCCTCGGGGGTCAGAGAAGAGACCCAGAGCCTGCGCACGGGCTTTTTACACCCGGAGAGCTCGTACAGGTAGGAGAAGATGAGCTCCCCCTCCCTCCCCGCATCGCAGGCGTTGACGACCTCCGTGACCTCCGGGGAGCGCATCAAGCCTTTGACGACGCTGAACTGCTCGCGGGTCTTCGCGCTGGCCCTGACCTTGAACTTTTCGGGCAGGATAGGGAGCGTCTCCAAGCGCCATTTTTTGTACTCCTCGCCGTAGGCATCGGGTGGGGCGAGCTCCGCGAGGTGGCCTATGGACCAGGTGACGGTCCAGCCCTCTCCGACGAGGGCTCCCTTACCTTGGCGGTGGCGTCCAAGGGCGTTCGCTAGGTCCCTTGCTACCGATGGCTTCTCCGCGACGACGAGCCTCATGCCACGAGTATACGGGACTGAGCCCGGATCTCAGCCCCGGTCTCTCTGGCCCGGCACTTTACGTTCCAACCACTTCCTGCGGATGATCCGAACCGCAAAACGTTATTCTTTCGCTACCTCCGCTCGCAACAAGGCTCATCTCGTACTCCGAATCCACGTTATAATTAGTGTAGATTGCTTATGACGGACTCTGAAGACAAGGGGGAGCAGCTGAACCTGAACCGGGCCGAGCTCCGGGGGGTGGCGCGGCGTCCCGCGAGGGGTTCTGCGAAGAACTTCTTACTGGACATGAAGAACCTTTTGAGCGTTCGGGCGCTCAGGACGGCCGTAGCCGAGTTCCAGCGGGACGACGCTCTTGGGCTCGCGGCGCAGCTCGCTTTTTACCTGATCTTGGCGCTCTTCCCGTTCCTGCTGGTCCTCGTCTCGCTCATGGGGACGTTCTCCAGTCCCGAGCTGGCCGACCAGGTCCTCGGATACTTCCGGGAGGTAACCCCGCAGCAGGTCTATGAGATCATCGATTCCTACCTGCATGACATCATCGCCGGGAACAGACCGGCGCCGGGGCTGTTCTCGGTCGGTCTCGCCATCGCTCTGTGGTCCGCCTCAGGGGCCTTTGCCGCCCTGATAAACGCCCTCAACAAGGCCTACGATGTCGAGGAAACTCGCCCCTTCTGGAAGGTGCGCGGCATCGCCCTGCTCATGACGCTCGGCCTGAGCGTCATGATAATAACAGGAGTGCTACTCCTCGTGGCCGGACCGCCTATAGGAAGAGGTCTCGCTGATCTCCTCGGGCTCGGAGAGGTTTTCACCCTAGTTTGGAACGTTGTACAGTGGCCCGTGGCGCTCTCTCTGATGGTGTTCACCGTCGCGCTCCTCTACTACTTCGCCCCCGACGCCGGGCAACCGTTTCGTTGGATCACACCGGGCGGCCTTATCGGGGTGCTCCTCTGGGTGCTGGCAAGCGTGATCTTCCGCTTCTATGTCTCCAACTTCGGCTCTTATGACGCGACCTACGGCTCTATCGGCGCCGTCATCGTCCTACTCCTCTACCTCTACATCTCCTCCCTGACCATCCTCTTCGGCGCCGAGCTAAACGCCACGCTCGTGCGCCTGAAGGAGGAGATCTCCGGCGAACAAGTCCTCGACGCCGAACCCGCCGGCGAAAAACCCGAGGTCCTCGAAAAGAACCAACAAGGCGTCCGGGATTAGCCACCCGCCGGCCGCCTACGAGCGGCCAGTGAACCGTCTTGTCGTCGCCGTCCTTTTGATATAATCCACCTCTCAGTGGAGGAGTGGCTGAGTGGTTGAAAGCGGCACCCTGCTAAGGTGTTATACCTCTAAACGGGGTATCGAGGGTTCGAATCCCTCCTCCTCCGCTCCTAAAGCCGCTTATTTGCAGGACAAATGCTAGGGCAAGGAAAAGGACCGGGGAGAGCTCCGACCCGGTTTACACCACTCGGTACACCAACGCAACCTGAAAGGTCTTCTCTGGAACGTCATTACGCGTGGGTCACGGTGACGCACGGTGGGCAGCGCAGCAGGGGCGCGGAGATAAGGTACCCGCAGGGTACGGGTACGATGATGTATACGCCTCTGGTTCTGCACCGCCTGCCCCCTCCTCCGAACACGATGATGAACAGGTTGAGCATAACCAAGGTTGGCGTATTCCGTACCTGCCCTTCTCACCAAAACCCGCATGGCGCCGACTACAAAGTCTTAGACGTAGGCGCCACTCCTCTGTGCCCACCTCCCTCTACAGCGTGGCGGCCTATTGGTTGGTCAGGCCGCGAGGCTCCATACCCCGAAGCTCGAGCTTGCGTGCCAGGTGTTTTAGCTGCTGCTTCATCTGTTCGCGCTCCGTGATGTTCTCGTGGATCACCACCGCTCGCGGGGAACTACCGTTCGTAAGGAGCATTACTCGTCCTACAAACCAGCGTAGCTCCGTAGGCGAATGGCAAGGATACTCCATCTCGAACTCTTCTCGCTGACCAGAAAATACCGAGCGGATCCCCTCCGCGAAAGCGGCAGCATACTCGGACTGATCTCCTGTCGCTGAATCGCAAACGTTAAAGTAGTTGGTACCTTCCATTACCCTAGACACAACGGCCCCGTTAGACGTGGCAAAATCTCGCCACGCTTGGTTGACGGCTACGATGGTGCCCGAGCTATCGACGATCGCTATATGCGCGGGGAGTGTGCTTAAAAACGAGCGCAGTTCCCCGGCGAGCTTGGCCGGGCGCTCGTGCTGCTTGAGAAAGTCCTCGAGTGCCTCCCGACGGATGCGCCAGTGTTTGCCGAGCTTTATGCCCTGCAGACGTCCCTCCTTACACCAGCGGTAGACCGTAACCGGACCCACCCCGAGGTAGCTGGCAACATCCTCGGCACTCAGCAGCTCCTTCTGCGTATTAGGAACCTCGTCCATCTTCCTTCCATCTTCCTTCCAACTTCGTCCTTATCTTCTTCCGCCGTCCTGGCTACTACATATTTTGGGTCATCTATGGCTACACCTTTTGGGCCATTTTTCTGGATTTTTCTAGATAATAGTTTACTTTAGCAGATATAAGGGCACAATAGAAATAACTAATTGCTAAGTGCCTCAATCACTGGCAGAAATCACTACGCAAGGAGGTTGCGTTTATGGAGAGCCGCACCGATAGGTTCACGGCACTAGAGGATCAGTACGCCGGCTACGAGGTGTACGATTCCAACGGCGAGAAGATCGGCAAGGTTGACGATCTCTTCGTCAACGAGAGCGATCAACCCGAGTACATCGGCGTGAAGATGGGCTTCCTAGGGCTCGAGGGGACGAGCCTTATCCCCTGGGAGCTTACCAAGGTCAATGAAGAGGGGCGCCGCATAGAGGTCTCCCAGCCCAAGAGCACGGTCAAGGACGGCCCAAGCTTCGATGACGACCGGGAGATAACCCCAGAGTACGAGAACGAGGTTCGCAGCTACTATGGGCTTTCGGCCGTAGGCGGCAACGAGCAGAGCGGCGGCTACGGTGAGTACTACGACGATGAGACTGGCAAGGTGGGCCCCGGCATAAGGGAGGGCGACACCGAGACCGGCGAGTTCCGCGGCCACCCCGAGGACGACGAGGGCGTGCATCAGTCGCACGGCAGCGACCTCGAGGACGAGGACGAGCTCAGGGTGCAGAGGACCGAGGAAGAGCTAGTGGCCGGCACCCGCGAGCGTGAGGCCGGGGCGCTTAACGTGCGCAAGCGCGTGAGGACCGACCGCGAGCAGCTTAGCGTGCCCACCAGGCACGAGGAGGTCAGCGTCGAGCGGGTACCGGTCAACGATCGCGAGGCGTCGGAAGCCGAGATCGGCGACGATGAGGTCTCCATGCCCGTGGTCGAGGAAGAGGTCGTCACCGAGAAGCGTCCGGTGGTCAAAGAGGAGATAAGGGTTCGCAAGGACGCTGTTCAGGACGAGGAGGTTGTCGAGGAGGACGTTCGTCGCGAAGAGGTGGACGTGGAAGACGAGACCACGCGTCGCGGGTAGAGCGCCTGAAGGCCCCCGAAACACTCTCGGGGGCCTTCTAGAGTCGGTGCAGAAGGAAGTTTACGAATGGACGGGTCCGGTGCTCATCGGACCCGTCCTGTTAGAGCGGTAGAAAGAGGGAGGAATGACCGAAAGAGAACGCAGCGAGGAGCGCCAGCGGCTGCTCGGTCCGGACATAGACGCCGACGGGCACAGGATGGACGGGCAGCATGGAAACGAGGGGCCAAGACGGGTCGGAGAGCTACGCGCGGAGCGCGAGTCTCGTAGCGAATCTCGCGGCGGGCGCAGCTCCAGCGAGGCGCACCATCGGGGGGACGGGGGCGAGGGGAGTTCGGACTCCGGGCGAGGAACGAGTTGGCTGAGCGTAATCTTCGGCTGGCTCGCGGCTTTGGGGGCTGGTCTGATCCTCAGCGGCATAGTCGGTGCAGTCGTCGGCGCGATCCTGGGAGCCGGAGGGGCCAGCTCCTCGGGCACTGAGGGTGGTACAGCGGGCCTCATCGGGCTGCTGATCACGCTGCTTTTGGCCTTCATCATAGGCGGCTACGTCGCCGGACGCCTCGCGAGCCGCTCCGGCCTCAAGCACGGCCTTTTGGTTCCCGTGGTCGCTCTAGTGGTCACGATAGTGCTAGCGGGCATAGGGGCGCTCTTAGGCCTCAGCTTCCTAGACAACCTCAGCGGCGTGACCCTTCCCACCACCCCGAACGACGCCCCGCAGAACCTGGGCACGATCCTCACCGGCGCCGGCATCCTCGCCCTGCTCGCCCCGTTTATTGGTGGCGCCATAGGCGGCGCTTTGGGTGCCAAGACCGGCCGCAGACGTCCATAGCTAGAGACTAGCGAGAAAGAGAGGAATGAATATGAGCGACACGTTAATTCAACCACTACAGAACGCGCTCAGCACGTTCTTGTCGTACCTGCCGCAGCTCATAGGCGCGATCGTCATACTAATCATCGGCTACATCGTGGCCAAGGTCCTGCAGGCCGTCGTAGGAAGGGTTTTGCAGGCCATAGGCTTCGAC
>DATDKT010000020.1:0-9045 GCA_036519775.1 Rubrobacteraceae bacterium
GGGAGGTCGGCGCTGCTGGCTGCGCCCGATGCTCCTCCTTGCGCCCGAAAAGCCAGTCAAACAAGCCCATAAGTCTATCCTTCTGCTCGGCATGCAGCGACCGTATACCGACTACCTGCCGCGCGAGTTCTTCGCGGAGTAGATACCGCTGACGCGTTCAACGAGGGGTATCATCCCGGCCGCCGTAGGGCTATGCTCCCCTCTCGGGGAGCTACTAGTGGAAGCACGAGTAGGAGTCTCACTACCCCGCATTGACGGGTCGATGTACTAGGGCATGTGTGAGGAATCCGAAACGCAGAGAACCTAGCCAAAAGTACCCGTGGGCATCCGTTGTGGCCCCTCCTAGACGGTCACAGGTCCACTTCGGGAGGACCTGATCCATACGTCATGAATCTTCAGACAGGATCTAGCCTGGCTCAGCTCCACTAGGACCGGGGCTATCGCAAAAGAGATAGGGCCGGCTGGCAGAAACACCTAAAGGAGATAGTATTGTGCGCCAGCCCGGCAACGCGAGGCCCGTAAGGGGGAACCTCTGACCTCGCTCTTTAGTTAATGGTCCAGAGCGCGCGAAGTTTTAGGAATCGTGCCGTCCATCTCCCCTACCGGTACGACGCCGCCGGGCAAGACCACAGTGGCCATCTCCTGGCCCTTACTCCGGATCGTGGCGAACCTCAACGCCCGCTTTCGAGCTTTACGAGGTCCGAGACCCGGTCCGCGATGGCCTCCCCGATCGGGATGCACGCTGTGGCCGCTGGCGAGGGGGCGTTCAAGACGTGGACGCTCCGCTCCCCCTCGACGATGAGAAAGTCGTCCACGAGCGTACCGTCCTTCTTCAGCGCCTGGGCCCGCACACCCGCCTCGGTCGGGACGAGATCCTCTTCCTTCACCTCCGGGACGAGCCTCCGCAAACCCCGCACGAAGGCGCTCTTGCTCAGGGACCGGAAGACCTCGCCCGCGCCCGTCTTCCAGTTCTTCCCGGCGAGCCGCCAGAAGGCCGGATACGAGAGGACTTCTGCGAGATCCTTCAGCTTTACCTCCGTCTTTTTGTAGCCCTCGCGGGCGAGGCCCAAGACCGCGTTCGGGCCGGCCTCGATGTGGCCCTGTACGGTGCGGGTAAAGTGGACGCCCAGGAAAGGAAAGCTCGGGTCCGGGACGGGGTAGATGAGGTTCTTTACCAAGTGACGGCTCTCCGGCGCAAGTACGTAGTACTCACCGCGGAACGGCACGATCCTGGCCCCCGCCTCCACCCCGCCGAGCGCAGCGATCCGGTCACTCTGCAACCCGGCGCAGTTGATCAGCGCGCGCGCCCGGAAGCTCTGTCCGGTCGTGCGCAACTCTACCCCGTCACCGGTCTCGGAGATACCTGTAACCTCTGCACCGGCGCGCAACTCGCCGTCTTTTTCGACGACCATCTTCGCGAAGGTTTCGGCGACACCGACGAAATCTACTATCCCCGTGCTCGGCACCTTGAGCGCCGCGATACCGACAGCGTGCGGTTCGAGCTCTTTGAGCTCCCCCGGTCCGATCTCCTCGACCGCGAGGCCGTTCTCTACGCCCCGCTCGTAGAGGTTTCTCAGACGCGGCATCTCCCCAGACTCCGTCGCGACGATAACCTTGCCACAGATCTCGTGCGAGATCCCGTACTCTCGGCAGAACTCCACGAGCCTCTCCGCGCCCTCCTTACAGAAGCGGGCCTTCAAGCTCCCCGGCTTGTAGTAGATACCGCTGTGGATCACACCGCTGTTGTGGCCGGTCTGGTGCCGGGCCCAATCCGGCTCCTTCTCGAGCACCACTATGCCCGCGTCCGGGTAACGGTCCAGAAGCGCCCGGGCAGTGGAGAGCCCGACGATACCGCCGCCTATCACCGCGAAGTCGTACACCGCCGCGAACCTCCTCTCTCCCGCTATGTTAGCCCATACCGGGGCTTATATACTGTGCCCATGTTCCTAAGCGGCGTCTGCACCATCACTCTGACCCCCTTCACCGAGGAAGGGGACGTGGACCTCGGGGGTATAGACTCGCTCGCCAGGCTCTACCTGGACTCCGGGGTACACGGTCTTACGATCCTGGGCATCATGGGTGAGGCACACAAGCTCTCGGACGCCGAGCGTTCGATAGTCATGCAACGCTACCTCGAGGCCGCGGGAGACCATGTGCCCGTCGTCGTGGGCTGCTCGGCGGCGGCGACCAAGGTTACGATAGAGTGGGCGCGTGAGGCGGAGGAGATCGGGGCCGCGGCGGTCATGGTGGCCCCGCCTAACAACGTGAGGAACCTCGACCTCGTCTTCGAGCACTACCGGCGGGTCGCGGAGGCGCTCTCGTTGCCGGTGGTCGTGCAGGACGAGCCGGTGAACACGGGGGTCGTCATGCCCGCCGCTTTTATCGCCCGGGTAGTCAACGAGATCGAGGGCTGTCGGTACGTCAAGCTCGAGGAGGCGCCGACGACGATCAAGATCACGAGCCTCCTGGAGAAGATCGAGGATAGAGTAGGCATCTTCGGCGGTCTGGGTGGGATGTACTTCTACGAGGAGCTCTCTCGCGGCGCCGTCGGTATCATGACCGGTTTCGCCTACCAGGAGATCCTCGTCCGTACCTACGAGCTCTTCTCGAAGGGGGAGAAGCGCGAGGCGCGGGAGCATTTCTTCCGCTACCTGCCGCTCATCCGCTTCGAGGCTCAGCTCGGGGTCGGGGGCGTGAGCATTCGCAAAGAGGTCTTTAAGCTGCGGGGAGCTATCTCCTCTTCCCACGTCCGCTTCCCCGCCCCGGCGCTGGACGAGGAGACGCTGCGGGAGCTCGAGGAGCTAGTCGGCCTGCTCGGTCTCGCCGGCTGAGCGTCCGGCCTCTACGCCCGCGGCGCCCTCGGGAGCCTCGGATTTTCCGGAGATCCGCACCCCAACGAGGTGCACGACGATCCCGGTGACCAGCACCGCAACCCCCACACCCACCCAGAACGGCTCTAGGTAGAGGAGCAGGAGCCCGGCGACGGCGCACAGGACACGCTCGGGGAGGCGGGCCGGGCCAAAGAGCCAGGAGCCGGTGGTTACGGCCAGAGCGCCCACCGCTACAGCCGATACCAGTAAGGTCAGACCGATCTGCAAGGGCGAGCCCTCGAGCAGCAGCGCTTGACCGTTCGGACTGAGGACGAGGGCGAACGGGACCAGGAAGGCGGGTAAGGTGTACTTCCAGGTCAGCATCATCGTCTTGAAGGCGTTACCGCCGGTGATCGCCGCCGCGGCGACGGCGGCCAAGGCGGTCGGCGGGCTCACCTCGGAGAGGACAGCGTAGTAGAAGACGAACATGTAGGCGACGAAAGTCGGGACCCCGAGCTCCGTGAAAGCCGGCGCGATGATGACGGCCGCGATGATGAACGAGGCCGTCACCGGCACGGCTAAGCCGAGGATCAGGATCGCCACCGCCGAGTAAAGCGCAGTGAGCAAAAGCCCCCCCCCAGCGAGCGCGATAATGAGTGAGCTGAGCTTGAGCCCTAGCCCTGTGAGCGTCACGACGGCGACGATGATCCCGGCCGCCGCGCAAGTCGCCGCCACCGGCAGAACCCCCATCGCCCCTGCTGCTAGCGCGGCCCAGATCCTGCGCGGTCCCATCCTGTGCTCACGGTCCAAGAACGAGAGCAAAAACGCCACGCCCGTCGCGATAACGACCGCCAGGTAGGGCGTGTAGCCCATCGCCATGATAATGACGATCAGGAAAAGCGAGCTGAAGTGGTAGCCGTAGCGCCAGAGCAGGTACCCCAAGGGCGGTGTCTCGACCTCGATGCCTCGCGTCCTGAACCTGCGCGCATCGGCCTCGATGGCGAGTATGATCCCGAGGTAATAAAGGACTGAGGGGATCAGAGCGTACAGCAAGACCTCTAAGTAACTCACCCCCAGAAACTCGGCGATGATGAACGCCGCAGCCCCTAGAGTAGGAGGCGAGAGTATGGCCCCGATGCCGGCTGCGGCCAAGATCCCGCCGCCCGCCTCCCTCGGGTAGCCGGCGCGCTGCAAGATCGGCCAGGCGACCGAGGCGAGCGTGACGGTCGTCGCCGTCCCCGAGCCCGAGACCGTGCCTAAGAGAAATCCGGCGAGCGTCGTGGTGCGTCCAGGGCTGGTGCGAGACCGGCCGAAGGCGGCGAAGCTCACGTCTATAAAGTACTTGCCCGCCCCCGAGTACTCCAGGACGGCCCCGTAGATCGTGAAGAGGATAATGTAGGTTGCGGCGACGTCGAGCGGCACGCCAAAGAGCCCTTCGAGGCCCATGTAAGTCTGGCCCACGAGCCGGTCCGGCCCGTAGCCTCGGTGCCCAACCTGCGCCCAGTCCGGTATCAAGGCCCCGAGATAAGCGTAGGCGAGGAAGGCCACGCAGATGGCGGGCAGTATCCACCCGACGGTCCTACGCGTCGCCTCCAGCACCAGCAAGATGGTGATCACGCCGAAGACGATGTCTAAAGTATCGGGACGCGCCGCTCGCCGGACGAACTCGTCGAAGACCACTAAGGTGTAGCCTAAAGAGATAATGGACAGGGCGGCGAAGAGGTAATCCGTGACGCCCGGGTTGTCCGAGCGGCGCTCCTCCCGAGCGGACTCCTCATCAGCCTCCCGGTCATCCCCGCGTTCGATCTCGCGCGAGCTGCCCCAGGCCTCGTACAGGATGAACGTCATGGCGAGCGCGATGGCGAGGAAGCTAGTGCGGTAGATCTGGGCCGGTACGGGGTTCAAGACCCAGAACAGGGCGTAGCAGGAGAGCGCCACGCCGGCGACCGAGAGCAGGAGTTTCGGGAAACCGCTCAGCGCGCGTCCCGGCTTCTCGGCCTCGAACTCCTCGGCGAGATGGTCCGCGCCGGCGGCGAGCGGGTCTTCGAGCCTTACACGTTCGCTCGCGCGCTCGCCTGTGCGTTCGTCGGACATCGTCTTATCCTTTCCCCGTCTTCCGAACCAGAATAGTTTGTGGTGCCACCTGTGTCAATTGACCTCCCCGGCTCCTCGTCCACGAGGGCAAAGAGAGCGGCGACACCCGTGAAGAGCGGGAGTAGCGGCGCGACAACGCCACTACCCGCCGGCCTCTTCGTAGTAGCGCCTCGCGCCGGGGTGGAGTTCGAGGGGCGCGACGCTTTGGGCGCCCTCCAGATCGAGCTTCTCGGCTTCGGGGTGGGCCTCGGCGAGCGCCTCTTGCTGCTCGAAGAGGACCCTCGTGACTTGGTAGGCCAGCTCCTCGTCTAGGGATTCGTTGGCGAGGAGGAAGTTCGGGACCCCGATCGTTCCCACCTCCTCGTCGAAGCCCTCGTAGGAGCCCGCCGGTATGACCAACCCGACGTAGACCTCGCTGAACCGCTGGTTGATGTCGTTCAGGTACAGATCCGTGGGCAGCAGCCGGATGTCGTTGGTCGAAGCGAGGTCGGTGATGGCGCCGGTCGGCACGCCTCCTCCCCAGAAGAACGCATCTATGGTGCCGTCGCGGATCGCGTCCACCGACTCGTCGACCCCGAGCTGCTCCCGCTCTATGCCGGCCTCGGGGTCTACCCCCGCGAGCGTAATAATCCTCTCCGCACTGACCTCCGTCGCCGAGTTGGGCGCGCCGACCGAGACCGCTCTCCCCGCAAGGTCCTCGATGGCCTCGATACCGGAACCCTCCAGGGTGACGACCTGTATAGGGCTCAGGTAGAGCTGCGCCAAGACCTGGGCGGGGATCGGCTCCTCGAAGTCCTCGGTGCCCGCGACCCCGTCGGCGGCCGTATCGGCCGACACGAAGGCCAGATCGCTACCTCCGCTCTCGATCAGGAGCATGTTATCCACCGACGCCGCTGTGGACTCGGCGGTCGCCTCGACGCCTTCTACGTTCTGCGTGATTTGATCGGCCAGGGCGCCACCATAGACGTAGTAGACCCCGCCCGTTCCCCCGGTCGCCACCGAGAGCCTGTCGCCCCCTCCCGGCGCCGAGGCGCCGCAGGACACTAACGCGAGCGCGAGAAGAACCGCGATAGAAACCAGGCCGGTACGCCAAAGACGGCGCGGCCTCCGCCCCGCGTAAAGCAGCTTCCCCAAACTGACTCCTCCCCGTTCACGCTCCGGACAGCCGCGCCCGGGAGCGGACAACAGAAGAAGCACTCCCGTTCAAAGGATTCCTCCCGAAGAGCGGCACCCGAGCCAGCGTCCCTTTCCCAATGTTCGATATCCTAGCCAGGAACGGTCGCAGCTGTCAACTCGTCGCAGCCTCTCACATCGTGTTGTTCGGTACAATGCTAGCTGCTCGTTTCGGCCAGTTGGGGAGGAACGTCGAGGAGGTAACGTGTATTTTGGGGTCGAGAGTGCGGAACCGTTGAAAGGAGTGAGCCTTCCTCCGGCGAGGCTACCGGAGGGGGCCGAGGACTTGCGCGCCGCGGTGCGCGCCTTCCTCTCGGAGGAGCACGCTGTTGGCGCATTCGAGCCAAGATGCGACGGGTGGTTCAATGGGTATTCGCCGGAGTTCAGCCGCAAGCTCGGCGAGCGCGGCTGGCTGGGTATGACGTGGCCCGAGCGGTACGGGGGACAGGAGCGGTCCTCGCTGGAGCGGTTCGTGGTCTTAGAAGAGCTGCTCGCGACGGGGGCCCCGGTGGCTTCGCACTGGATCGCCGACCGCCAGAGCGGCCCGAGCATCCTGCGTTTCGGCACCGAAGAGCAGAAGAGGCGTTTCCTGCCGGCCATCGCCTGCGGCGAGTGCTTCTTCTCCATCGGCATGAGCGAGCCCGAGAGCGGCTCGGACCTGGCTTCGGTACAGACGAGCGCAGAGAGGACGGACGGCGGATGGCTCGTCAACGGTACGAAGATCTGGACCGGCGGCGCCCACCTCTCCCACTTCTTCATCGTGCTCTGCCGGACTTCTCCTCAGAGCGAAGGAGACCGGCACACCGGCCTGAGCCAGTTCATCGTGGACCTCTCGGTGCCGAGGATAACGGTGGAGCCCATACGGCTCGTCACCGGCGAGCACGTCTTCAACGAGGTCGTCCTCGACGGCGTCTTCGTCCCCGACGAGTTGGTGCTCGGGGAGATCGGGGCCGGCTGGGAGCAGGTGACGAGCGAGCTGGCCCACGAGAGAAGCGGCTCCGAAAGGTTCTTGAGCACCTTCCCGCTGCTCGTCGAGCTCGTCCGCGTGCTCGGCGAAGATCCCGACGAGCGGGCACGGATCGCCGTGGGAACGCTGGTCTCGCGGCTGTGGACGCTGCGCGAAATGTCGCTCTCGGTGGCCGTCGCTCTGGAGACGGGGGCCGCCCCCGAGGTCGAAGCCGCGCTCGTCAAAGAGCTAGGGAACCGGTTCGAGCGCGAGGTCGCCGAAGCCGCTCGCCTGCTCGTGCCCTCCGAGCCATCCTTCGAGGCGTCCGGTCCCTTCGAAGCCCGGCTCGCCGAGGCGACTTCGCACGCCCCCGCCTTCACTTTGAGGGGCGGGACGAGCGAGATACTTCGCGGCATCGTCGCCCGCGGACTGGGCGTACGATGAGCACCTCACGCGAGAAGCTGCTCGAAACGATGACCAACGTGCTCGGTGACCGGGAGGAAGACACTCCGTCGGCCAAGACATGGAAGGCTCTCGAAAAAGCAGATCTCACGCTCGTCTCGGTGCCTGAAGAGTCAGGAGGCTCCGGCGGGACCCTGGAGGACGCCGCGACCGTCCTCCATCTCGCGGGGCGTCACGCCGCCTCCGTTCCCCTGGCGGAGACCGCGCTCCTGGCCGGCTGGGCACTCTCCGAATGTGGCCTCCCGGTGCCGAACGGACCGCTGACAGGAGCACCCGCGCGCCCTGGGGGGAGCCTGGATCTCCATCGTGAAGGGAGGATCTGGGTGCTCTCCGGACGCCTCCGGCGCGTTCCTTGGGCCCGTATGGCTACGCGACTGGTCGTGATCGAGAGTTCTGAAGAGGGCCGTCTCGTGGCGCTCGTAGACCCGCGGAGATGCGAGATCTCACCGGGAGAGAACCTCGCCGGGGAGCCGCGCGACGACGTTGTGTTCGACGGTGCGCCGGCGGAAGAGGTCGCGCTGGCCGACGCTGGTGTGGACGAGGAGGCGTTGCTCTTGCGGGGTGCGCTTGCGCGATCGGTGGCGATGACCGGGGCATTGGAGCGCATCCTGGAGCTTTCGGTGCTGTATGCCAGGGAACGCGAGCAGTTCGGGCGTCCGATCGGTCGTTTCCAGGCGATCCAACAACAGCTCGCGCTCCTGGCCGGAGAGGTCGCAGCAGCGAAGGCAGCGGCTTCGGCCGCCGTGGAGGCGACCGCGTACTGTGAGCAGGTCGCGGAGGCGGCGTTCGAGATCTCAGCGGCGAAGGTGCGGATCGGCGAAGCGGCAGGGACAGCAGCAGCTATCGCCCACCAGGTACACGGTGCTATCGGCTTCACCGAGAGGCACACTCTGCGCCACTTCACCCTGCGGCTCTGGTCCTGGCGGGACGAGTTCGGCACGGAGAGCGAATGGGCATCGCGCCTGGGCGACATCGTCGCGAGGCGGGACGCAGAGGCGCTGTGGCCGACCATCACCTCTCCCCACCCTCGCCGATCCTCCTGAGCCGTGCCGCGCAAGCAGGGTTTGGATCCGGCGTCAGCTACCCTCGCCTCCACAGACCCTGAGAGGGAACCCGCAAGGCGTGGTTAAACTTGCTTGATGAATTCTCCCAGGCGATAGCCACCGTAAGCTCGATCAGCGCGTCATCGTCGAAGAACCTCCTCACCTGCGAGAACAGCTCGTCGCTCACATCCCGGTCCGAGAGGGTGATGGCGTCAGCGTACTCTAGCGCGACCCGCTCCTTCTCGTCGTAGAGCAGACTATAGGCGTACTCATCCAGGGCCAGTATCTTCTCTTCGGAAACCCCCAGTTCGCTGCCCACGGCAGCGTTTATGTCCTGTCAGAAAACGCAACCGTTTAGGGCGGCGACCCTGCGGTTGATGAGGGCGACGAGCTTCGGATCGACCAGACCCGACGAATCCAATCCGCTCCACATACCCCGCACCCCTCGGAAGATAGTCGGACGTCTGGCGTAGAGCAGGTGGTTCAGGAGCGGCGCGCCCCATTTCTTGGCCTGGGC
>DATDKT010000021.1:0-7050 GCA_036519775.1 Rubrobacteraceae bacterium
AGCTCTGGGGCATCGGGTGTTGTGCTACCTCGAGCCGGGTAACAAGCGAGGGACACCTCTCTAGAAGAAAGGGAGCGCATGCCTCAACAAAAAAGACCAAAGCAGGTTCCGCAGAGGGCAAAAGAGGCCTCGGATCCCAACCCTGATGTGGAGCCCAAGGTTTCCGAGGAACCGAAGGGACAACCCTCATCTCGCCTGAACGAGTCCGCTGAGCCGGGCGAGAACGAGGAGAAGCGCCGGGTCGTCGAGAAGCTCAGGGAGCGGGAACAGGATTCTTAGCCGGATTTCTTCGCCGGCGTGTGCGGTAGCACAGGCCGGGAGTGCGTGACGGGGTAGTATCGGGAACGTGAGCGAGAGGGGCAACGGAACGTACGATGCGGTAGTCGTCGGCTCGGGGCCGAATGGCCTTGCCGCGGCCGTGGAGCTGGCCCGCAACGGACGCTCCGTGATCGTGTTGGAGGCCGAAGCTACGGTGGGGGGTGGCGCCCGCTCCGCGGAGCTCACCCTACCCGGCTTCGTTCACGACGTCGGGTCGGCCATACATCCCCTCGGCTACGCCTCGCCCTTCTTCTCCACCCTGCCGCTCGAAGAACACGGTCTCGAGTGGGTCCACCCACCCGCCCCGCTCGCCCATCCCTTCGACGACGGCACGGCGACCGTACTCGAACGCTCGGTGGAGGAGACGGGAAGAACTCTAGGCTCCGACGCAGAGGCGTACCAGAGGCTGATGCAGCCGATAGCCCGCGACTTCGACAGGATCGTCGGTTCCCTTCTCGGTCCGCCACGGCTCCCGCGCCACCCGGTGGCCCTCGCGGGTTTTGGCCTGCGCGCCCTCCGCTCCGCCCGCGGCCTCGCCGAAGGTCTGTTCAGAGGCGAGAAAGCAAAGGGACTCTTCGCCGGGAACGCCGCCCACTCCTTCCTGCCGATGGAGCAGGCGCCGAGCGCCTCCTTCGGGCTCGTCCTCTCGGCCGTTGGTCACGCCGCCGGCTGGCCGTTCCCCAAAGGTGGCTCTCAGAAGATAGCCGACGCTTTGGTTTCCTACCTGCGCTCGATGGGCGGCGAGGTGTACACGGGGGTGCGCGTCGGCTCCATCGAGGAGGTGCCCCGCACCCGTACGGTCCTCTTCGACGTGACGCCGCGGCAGCTATTGAAGATAGCGGGGGAGCACTTTACGGGTCGTTACCGGCGCGCCCTCGAATGTTACCGCTACGGCCCCGGCGTCTTCAAGGTAGATTTTGCCCTGGACGGCCCGATCCCCTGGAGAGCAGAGGAGTGTCTGCGAGCCGGGACCGTCCATATAGGCGGGACGCTGGATGAGATCTCCGCCGGAGAGGCGGCCGTCTCTCGGGGCGAACACCCCGAGCACCCCTTCGTCCTGCTCGCCCAGCAGAGCCTCTTCGACGCGTCGCGCGCCCCCGAGGGAAAGCACACCGTCTGGGCCTACTGCCACGTCCCCAACGGCTCCACCATCGACATGACCGAGAGGATAGAGGCCCAGATCGAACGCTTCGCCCCTGGTTTCAGAGACCGTATCCTGGCGAAAAGCACAATGGGCCCCGCCGACCTACAGCGCATAAACGCCAACCACGTCGGCGGCGACATCAACGGCGGCATCATGGACTTCCGCCAGCTCTTTACCCGCCCCACGGCACGCCTCACGCCCTACTCGACGCCCGCTAAAGGTCTCTATATCTGCTCCTCCTCAACGCCGCCCGGAGGCGGCGTCCACGGCATGTGCGGCTACTTCGCCGCGCGCGCCGCCCTCGTTACCACGCTGCGCTAGGGGCACGTCGCGTGGCATGAGGCGCCCTGCCGCTGCTTGCGACGCTTGACGCAAACGGGGACCGTAGTTATCGTAGCGTACGAAGGAGGAACAGCGACCAAGGGGTACGAGGTTGTGGGTGGTCGCTTCGCGGAACGGGGGTGAGCCGGTGCGGATAGAGATAGTGGACGTGGGTCCTCGCGACGGCCTGCAAAACGAGGACGAGACGCTCTCCCCGGAGACCCGGGCCGAGCTGTGCGACTGGCTCGCGGCGGCGGGCGTGCCGAGGGTAGAAGCGGCGAGCTTCGTCAACCCCAAGCTCGTGCCACAGATGGCCGGCGCCGAGGAGGTGATGGCCAGGATAAACCGTCTCCCGAACACCACCTACGCGGGTCTGGCGCTGAACCAGAGAGGCTACGAGCGGGCGGTCGAGGCCGGCGTAGACGAGGTGCGCTACGCCTTCCCGGTGACGGAGACGTTCGCAAAGAAGAACCAGAACACGACCGTGGAGGAGGGCGCAGCTCTGGCCGAGAGGCTCGTCGAGCGGGCGCGGCTGGACGGAGTACGCATCTCCATTACGCTCTCCGCCGCCTTCGGGTGCCCGTTCGAGGGTCGAGTAGAGCCAAAGGTTGTGCTCGATCTGGCTGAAAGGGTAGGAGCGGCGAAGCCAGACGAGATCGTACTCGCCGACACCATAGGAGTCGGTGTGCCGAGCCAGGTCAAAGCCCTCGTCGAGGGCGTCATCGAATTCGGGACCATCGTAGGCTGCCACTTTCACGACACCCGCAACACGGGGATAGCGAACGCGGCGGCGGCCATCGAAGCGGGGGCGACAGTGCTCGACGCCTCGGTGGGGGGCACGGGCGGCTGTCCCTTCGCCCCGAAGGCGACCGGCAACATCGCGACAGAGGACCTAGTGTACCTTTTGCACGGGATGAGGCACGAGACGGGGATCGACCTGGATGTTCTTATCGAGTGCGCGCAATGGCTCTCCGGGCAGCTCGGCAAGGAGCTTCCGGGGCAGGTTCACAAGGCCGGCAACTTCGAGCCGGTAGCCGGATAGACCTTACATGCTTGCACGAGGAGGAGGAAGCGAGAATGGCAAAGTCATCCGGGAGACGCGAGACTACCCTGACGCGCCGGAGGTTTCTGAAGGCGGTGGGCGCGTTCGGGGTGGCTACGGTGGGCTCGGGGGGTTTGTTGACGGCTTGTGGCGGTGGAGGCCAGGGAGGCTCTTCGGAGCCGGTGGGGTTGTCGGTGAGCCACTGGCCGACGCTGCTCTATACGGTACCGTGGGCGGTCGCCATAGAGCAGGGTTACTTCGAGGAGCGTGGGATCTCGCTGGACGAGATCGTCGGCTCTAGCGGCGGCGGTGAGACGGTGCGAAACGTGGTCACCGGGGGACTGCCCTTGGGCGCGGTCGCCACGCCGGCGGCGATCAACGCCTTCAATGAGGGAGCCGAGCTGAAGATCCTGGGTGGCGCTATCGCCAACACGGCGGACATCAGCTTTGTGACGCTGCCGGACCGCGGGATCGGGTCGATAGAGGCCGTGCGCGGCAAGAGCGTGGGGTTCACCGAACCCGGCTCCATAACCCAGGGCTGCGCCGTGCTCTCGCTGCAAGCCGCCGGTATAGACCCCGGCGAGGTCGAGCTGCAGGCGATGGGTGGGCTCTCCGAGGCTATAACCGGTCTGAAGGAGGGCGCCATAGACTTGGCGCCGCAGTTGTTGCCGACGGCGATCCGGCAGAACGAGGAGGAGGGTTTGATCACCGTCTTCCAGACCACCGAGTACGTTGGGGAGTTTGCGCAACTCGTTATGATGGCGACGAACCAGACCGTGCAACAGCAGCCGGAGCTTCTGCAGAACCTGATCGAACTCTACCAACAGGCCATAGACTTCACGCTGGAGAACCCCGAGGAAGCGGCTGCGGCGTGGGCGAATAACTCGGAGGTCGCCGAGGACGCCGCGCTCGAGTCCCTCCAGACCATAGACCCGTCTATGTACTACTCCACCGCCCTCTCCGCGGGCGCTCTGAACACGACGGTCGAGGAGATGAAGGCCATCGAGCTTCTGGAGGCCGGCGACGAGGTCGACTGGGAGGCGCTCCTGGACCAGCAGTTCTTGCCGGAAGACCAACGGGTCGACCTCGCGGAGCTGCAGTAGAGCCGTGCGCCTCGAGGTCAAAGAGGTCCGCAAGACCTTCTCCGGCAAGGGCCAGGAGGTCGAGGCTCTGGCCGGCGTGGACCTCGCGGTCGCCGAGGGCGAGTTCGTCTCCATCGTGGGACCTTCGGGGTGCGGCAAGAGCACGCTGCTGGAGATAGTCGGGGGCCTGATCGGGCCGACGGGCGGCGAGGTGCTGATAGAAGGCGAGCCGATAAACGGGCCCCACCCGGCCGTCGGGCTCGTCTTCCAGCAGGAGTCCGCTTTCCCGTGGCGGACGGTCCTGGGGAACGTGGAGTTCGGGCTGGAGATGCACGGCGTCGCCAAGGGGGAGCGGCGTGAGCGGTCGCGGGCACTGATCGAACTGGTCGGCCTCAAAGGGTTCGAGGACCGCTACCCGGGCGAGCTCTCTGGCGGCATGCGCCAGCGCGTCGCCATCGCGCGCACGCTGGTGATGAACCCGGAGGTTCTTCTCATGGACGAGCCTTTCGGCGCTCTGGACGAGCAGACGCGTCTCATCCTGGGCGACGAGTTATTGAGCATCTGGTCCGAGACTAAGGCCACGGCGCTCTTCATAACCCACTCCATCGAGGAGGCGACCCTGCTCTCCGACAGGGTGATCGTCATGAGTGCCAGGCCCGGGACCATAAAGAAGGTCGTGACGGTGGACCTAGAGCGGCCGCGCGACTCCAGCGTGGTCGGCACCCCGGAGTTCGGGAACATTACGGGCGATGTCTGGAAGGTCTTGCGCGAAGAGTCCATGAAGACCCTAAAAGGCCATGTATGAACGCCGCGAGCGTACGCCTGACGCGCTGGGCGGTGATCATCGCCACCGTCGCCGCCCTGGAGATCGTGCCGCGCGCCGGGCTTGGGGACGCTATCACCCTGATCCCCTTGAGCAGGATAGTACCGGAGTTCTTCGAGCTATTGGCCGACGGGGAGCTGACCCCGCACCTGCTCTCGACCGGGGGCGCGTTCGTCCTGAGCTTCCTGCTCGCGGGGCTGACGGGGGTGCCGCTCGGGTATCTGCTCTGGCGTTATGAGCCTCTCAAACGCACCCTCGATCCCTACCTGACGACCTACTACGCGATCCCAATCTTCGCCTTCTACCCACTATTGCTCGCCATCTTCGGTTTCAACATCCTGCCCGTGGTCGTCATCTCCTGGGCCTGGGCGGTCGTGGCCGTCGTGCTCAACACGGCGATAGGCTTCGGCGAGGTGCCGCGGGTACTCATCAAGGTCGGACAGAGCATGAACCTGAGCCGCTGGCAGCTGTTGAGCAGGATCTTCTTCCCGGCCGCCGTGCCGTACGTCTTCACCGGCTTGAAGCTCGGGATGGTGTACTCCCTGATCGGGGTGATCGCCTCCGAGTTCGTGCTCTCTACTCAGGGTCTGGGCTACCTGGTCTCTTACAACTACACCAACTTCCGGACCGCCGCCATGTACTCGGCGATGTTCCTCATCCTCTTTCTCGCGATCCTCTTGAACTGGGCGCTAAACAGCATCGAACGGAGGTTGTACGAGCATGGCTGACGCCGCGGGGCAGACCGCGCGGACGCCCGGAGGGGAGCCCGGCAAGGCGTCCGCGTGGCAGGACCCGGTCAGGATCGCGCAACTACTCTTCCCGCTGGCCCTGCTCGCCTTATGGCAGGTCCTGGCCGTGGTCCTGGGAGATTTCTTCGTCGCCTCGCCTCTGGTGTCGCTGAGGGCGCTCCTCGAAGGCGTGGGGGAGGGTTGGCTCGGCGCGGACGCGGGCGTTACGCTGGTGGCGCTCGCCTACGGCTACCTCCTGGCTGTGGTCCTCGGGGTGGTTATCGGATTTCTGCTCGGGCTCTCGCGCTTCGCGTACGCGGTCTTCGAGCCTATCGTCGTCGCGCTCTACGCTCTGCCCAAGGTGGCACTCTACCCGATCTTCCTCTTCGCTTTCGGGCTCGGGATCGCCGCCCAGGCGTGGTTCGCCATGTTCTTCGGCGTCTTCCCCATCATCATCTTCACCATGAGCGGGACCCGCAACGTGAGCGAGGTCATGCTGAAGGTTGGACGATCCTTGCGCCTCTCGCGTCTCCAGCTCTTCCGGACGATAGTCTTCCCGGCCATACGGCCCTCAATGGTGGCGGGTTTGAGGATAGGTTTTGGCGTGACCTTCCTGGGGGTCGTGCTCTCCCAGATGTTCGCGGCGAGGAGCGGGCTGGGGTACGTCCTCGTGCAGAGCGTGAGCCTCCACGACATGCCGCGCCTGTATGGGCTTGTCCTTTTGCTCACGGTCTTCGCGTTCGCCGTCAACGGCGCGTTCCTGCTCTGGGAGCGCCGCCTGACGCGCAATCGCCCATCCGAGAAAGGCGCCTTCTGATGCGGCGGAGCAGTCATTAGAGGAAAGGAGCCAGTATGGCGTACAACGTTGCGGTGGACGTGGGGGGGACCTTCACAGACGTGCTGGTCTTCAACGAAGGGACGGGGGAGCTTACGGACACCAAGGTGCTCTCGACTACGGAGGACCCGTCGCAGGGCGTGGTGACAGGCATCGAGCGAGTCTGCGAGAAGGTCGGGATCTCCTTTGCGGACCTCATATTACTCTTCCACGGCACGACGGTGGTCACGAACATGATCCTGACGAACACCGGAGCTCGGGTTGGCCTTCTCACCACCCACGGCCACGAGCAGATCCTCCACCTCGCCCGGGCCTGGACGCCGGGCCCGCTCTACGGCTGGATGCAGCTCGACAAACCTGACCCTCCCGCTAATCTCACGGACACCGTGGGCATCAACGAGCGGTTGGGCGCCGACGGCGGTGAGATTCAGGCTCTCGACGAAGAAGAGGTGCACCGGGCCGTCGAAGACCTCGTCGAGAAGGGCGTGGAGGCCCTGGCGATCGGGTTCCTGAACTCCTACGTCAACCCGGACCACGAGCGTAGGGTGCGCGACATCGTACAAGAGATGTACCCGGACCTCCCGGTCACCATCTCCTCGGACATCGGCCAGGAGTACGGGGAGTACGAGCGGACCCTCACCACGGTCGTCAACAACGCCGTGCAGCCCAGGACCCAGACGTACATGAGCGGTTTCGAGTCCTCGATCGAGGAGAAGGGCTTTCAAGGTTCCTTGAGCATCATCCGCTCGGACGGCGG
>DATDKT010000022.1:0-12877 GCA_036519775.1 Rubrobacteraceae bacterium
GACATATAAGCGCCGCGATGCTCCCGCTCGAGCTCCCGCACGGTGGCTTGGCTGCTGCCTATCTTCTCGGCCAGCTCCCGCTGCGTGAGACCCGCTGCCAAGCGGCACGCCCACAGTCCTCTGAGGTAGTAGCTCCGGCCATCGTTGGCCGTCCTCGCCCCCTCTTTAATCGCCGCGACTCGGCGACGCCGTTCCTCTCCCTCTTTATGCATCCCAATCACCTCCTTTACATGCTCGTTGCACCCATGGGTCGTCGCGCTCAGCCTGTAAGTGCGCATATCGTTCTCAACGCGGCTGTATTTATTAAGTAACCCGTGGCAAAACTTTTCTGAGGTCTTTATCGAGGTTTTTGGCGATTTTTTCGCTTGGCCCGTTGACCAAAAATACTGAAAGGCTCAGAAAAACCTGAAATAGAGTGCCCATAAAGGGTCGGGGCATGCGCGCAGCTCGGCCCTAGCACGTCGCTCGTGGCCTAAGATCTCCTGAACGATTCTCAGGTGCACTCCCACTGGTGAGTAGGATGGCACCCGAGCACGCTTTGCCTTCACCAGCACTCAAGCCGCACCTCCTCCCCGCCGTCAGTCAGAGTGAGACGGAAGGTGAGCTTTTTATGCTCTGAAACGGATGGTGAGCTTCACTAGTCCTCCCAGAAGGGGTGGGTGTACCCGAGATCGCTTAGAGTTTGACGGATCTCCAGCATCGCCGTGTAGGTCGGCAACACGTAAAGCGTTTCGCCCGGAGGGGTGGCTTCGAGGGTGCTCAACAGCGCCTCTTTGCGGTTGGAGATCACGGCACCCACCGGAAGCTCAGCGTACTTGAGGCGCACGGCCATGTCCTCGGCCCGGATGCCGCTCACGGAGAACCGGGTCCCGTGTCTCTCACCGGCCAGCATCTCAAAGTCCACGTCCCAGAGCCAGGAGACGTCCCGGCCATCGGCGTGGTTGTCGTTTATAGCGATGAGGACGTGTTTGGCGTTTGTGGCTCCGGCTTCGCTAACGGGGCTCGCGACGAAGGTGCGCAGGATCTCGTTAAACCCCACCGGGTTCTTGATGAGGAGCAGGAAGACCTCCTTGTCCCCGGCGCGCACCCTCTCGACCCGCCCGAACACCCCGCTGAACTCCTCGAGACCCCGGACAACGATCTCTGCCCTCACCCCCGCCTCCCCGGCAACCGCCGCCGCCGCCAAAGCATTGTACACGTTGTAGAGTCCTGGTAGCCCGATACGCGCCTCGTACTCCCCCTCGGGCGTAGAAAGGAGGAAGCTCGTCCCACGCGGCCCGTCCATCCGGACGTGCGTCGCCCTGTAAGAGGGCTCGGCACGGGCGAACGAGCAGTTCGAACACCGGTAGATGCCCACATGCCCGAAGTAGACCGCGTCGTAGCAGAGGGCCGTCCCGCAGATCGGGCAGTCCTTGGAGTCGGCGATGTGCTGCAGGGTACCGGTATCGAGGGCGGGGTCCTCCACCCCGAAAAAGACCGGCCTCTTCGCGCCCCGTCCGAGGCTCGCGACCAGGGGATCGTCGGCGTTCAGGACGACGGTGCCACCGGCGGGCAGGTCGGGGAAGGCCGAGGCGATGACCTTAGCGGTGTAGGACAATTCCCCGTAGCGGTCGAGCTGGTCGCGGAACAGGTTCAAGACGGCGAGCAGAGAGAGATCTGCCTCGGCGGCGACCTTCGGCACGCTCGCCTCGTCCACCTCAAAGAGCCCCATCTCGGAGGACGGCTTCCCGAAGAGCGACGAGTCCGAGACGAGCGTGGCGGTCACGCCGGTGACGAGGTTAGCGCCCGTCGAGTTGTTCGCAACGCGCACACCGGCGGACCGGAGGATGTCAGAGACCATCCGGGTCGTGGTCGTCTTGCCATTGGTACCCGTGATCGCCACGGACCCGTGTGGAAGCCTGCGAGAGAGTTTTGTGAGCACCTTCGGGTCCGCCCTGCGGGCAACCACGCCCGGGTAGGTGGTGCCCCCTCCCCTCTTCAGCGTTCGGCTCGCGGCCTGCGCCGCCCTCGCGGCCAGGATAGCCGCCGAGAGGCGTGCCTTGTCGAGGACCGGGCTCATTGCCGGGAATTATAGCCGGTTGGGCGAACCACACCGCGAGTCGTTCGAGAAGCGAGCAGCGAACACCGCAAGAAACCTGGCCGTTCGTCCTGGTGCTGTTCCTTTCGCGATGCGGTAAAAAGGGCTTATGAAAATATTCGAAAACCTATCTGCAAGCTCGCGCGTGGAACCCGACGAGCTCGACGCCTACTCCCGGGCCGTTCGCACGGTAACCGATAGTCTGGGATCGACGGTGATATCCGTGGGTACCCGCTCGGGGCGCGGCGGCGGGAGCGGAGTTATCCTCGGCACCAACGATGGGGCGGCCACCGCCGTGACGAACAGTCACGTAGTGCGTGGCCTCCAGCAACGAGGCGGCGGAGGAAGACTACGGGTGACGCTCGCCGACGGGACTACGGAGGATGCAGAGGTATTGGGAGAAGATCCATCGAGCGACCTCGCGGTGGTGCGCTTCGAGGCTCCACCGGAGAGGGAGCCGATGGTGGCGCCCCTGGGTGAGGCGAAGAACCTTGTCGTAGGGCAGCTGGTCGTGGCGATCGGGAGCCCTCTGGGGTTCCAGAGAACGGTGACGGCGGGGGTGGTGAGCGCCCTGGGGCGTTCCTTGAGGGGCCAAGACGGGCGCCTGATCGAGAACGTCGTCCAGACGGACGCGGCGATCAACCCGGGCAACTCGGGCGGGCCTTTAGCCGATGTCTCGGGGAGGGTCGTCGGGATCAACACAGCCATAATCGGCGGCGCCCAGGGTATAGGCTTCGCCGTTCCGGTCTCGGCTTCTTTCAGGCGCGTGGTCTTCGCGCTCGTGACCGAGGGTCGCATCCGGCGGGCGTTCCTGGGAGTGATGGTGCAGAGCCGCCAGGCACGTGGTGACGCCGGGGCCGAAGGCGGCGCGCAGGTAGAGAACGTGGCGCCTAACAGCCCGGCGAAGATAGCGGGCGTCAGGCAGGGAGACCTGATCGTGGGCTTCAACGAAAACCCCGTGCGCTCCACCGACGACCTCTTGAACCTCCTGGACGAGTCGGCGATAGACCGCGACGCGGAACTGCGCGTACGGCGCGGCAGGAGCGAGCAAACCCTCAGGGTCAGGCCCCGGGAACAGCCCACGGAATATGAATAGAAAAGTGAACGGAGGAAGAAGATGCCCGACGTAACGCTGGTGGTCCAGGGTCTCGCGGAGACCGGAGAGTCCGAGCGTCTGGAGAAGATGCTAGAACGACTCGGATTCGTAGAGGAGGTCAACGTGGACCAGGAAAAGGGGCTTGCGGCCGTCTCCTACGAGGGTGGCAAGGCGGAGCTGGACCGGATCGGAGAAGCCGTCCGGGGCGCGGGGTACGAGTTCGAGCTCTCGCCTGGAGCCGGAGAGGTAGCCGGAGGCTAGGTGGACGAGATTTCCCTAACACCCGCGGAGGCGGCGCGGCTCTTGGGTATCTCGGAGGACGAGGCCGGCGAGCTTGCCCGCCCCGACGGCCGCGTTCTGCCAGCTGCTGTTCGCGAGCGCCTCGATTCTACCTTGCTGGAGCTGGCACGCGAATTAGCCCGCGCGCGGGAGGAGGTCGGGCGCCTCTCCGGGCAACTAAAGGAGGTTCGCGCGACTAACCTGAGACTTCAGAAGGAGGCCAAAGAGAGTACCGAGGAGCGCCGCCGGCTCACGGAGGAGGTCCTGGAGCTGCGGGCTGCGGCCGAGGAACGCCTGATGCTCATGGAACGCATAGAGCACATCGCCCGTATCGAACAGAGCCTGGCGGAGTCCGAAGCGGAGCTGGAGAGGCTACGGAACAGGGGACCGCTGGCCCGGTTGCTCGACCGCCGGTAAGAGACCCGGACGCGCTCTTTGCCGGTTCTTCGTCCCGCGGGCTACTTCTCCAGCTCTTCCAGAGACTTCGTCATGTCTTTCTCGACCCGCTTGGCCCTCCCCTTACGCCTGGCCCACGCCCAGGCAATGGTGACGAAGACGGCCACGGCGACAACCTCTACGAGCCATTCGATACTAACATAGGGTTCCATGTATTCCACCAAGAACGCGTCACCGAAGAACATCTCTACGGCCAGGTACACGAGGAGACCGGCGCCGGCGTAGATAAGGACGGGGAACCTGTCCAGCAGGGAGGTCAGCAGCGCAGCCCCGAAGACGACCAGCGGTATCGTCGTCGCTAACCCGATCGTGAGGAGCAAAAAGCTGACCTCTCCATCGATCCTCGCGGCCTGAACGAGGGCGATCACGTTATCGAGCGACATCACGGCGTCGGCCACGATGATGATCCTGATCGCCTCTCCCGCGCTCTCGCCAGCCTGGACCCGGTCCTCTTCTTCGTTCCCTTCGTCGTCGTGAACGAGCTTCCAGGCGATCCAGACGAGCAGAAGCCCCCCCGCCACCTGCAGGAATGGTACGTGGATCAGATAGGTGACGACGGCTGCAAAGACCAAGCGTAGCGCCACGGCACCGGCGGCTCCCCAGACTATCGCCTGCCGACGCTGGGCGCCTTCGAGCCTGCGAGCGGCCATGGCTATCACCACGGCGTTGTCGCCGGAGAGGATCAGGTTGGTGACGAGCACGAAAAAGAGCCCGACAAAAAATTCCCCGTTCAGAAACTCCGGCAAGCCAAACCTCGTCTTTCTCCGACGCGAACACCCATTCTACAGACTTCTTACCCTGCGGTTCGTGCAGGTATCCGAAACCATCGAGGAGCGGCGCGTGGGCGCGTCTAGTACCGCGCTTACGTGGCGAGCTGGTAGGTCGTTACCGCCAAGAATACGATGTACAGAGACCCCGCGCCGAGCAGGTAGTACGCCTTGATCGGGCCTTTGCGGAGGAGGAATCCTAGGAAGACCACACCCGAGGCGAGGGCCATCCCCGCGGAGAGAGCGTTGAGGAAGCCCAACTCCCAACTCGTGAACGCGAGGCCCAAGGCAACCGGTAAGGTGCTCTGAAAGACCATCGCCCCCGTTATGTTTCCGACGGCCAGGGTGTCTTTGTCGTCCTTGAGCCAGATTATGGAGTTGAACTTCTCGGGCAGTTCCGTAGCCAGGGGGGCGAGGACCAGCGAGATCAAACCGGCCGGTATACCCATCGCCTCCGAGGCGCTCTCTACACCCCTAACGAAGAAGTGGGCCCCCGCCCCCATCACCACCAGGGTCAACAGAAGCTGTATCACGACGGCCCAGGTGGGCGCCGGACCCCATGTGGACTCAGGCCAGATCTTGAGATCATGGGGCGTGTCTCCCAGCTCCTCTCCCCCCTTCACTATAGTACGCCACACGTAGAAGACGTACGCTCCGACCAGCACGATCGCCACCAACACCTTCACGTAGGTAGGCAGCGCCACGATGCCCGCTCCCGCGGCCACGGCGAACAAGATCAGAAAGTACACTATGTCTCGTCTGGTGGTCCTCCTCTCTATAACGATGTCCGTGCCGTTCTGCCTACGCCCCCGGAAACCCAGGGCCGAAGCCCCGACGATGAACAAGGCGAGCGTGGCGAGCAGGAACGGCGCCCCGAGGATCGCCCCGATACCGATCTCACTGGCGGCCTCCCCAGCGCTCTCGCCGGCGAGAGCGGCCCCGATAAGGGCGACCACCGGGATCATGGTCTCCGGCAGAGCGGTCCCCACCGCCGCGAGTACGCTCCCCACCGCTCCCGAGCTCAGATTCAGCCGATCACCGAGCATCTCGACAGCGTTGGTGAACAGGACAGCGGCCCCCAGGATCGCTACCAAAGAGACCACAAGCTCGATAATCGTCGTCATCGAAAATGCCTTTCCTCGTAAACGGCCGCGGACCGGAGCGCGTCCCCTGTCTACCCCCTTGCAGGGCCGGTTACACTAGAGGCCGATGCCGAAACCTCCCGACAACCTGGAAGAGATACTGGCCGCCGTCGCCGGTGGCAACCTCTCCCCCGCTGAAGCCGCCGGGTGCCTGAGAGAGGGCGAGGTTCGCTACCTCGACGAGTTCGCCGTCCTCGACCTGGGCCGTGCCGCACGCAAAGGGGTGCCCGAGATAGTTTACGCTCCCGGCAAGACGCCCGCGCAGGTCGCGAAGATCTGCGCCTCCATCCTGGACCGCTCGGAGCGCGTGATCGTCAGCGGTCCCACCCTCGAGCAGGAACGCCTCGTGCGCGAGACACTCCCCGACGTGCCCGTAAGGACAGCCGGAAAGGTCCTCGTCGCCGGCCCGGGGGAGCCCACCCCAACCGGCGGCCGTCTTGTCGCCATAAGCGCAGGCACCTCGGACCTGCCCGTTTTAGAGGGGGCCGTCGCGGTGGCCCGGGAGATGGGCGTCGCCGTAAAGAGCTTCAACGACGTTGGCGTGGCGGGCATCCACCGCCTCGCCGAACCCTTGAGGGATCTGCGCTCCTTCGACCCGGACTGCGTGATCGTCGCTGCCGGGATGGAGGGGGCGCTCCCGAGCGTGGTCTCGGGCCTCGTAACCGTGCCGGTCGTGGGCCTCCCGACCTCGACCGGCTACGGCCTGGGCGGTGACGGTACGGCCGCCATACTCGGTATGCTACAGAGCTGCTCTCCGGGCCTCTCGGTCGTCAACGTGGATAACGGCACCGGCGCCGGCGTTGCCGGCGCTCTCGTAGCCAACCGTGCCGCGAGCTACCGCGAGAGCCACAGTACCGCCGACTAGGAGGTTCGATGCGAGCCTTCGTCGCCATCTTCCCACCACCGGAGCTTCGAGATGAGGCGCTCGCAAGGGCCCGGCGCCTGTCTCTGAGAGGGCGGGTGCGGTGGTCCAAGTCCGAGAACGTCCACCTGACCCTGAAGTTCCTGGGCGACGTTCGGGAAGAGATACTGGACGGTCTCTGCGCCGCTCTGGAGGAAGTCTGCGGGCGACACGCGAGCTTCGACGCCGGGCTGGCGGGGTTCGGGGCCTTCCCGTCAGCGCGGCGCGCCCAGGTCCTGTGGGCCGGCATCGGCATAGGTTTCGATGGGCTGTGCTCCCTGGCCACGGACCTCGACGCCGTCCTCGCGCCTCTATGCTTCGAGCGAGAGAAGCGCCCCTATACGCCGCACCTGACGCTCGGCCGTGCGCGGGGCCAGCCGGCGAGCTTCGAGCCACTGCCCGAGGAGTATCTCGGGGAGTTCCGGGTCCGGCGCGTCGAGCTGACGGAGAGCATGCTCACCCCCGAAGGGGCCGTCTACAGAACCGTTCGGGCGTTCGCCCTGAGTTAGAGAAAAACTAAAGGGATAGAAAAACTAAAAGGCCACGAGGGGCCCGATGTTCATGAGGACGAAGAGCAGTATCAGGATCATGATGACCATCACTATGAAGTTGGTCCCGCTCATGCTTTCCTTTCTCTACGCCTTTCGATCCGGTTACCTCGCTCCGCCGTTATTCTACCTTTTTTAGCCGGATGGAGCGCCCGAACGTCCCGGAGGCTATAGCTCGTTCTGGTAAAACACCCGTCTCGACGGCGGGAGCGCGTCCTGCTTGACTAGTCGCCGGCGGAGAGCGTGAAACTCCTCGATCTTGCCGGAAGCGAGACGGACGTTGGGGTCTGGGTGCGAGCGAAGCTCCAAGATGGTATCGAAGGCGGCTTTGACGTTTACCCGCTCTAACTCCCACGCCGGACGCGGCTCTTTGTAGAAGATCCTGCACTCGTAAGCGTCCTCCGTAAAGTCGTAGGATACCAGGATCATCTCCGGCCTGGCGGCCACCACGCGCGGGACGTTTCGCAACTCGTACATCATCCGCCGGCGACGGTAAACCTCCCTCTGGCGCTCGTCGATCACGACCTTCGAGAACTCGTCACCTTCGACCACAGAGTAAGCCTCGTCGCGAGCCTTCTCGGCCGCCCACACCCACATCTCGACGCCTCCAACGTCCAACCGCTGCTCGCACTCCTGACACCGGAACTCCGATCCCGAAACGACCTGCAATCCTCTTGAGTGGGCGCAATCTTCCGTGTCACTCTTCATAGCTACGCCCATTGTACCGGGTTCTGACCAGAACGCGAGTCTAACCTAAATACTCAAGGTGGACTATATCTGTACATTAAGGTTATCGTTGGAGAGTGTCTCATCTACCAAAGGGTGCAGATATGCTTCTCGTTCTGACTGGAGGACTATATGTTGTGTTTTGCGGGTTTCTACTTGGGAGACAAGTAGGTCGTGCCTGAGGGTCGAGAAGAGGCTGTCGCTCCTACCGGGATGAAGTTGAGGTAGAGACCGAGTCGAATCGGTCTATAGTCTAGCGGGCTGTGTACTTTTGGGGCTGGTATTCTCCGGTGCATGGTGGATAGGCGGCGCGTAGCGCACCTCGTGTTGAATCCCGCCGCCGACAGAGGGCGGGCGGCTGCCCGTCGGGAGAGTATCTCCGCGTACCTGGAGGGACGAGGGGTAGAGGTCGTCTGGCACCCGACGGAGGGGCCGGAGCATGCAAGGAAGATCGCTTCGGGGTTGCCCGATGAGGCGCTGGTCGTGGCGGTAGGAGGGGACGGGACCGTGCACGAGGTAGCGGCAGCGTGCGTGGAAAGCGGTCGGGTGGTGGGGGTTCTGCCGGTCGGTAGCGGCAACGACTACGCTAAAGCTTTGGGCATCGGGGTGGATCTCGGGCGGGCGTTGAAGGTCGTTGTCGGAGGCAGGGTAAGGAGCGTCGATACGGGTGAGGTTAACGGGGTCCGGTTCAACAACGGGCTCGGAATCGGGTTCGACGCCGAGGTCGCCGCGGGGGTCGCGCAGGCGCCTAGGCTCCTCGGGGGGGTCGGGGCATATCTGTGGTCGGTCGGACGGCTTCTGTGGGGTATGAGGTGCCACGAGGCGTGTCTGAAGCTCGGGGGTGGAGAGGAGATCCCGGCCAGAACCATCCTCGTCGCGGTGGCGCTCGGGACGACCTACGGGGCGCGTTTCAGAATCGCGCCCGAGTCTAGCCTCGACGACGGTGTGTTCGACGTGGTGTGGAGCGAGGAGGTGAGCCGGGCGGAGGTCCTGCGCCTCGTGCCGACCGTGCTCCGGGGCACGCACCTTTGGCACCCAAAGATACACTTCGCCCGGACGGCCGAGATCGAGGTGTACCTGGCGGAGCCAACCCCGGCGCACGTGGACGGCGAGATGCTCCCCTCCACCCGCAACTTCCAGGCGCGGGTGTTGCCGCGCTCCCTGCGCGTACTCGTTCCCTAGCTCACTAGTCGAAAACCGACGGGCAAAGTCACACCGCTATCGGCGCCAGTCGATTCTCTCGGGGGCAGACTCACCCAGCTTCCAAAGGCCGTTCCACTATGATAAAACCCTCTTCTCACCCCAACACTGGGGTGAGAAGAATAGTGGTCTGACGAGGTTTTGTAGGAAACGGGTGTAGAAAGTATGAGAGCTTTCGTTTTTCCAGGACAGGGCGGCAAGGTGGACGAGCCGGAGGATCGGTTGCTGCCGGCGATCCGGCGGGTCGTCGGTGAGCGCATTCCGGAGCAGGTCAAGGTCTTCGCGCGCGCCGCATGGGACACCGACGAGAGCCGCGAGCTGGACCTTCGGCCTGACGTGGTAGCCGGGCACTCTTTGGGAGAGTACGGCGCGGCCTACGCCGCCGGGTGCTTCGACTTCGAGACGGGGCTATGGCTCGTCGCCCGACGAGATCACTTTCTCGCCGAAGCCGCCAAAGATACGCCGGGCGGCATGGTAGCCATCCTGAAGGCCGATCCCGCGGAGGTAGAGGAGGCCATAGGCGACTCGGAGGGTTCCGTGATCGCCAACTACAACTCTCCCCGCCAGACCGTCGTCTCGGGGCTAAGGGGTACCCTAGGAGACGCGGTCTCCAAGATCCGGGGCCGCGCCATCCGGTTGAACGTCTCCTTCGCGGCCCACTCGCCTTACGTGGCCACCGCCGGAGAGAAGATGCGTGACGTCCTGAACTCGGTCGAATTTCGTAGGCCCGAGGTCCCCGTCGTAAGCGCCGTGGATGGGAGCGTCCTGGAAACGGCGGACGCGGTCAGAGAGGCCCTTAAGAGCCAGATGGTCGCACCGGTCCGGTGGGTCAGAGTAGTCGAAACCCTAACCCGGATGCGAGTCGAGGAGTGGATAGAGCTAGGCGGTGGAGGCGTCCTGACCCGGATGCTCAGAGACTTCGAGCTTCTCTCGCTCAAGGGTATGACCTTCGAGGACCTGCGCGCCCGCCTAGGCTTCGCCGGGCAGGTTCAGAGTCCACCGCCACGCAAAGATGAGGTAGAAGGAACCTCCTAAAAAGCGGAGGGCCGGGGCACGATATGCCCCGGCCCTCGTGCTGAAGTGCGTGGCTCGCTTACCTGGCCGCTTCGGCCTCGGCCTCCGCCTCGGCCTCCTGTTTGAAGGACTCGCCGGCGCTGATCGCGACGACCTCGTCCTCGATAGAGGAGATGGTGCCCTCCATGCTCGACCACACACCGATGGAGAAGCCCTCGTCCACCGGTTCCCCGATCTTCTGTTCGTACTCAACCTCGTCGCCCTCGGAGACGAGCGCGGTAGCGGGCTTCAGGAAACGGCCGCCGAGCGGAAGATTTACACCGGAGACCTTGCCGACGAGTGAAACTATACCCTCCTCGGGTAGTTTAGTCTTGATCCCGGCGTATTCCTTAGAAGGCACGTCCTTCGGGATGAGGAGGAAGCCGTTGGTGGTGCGTCTGACGAAGGCGTCGCCCTCGCCCAAGGACTCTATGCCCATCTCGTTCAGGTACGGTCCGCCGTCGATAACGGAGAGCTTCCCCGCCTCGGCCTCCACGTCCACGCCGGAGATCTCGAGAAGCTCGGTTGCCGACGCCCCCAAAGGCACATCGTAGAGCTTGAGCGGCATATCGGGCCCGTAGACCTGTAGGTACTTCGTGGTTACCGGCTTGCCGAGGAAGAGGGCATTGTACATGTTCAGGAGCGTCTCGGAGTTGTTGACGATGTGCCCGGCATCTAGCGGGAGACCGGGGCGCTTGGAGCCGTCGGACATCTCGACCCGGCGCGGCACCCACTTCTCCTTGTCTTCGTAGAAGATGTTCTTGATGAGCGTCTTCTCCTCGCCCATCGAGTATTTGTCCGGCACGAGGCTGACCTCGTAGAGCCCGTCGGCGCTCTCTTTATAGCGAGAGAACCACTCCTCGTCTTTGAAGTGGACGCCCATGATGATCTCCTCGATGCCGAAGATCTCCCTCATCGCCTCGTAGAGCTCGAGGAACTCGTCGAAGTACTCCCGGTGGACCATCTTGTCTGCCCAATATCCCGGCTCGGACTCGGTGCAGTTGACGATCAGGCGCGGCTGCGGGTTCTTGTACTTGAAGTACGTCGGGAAACCGCCGCCACCCGCGCCGACGATGCCGCTCTGGCGCCAGATCTCGACGACCTCTTCCCCGCTTAGATCCTTGACCTCCTCAAGCGTCCGCTTCTTCAACTCGACCACAGTATGTTGTCCTCCGTAGAGTAGTCCGACAATGTGCTTTGCAGTTGCTAACTGCGTGAAATCATTGCAGAAAGTATACCCTCTGTTCCTTTGTGTTGCTAGTTCCAGACGCTCCTTCTGGTACACTCAAAGGAGGTATGAAGTTAACGAGACGCACCTCGAACGTCCTGCTTGCGATGGGCATCGTAATGCTCATCTTCTGGGTACCGCGCGCTTTCACCTGGTACGCTAACGACCTGCAGGGGTCGTTGTACCTGGCCCTTATACATCTGCCGATTATCCCGATCTCGCTCGCCATCGGCGCCTACCTGGCCTACCTTGGCGTGAAGGGCCGCAGGGCGGCCAGACACACGGCTTAGCTGGCCGATTCGTTCTCTAAAGCTTAGGCGTGGTCCCGCTCTCGACGACCGCATAGTTCGGGACGGCCTCTCGGAGGAGCTTGAGGGTCTTTTCGTCCTCGCCGGAGAGAGCGAAGAAGGACATCTCTTCGGCGACCCCGAGGAGGTCTGAAGGGGTTGGGCTCTTCGGAACGAGCCGGTAGACCATCGGGTGACCCGTCGCGGCGCGATCCTCGGACTCCTCGGAGAGCGTCTCGTGCAGCTTCTCGCCGGGCCGCAGGCCCACGTACTTCAGCTTCACTCCCCTGGCGCCCATCACCTCGATCATCTTGCTCGCCAGGTCCACTATCTTGACAGGACGTCCCATCTCCAGGACGTAGATGCCGTAAGAGTCGGCCATAGCGCCCGCTTGCAAGATCAGGGAGACCGCTTCTGAGGTGATCATGAAATAGCGCGTCATCTCCGGGTGGGTTACCGTCAGCGGGCCCCCGGCCTCTATCTGCCTCCTGAAGGTCGGTACGACGCTCCCCCGGCTCCCGAGGACGTTCCCGAACCTAACCGAAGCGTAGAGCGTCTGCGGGTACTCCTCGGCCGCCGAGCGAACGAGCATCTCCGAGAAGCGCTTCGTCGCCCCCATGACGTTCACGGGGTGTACGGCCTTGTCGGTCGAGACGTTGATGAACTTCTCCGTCCCGAACTCCCCGGCGGCGCGCGCCACCACCAGGGTGCCGCCGACGTTGTTGGAGACGGCCTCGGAGGCGTGTAGCTCCATTAGCGGGACGTGCTTGTAGGCGGCGGCGTGGAAGACCAGGTGGGGCCTGAGGCGGGCGAAGAGGGCGCGCGTCTTCTCCGAGTTCGTCACGTCGCCGACGGCGAGCTCGGCGCCCGCGAAGCCCTCGCGGGAGAGCTCCTCGTTCAGGTAGTAGAGGGCGCTCTCATCGCGGTCCAAGAGGAGCAAGCAGGCGGGGCCGAGGTGTGAGATCTGGCGCGAGAGCTCGCTCCCGATGCTCCCCCCCGCTCCCGTGACCAGCACGCGCTTGCCGTTTATGAACTCCGCCAGGGCGTCGACGTCTATCTCCACGGGCTGGCGCCCGAGGAGATCCTGGATCTGGACCTGTCGCAGCCGGATGGTTCC
>DATDKT010000023.1:0-8104 GCA_036519775.1 Rubrobacteraceae bacterium
TCCGGTACGGGCGTGTGCTGGTTCGAGCTGCGCGACAAGGCCCGGCGCAGGATGATGCTCATACGAGAGATGGAGAACATACCGACGCCGGCAAGGGCCGCGGAGTTGCTCGCGAACCACGGCGTCCCGCTGGACACGGTAGGATCCCTCCGGGGCCTGCCGCTGTACAACCTGCCCGTGGCGTCCCTGGTAGGGACCGGTTGATCGGGCGGCTCGCGAGCTGCGCGACAGCGCTTCGTCCATAGTGTCGAATGGTTCGACCCTCCCGCTCGTGGCCCGCGGTGAGGCGGCAAGTTACTACCCTTCCGCCGCTCATCATATATATTGGGTCTCGTCCGGGGCCACGACGGGCCGCATTTGGAGATGGATGAACCTCAAAGAGCTGTTCAACGGCATAAGCGAAGAACTCGGCGGCCAGCGCCTGGCGTTGGGGGAGCCGAGGCGCTCCGTCGAGGGCCTGGCGCTAGACGAGGAGGCGGAGGGTTGGCTCGGCCGCGACGAGGTCGCCGTGACCGGCCGCAAGGAACTGGACACCCGGTTTCTTGCCACCGTCGCAGAAGGGGGCGCGCCCGCGGTAATCTGGCGCACTGAGGGGGAGCCTCCCGCGGAGCCGGTAAGGTACGCCGAAGAGCTGGGCCTGGGGCTCCTGGCGCTCCCCCCAGGCGTGCCACTGCGCGAGCTCCTCTCGCTGTTCACGCGAGGTGCCGGCCCGGACGCTGAGGGAGAAGGGCTCTTGCGGCACTCCCACGCGGCGGCGCGCACGCTGCTCGAAAGCGCGGGCGGCGAGGCCTCCGTAGCGAAGCTCGCTGGCAAGCTCGCTGGCCTCTTAAAACGCTCCGTAGTCGTCGAGGACCCGGTCGGCCGTTTCATCGCCGGGGGAGACCCCGCGGACTCAGGAGATAGGGGCGGGTCGCAAACCTTGATCTCCACCCTCGAAGCGCACGAGCTGCGCGCCTCCAGGGGCTCGGGCGTCGAAGAGACTCGCCGCGAGCGCCGCGACCGCTACGCCCGGCTGCCGAACGGCTTCCTCTCCGTGCCTGTCGAGCGGTGGCGGGTCGGCGAGACGGAGGTCTTCTGGATGCCCGTCGGCGCGGGCGCCCCGGCGGGCTATCTGTGGATGGACCTCGCGGATCACCCCCTAGGTCCCGAGGATGTGGTGGTCCTGTACTGGGCCGCACGCTCCCTGGAGGCCGAGCTCGGCAAGGAGCGGGTCCGCCTGGAGACGGAGCTCGGCATCCGGGGGGACTTCGTCGACGACGTCATAAACGGCCACCACGGCTCGGTGGATCTCCTCCTTCAGCGCGCCCGCTATCTCGGCGCCGACCTCTCCGGGGGCGCTCTGGCCGTCGTCGTGGATATAGACGACTTCGCCGGGTACCTGAGCCGCCGGAGGCTGAAGGAGTCGGCGATCCAGGAGCTAAAGAGACGCCTGGCCGACGCGGTGCGCCTGCAGGCCCGCGGGCTCTTCTCAAACTTCCTACTCGGGCCGCGCTCGGACAACGTCATCCTGTTTCTGGGCCCGTCGGCGGACGACCCAGCCGAGGAGCTCACGGAGAAGGCCCTGAGCCTAGCGGCCCGCGTCCAGCGTTACGTCAAGGGGCTCCTGCCGGACCTCACAGTCTCGGTCGGCGTCGGGCGTTTCAAGGACGACCCGGCCGTCCTTTCAGACGCCTACTCGGAGGCCGGGGTGGCGCTCGAGATCGGGCACAAGATAAACGGCCCTTCCTCGATCTCGACCTTCGAACAGACCGGTACTTACAAGCTCCTCTTCCGCGTCCTGCAAGAAGAGCCCGAGGAGCTCGAATCCTTCTACGCCGAGACTTTAGCCCCGGTGGTCGCCTACGACTCGCGCTACAGTACGGAGCTCGTCGCCACCCTGGTGACCTACCTCGGCAACGACGCCTCGACTGCGAAGACCGCCGCCGACCTCTTCGCCCACCGCCACACCATCCGCTACCGTCTCGACCGCGTAAAGGAGCTCACCAATCTCGACGTGGATAAGAGTGAGGACCGCGAACGCCTCACCCTGGGCATAAAAGCCATGCAGCTCCTTGGACACGTCCCCCAGAAACCCTCGAGCTTCAGCGACCGCTGAGATAGCGACCCGCCGAAACCCCCCGACTTTACCGGAAGGACAAATTCACAGCCTCTCCCGCCGCCCATGTTTATACATTGGGCCAAAGACCCTCACGGGGGTCGAACGTAGACTATGTTCGACTAGTACATACCCGTACCCCAAAGGAGGGATGTTTTGCACAGGTTCGTTTTATTAGTAATGGTGACGTTACTGCTGGTCGCGATGGCACCGGCTGCGGCGTTCGCCCAGGACACGCTCGTCACCCAGGGAGCGGCGACGACGGAGGACGTGGCGCTAGCCATTGACACCGTGTGGGTGGTAGTGGCGGCGATGCTGGTGCTCTTTATGCAGGCAGGCTTCGCGATGCTCGAGGTCGGCTTCTCGCGGATGAAGAACGTCGGAAGCGTGGTGGCGAAGATACTCGCCATGATGGGCATCGGCATCGTGGCGTTCTGGGTGGCGGGCTTCGCGCTCGCCTTCTCCGAGGGCGGCGGGCTCCAGTCCCTCATCGGTACCCAGGGCTTCTTCCTTAGCGGGGACGAAGCTACCTACGCCGGTCTCGGGTGGACGGCGGTGCCGGTCTCGGCCAAGTTCCTCTTCCAGGTGGCCTTCGCGCTGGTCTCGCTGGCCATCGTGTGGGGGACCATGCTCGAGCGCACCAAGTTCGCCGTCTATTGCATCTTCGCGCTCGTCTTCGCCGGTCTCATCTACCCGATAGTGGGGCACTGGATCTGGGGCGGAGGCTGGCTCTCTACCTTCGGCATGCAGGACTTCGCTGGCTCCACTGTCGTCCACCTCTCGGGCGCCATGGCGGCGCTCGCCGGCACGCTCCTCTTGGGGCCCAGGATCGGCAAGTACGACGACGCGGGCAACCCGCAGACCATCCCCGGCCACAACATGCCGCTCGCCGTCCTGGGCGTCATCATCCTGTGGGTCGGTTGGTGGGGCTTTAACCCCGGCTCGACCATGAGCGCCGTGGGTGCCTCCTTCGCCGACATAGCCCTCACCACCAACCTCGCGGCGGGTGCCGGCGTGCTGGGGGCGATGATCATGAGCTACCTGTACAGGCGCAACCTCGACGTCGGGATGATGGGCAACGGTGCGATCGCGGCGCTCGTCGCCATCACCGCCGCCTGCGCCTTCGTGGACCCGTGGGCCTCCATCGTGATCGGCTTCGTGGCCGGCGTGATCATGTACACCGTCTTGCTCCTGGTGGACAAGATCGGGGTAGACGACCCGCTGGGCGCCATCGCGGCCCACGGCATGGGCGGCATCTGGGGCACGCTCTCGACCGGTCTCTTCGCCACCCCCGCGCTGGTAGAGGCCACCGCGATCGGTCAGCCCGGCCTCTTCTACGGCGGCGGCTTCGGCCAGCTCGGCGTGCAGGCTCTGGGAATCGTCACCTGCGCAGGCTTCGTCTTCGTGACCTCCTACGTGGTCTTCGCCGCACTCAAGGCGACCATCGGCCTCAGGGTCAAGCCCGAAGAGGAGCTCAATGGCCTCGACATCTCCGAGCACGGCGCCTACGGTTACTCCGAACAGCTCATCGCCACCGACTATCAAAACGGCAGCGGCGGCAGGATACCGGACCCGGCGGAAGGCCGGACCGCTACGGGCACGGCCTAGAAGAGCCGGCGCAAACTTCGACTTGGCTCGAGCCACACGCCCCGGGTCGGGCGCATCTAACCGAGTCCCGGAGGGGAACACCCTCCGGGGCTTCCGGCGTTTCGTACAATGCGGACTTTGAGAGATCTAGAAAGCAGGAATGGAACAAAGACTCATAGCGCAGGGTACCGGCCTCAACAACGTCATCAACGTCTACTCCGACCGGGTGGAGATCCGGACCGGCTGGCAGAGCCAGAACGCCGACTCATTGGGGCTCAAGCAGATCGCCAACGTCTCCATCCGGGGCCTAGTCAACTGCACTCTCACCATCGAGGTCAACGACGGCCGCCGTCTCTCCGTCGGACGCATGGCACTCCCCGACGCTCGCCAGGTCAAGGCCGCCATCGAGAGCCAGAAACAGAAGGCCGGACTGTACGAGTAGTTCGAGAGATCTTAGGAGATCTCTCGCCGGCTCTTTAGGCCGAGCTTCCTGAGGATGCTGGAGCCGTAATTCTTTATGGCGCAGAGGCTTATGGAGAGCTCCTCGGAGAACTTGGGGTTGGTGCGACACGTGAGACCGAGGGCGAAGACCTCTTTATCTTTGGGCGTCAGGCGGGCCTGACTGGTTCTCTCCCTGAGACGTACCGTGGCCTCTTCTTCGTTCCATGCGGGCAGGAGCCAGATGCGCTATCCGATCTGTGTACGCTCTACGGCGGCTTGCAATGAGATTGGCCCCCAAGCACATGTCGTGGACGCAGGAATTCTTGCGTAGTTCCTCGGAGTAAGCACGATGCACTCATAAATATTGATAATCACATGACGCAATAAGCTATCGGAGGTGCCAAGGTAAAGAACTCAGGTCTCCGATGCCCCTGCTAGAACTTCCCAAGCGAATGCTTAGTCGTGCGTCGATCCGTCGGGCATGGTAGCTCCTTCGAGCGACCATACTGTGTCCAGTTGCTCATCGCTCACCGTTGCCTCGCTCAGGTTGGCACCGGAGAGGTCGGCACCACCTAAGTCGGTCTCGCTCAGGTCGAGGGTGACCAACTCCGCTCCGCTTAAGTTGGCATCGCTCAGGTCAACCCCCTCCAAATCGGCATTCTTAGGATGCCATGGCAGGTTAGGGTCGGTGGTACCCACCAAGGCCCCGCTAAGGTCAGCCCCTGTAAGGATGGCTCCTTTGAGGTTGGCACCAAGCAGTATGGCACCGGAGAGGTCGGCACCGGAGAGGTCGGTTCTTTCATCATGGGGAGTCAGAAACCCCTGAGTTCCCAGGCTGGTATTTACCAGTCTGGCCTCTCTCAGGTTCGCATCTCGTAGGTTGGCCCCAGAGAGGTCAACGATGGTGTCTTCGTAACTGCTGATCAAACTTGTCTCGCGCAAGAACAGTACAACGATCCTTTTGCGGTCCGAGTCTAAGATATTCAGTACTCCTAGCGTGCGGGCGCGCGCCAGCTCGCGCACCGCGTCGCCCTCTTGGGAGTCGAGGAGGTCCTCCTCGAGGAGCAGACTTCTCATCTCGTTGTTGTATTGCTGCAATGCCTCTTCCTGCGTACGTTCCTCCTCAGCCTCTAGCTGAGCCTGGGCACGGGTCTGGGCGTCCTCTCGCTGTCTAGCATCCTGTGCCCAATTGAACCAAAGTCCGGCCACGCCGATCACGACCGGTATGATCAACAGCTGCATCCACTCCCAGCCGCTTCGCTCACCGAACTCTGTCCATTGCCAGAGCCTGCCCCGACGGGTTTTCGGCCGCTGTTCCTCCTCCTGCAGCTCTTGCCTTGGCGGTTGTCGCGTTTCGTTCTCCACGAGGTACCTTCGTACCCTTGTCCCACTTCGGCACCGACCGCAAACAACAGAGCCGTCGGGAACGAGCGCTGACGCCGAAGCGCGCCACCTTCTACGCGCTACATACTCTCTGGGTAAGAGGCATCTCCCTTACGGTCTAGTCGCCTCTGCTCGAGGTAGCCGTTCCTGCCAACGCCCTTATGAAGATTCATAGCTTCGCCAAAGGCAATCCATAGGCTAGAAGCCCAGAATATAGAGCAGGCACATACAGAGAATCCGCCAAGATAGCGGTGCAAAACAACCAGAAGGTGGTGCGAAGATGAGCAGAAGCGCAAGCAGAACTGTAACCGGAGGTTTGCAGGATTTGGGCAAGCTCCGTATTGCTGGAGTAGTGTTGATCTCCCTGGTGGGCCTGATCCACCTGCTCGTGACCCCCGAGTACTATGGGTTCGCCGCCTACCTGGGGCTGCTGATGATAGCCAACTTCGCAGGATCGATGGTCTCTGCGGTCGGGATCTACCAGGGGCGCGTTTGGGGTTGGTGGCTCGGAGCCGTGATGGCCGCTGGCGCTTTCTTGGCCTACATCGAGAGTCGGACTTTGGGGCTGCCCGGACTGCCCTCCTGGGAGCCGTTTACGGAACCACCGGGCCTTCTCTCCCTCCTCCTAGAGGCGGCCTTCGTGGGACTGGCCGCATACGTGCTTAGCTCCAAGAGGAGGGCTACCGCTTCGTCCGGCGAAGTTATGTAATACGAGCTACAGTACGATGTCCCGCGGTTCATTAAGGTGCTTCGACGCACCCGCTAGGAGGCAAACGCTATGAAACCAGACCCCGAGAAGAGGACCCCAAAGATTCGGTACCTCAGCCGGCGAGAGATGCTCGGCCTCATGGGCTCAACCGCAGCGGCCATAACTCTTGCGGGTTGCGGTGGATCCGAGCGGTCCGGGCAGCCCGGTGCGGGGGAGACGACGGACGCCTCGACGGCCGCCGAGACGGCCTCTACTACTTGCGTGGTGAGACCCGAGCAGACCGAGGGGCCGTACTACGTGGACACGGGGCTCGACCGTTCCGACATCCGGGAGGAGAGAGAGGGCGTCCCGTTGGATCTGACGTTCAACGTCTCTCGGGTCGACGAAGGCGACGCCTCCGCCTGCGGCCCTCTGGCCGGCGCTGTGGTGGACGTCTGGCATTGCGACGCGGCGGGTGAGTACTCTGGCGTCGAGGACAACGCCGCCGGGGATTTCGACACCCGGGGGGAGACGTTCCTGCGCGGGTACCAGTTAACGGACGAGAACGGAACCGCGAGGTTCACGTCGATCTACCCCGGCTGGTACCAGGGCCGGGCCGTCCACATCCACTTTACGATCCGCGACAGCCCCGAATCCCAGCAGGGTTACGAGTTCACGTCGCAGCTCTACTTCGACGACGCCCTCACCGACGAGGTTCAATCACAGGGCCCGTACGTCGAAAAGGGGCAGCGCGACCTGCGAAACAGCGAAGATGGCATCTTCCGAGGCGGCGGGGACGAGCTGCTACTCGATCTGACCGAGAACGGGCAGGGCTATACGGCAACGTTCGATATAGCGCTCGATACCTCTTACGCGTAAACGCAGGAGCTCCTTACGCGGTATCCGGCCCTCGCGGGCAGTTACCTCGCCACGACTGCGCTATCATCGCACGGAGCGGACCCTACGCTTCCAACCTTCTAGTCTTGTTAGCTGGGTGACTTCGAAAGGAGAGCTACATGAACTTTGTAAGCCGCACGCTCGCGGTCGAGGCTCTCAAGGCCGAGGAACATCAATCCTACGAAGCCACCTCCTGCAATTGACGCTCTAAGTCCTTGATCTCGTCCCTGAGCTTCGCTGCGTACTCGAACTTGAGCTCCTCAGCTGCGGCGAGCATCTCGGCCTCGAGTTCGGCGATGAGGGTACGCAGCTCCTCCGGGTCGCGCGGGGCTTCACGAGCAGCCTTTTTGTCCGTCCTATAGAGGCCCTTCGCCTCGGCCGCGATGAGGATGTCGGAGACGCCCTTTTTGATGGTGCGTGGCTCGATGTCGTTGCGCTCGTTGTAGGCTACCTGGATCTCACGCCGCCTATTCGTCTCTCCTAGAGCAGCCCGCATCGCGTCCGTCTCCTTGTCGGCGTACATGATGACCCGGCCGCCTACGTTGCGCGCCGCTCGCCCTATTGTCTGGATGAGCGCCCGCTCGCCGCGCAGGAAGCCCTCCTTGTCGGCGTCGAGGATGGCGACGAGGCTCACCTCGGGTAGATCTAGGCCCTCGCGCAGCAGGTTTATGCCGACGAGCACGTCGAACTCGCCGGTCCTCAAACCTCTTATGATCTGGATGCGGTCCAGCGTCTCTATGTTAGCGTGCATGTAGCGCGCCTTGACGCCGTGCTCCAGGAGATAATCCGTCAAGTCCTCGGCCATCCTGATGGTCAGCGTGGTGACGAGGACCCGCTCGTCGTGCTCGACGCGCTTGGCGACCTCGTTGAGGAGGTCGTCTATCTGGTTCTCCGTCGAGCGTACCTCGACCTCCGGGTCCACGAGGCCGGTCGGGCGGATGATCTGCTCGACTATCTGCTCGGAATGCTCCAGCTCGTACGGTCCCGGCGTCGCCGACACGAAGACCATTTGC
>DATDKT010000024.1:0-22724 GCA_036519775.1 Rubrobacteraceae bacterium
GGAGCATTTCGAACGCATGCACACTTACTCACTCGGCGAGACCATTCGCCTCGAACTCGACTTATTTGATCGAAGCGGAGTGCTCACTGTCAATGCCGCTTTTTACGAAACCGAGTCCGGCCACGGTTTTTCGATGCGCGGGGACGGAGAAGGTCGTTCCAAAGTGACTGTGGTGCTCACGCAAAAGGTTACCGACAAGAATCTGCCGGGCGAGTACAGATGCAAGGACGTAACGGTGTACGATACTCACTACAATTACACGACTTACGCCCCCGACATACGCTTTCGTATCGAAAGCCCCTTGGGGGACCACGAGGGGCCGAAGCTCGTGGGCTGGCGAGTCTCCAAGCAGTAAGTTAACCTTTCTAAAGGGCTTATTACGCCTCGCTTAAGGGCGGGCCGCCTTTATTCATGAGCTGCCAAGAAGAGTTCTTCCCGGAAACTTATGGCTAAATAGGGCGTGAACGAGCGCCGAGATACTCTCTGAGCCGCTATATACAACGTCTGCCAATATTTCGGCGTTGATTCCGGCCCTTGAAAGTCTGCTGCTATATGATCGCTATCAGAAGAAGAGTTATGGCTCCACAGCGCTTGTTCCCAAGACGGTGCCTGCTGACTGCTCCCTACCATCACGGCCCCGTCGTGCGCGTACTGGGAGACCCTCCAGAAGGCTCGGACGAGGCCGTGTAAGCGTCGGCGAGGAGCAGCGCGATCAGTACTACCTCGATCGCCTTGTCGACGTAGCCAATGATGTCATACCACGGAGCCATGAGGAAGAAGAGCACGATCGTCAGCGCCGCGTAGCCTACCAGGGCCCATCGCGCAGCGCTCCGGAAGCGTGTCAGTTGCGGGATCGGCAACTGCAAGGCCGCCAGAAGCCCCAGGTAACCCAGCCCGTTTAGGATGAACAACATGACGCCGACGTTGAGCCCGTAGTAGGGGATGGCGCTGAACGCTAGGAACAGGTGAATGACTGCCGTGGCCAGAGTGAGCAGGAAGATTCCGACCCCCAGGCCGAGCTTAGCGGAAGAGCGCGAAAAAGCCATTCTGTTTCTCCTTTCTCGACTTAACGAGTCTTAGAACCGTGCTGCGGACAGGCACCGTGTATCAACACATAGGTGGCCATCGTCAGCGTGCTCCTCTCTCAGTGATTGGCATTACCTAGTCGGAGTATACGGCAATGGTGCTGAAATCAAACCGATAAATCCTAAAGTACAACTAATTAGGATCGCTACCAGCGGGCATTCCCGAGATACCGAGAGTGAGTCTTCCGGACCCTAGCGATAGCAGGCCGTTGATCCACCTGCCCGCTAAAATACGCCTTGGTGATGACACCCAATCTCGGAGGTGGGTTTCATGCGACTGGTGGACCAGCTCATCGCTTCGAAGAGGGCCAGATCACCGAGGACGAAGAGGTAGCGTTCTTTGCGCACTTGGTGTAGACGGAGGTGTGCTGGCATCTGCCGGGGCACTATCAGTGTGTGGCCGCGACCCCTAGCGAGGCAGGGCTGATCAAGCCGCCGGAGTAGGCCAAAGCCACCCTCTAACGATCGGTACGGGGCTTCTTAGGAGCAAAGCACCACGAGATTGGTCCGCTTGCGAAGGAGCCCTAAACCAAGCCCAAGCTTCCCAACGCCCCGCACGTCAGCTCCAGAAGGCCCCGGTGCCGCTCCCGTGTATCTCCCGCCGTCCCGACGCCCCCGCTCTGTTTCATGCTCTCCTCTATGAAGAGCTTCTCAGGAGTTCCTCGATCGCGTCGCAGGCGTTCTCGACCCCGTCCTCCACCTGGATCCTCTCGGCGGCTTTCCCCGCCCGGCAAGCGTATCTCGGCTCCCTCAGCAGAGGCTCGAGGCGCTTGGCAGCATAGCGGGCCCTGTAGAGCCGCGGGTAGAGTACCTCGGCAACCCCCAACCTCTCGACCCTTAAAGCGTTATCGGGTTGGTCGTGCGCGAAGGGGACCACGAGCTGTGGGCGTCCTGAGCGAAGCGCCTGCCCAGTCGTGCCGATGCCGCCTTGGTGCACCACGGTTGCGGCCCACGGGAAGAGCTTGGAGAACGGCGCGTAATCGAAGGTGACGATCCCTTCGGGCAGCGGTGCCGAAGGGCGGTTTCTAAGATCCTTTCCAACCAGAAGCACTGCCCGGAGGTTGAGGATCTGGGCGGCCTTCAGGCTCTCACGGTAGAAGGTACCGGCCGCCCCCACTGCCGACGTCCCCAGCGTGAAGACGACAGGGGCCGGTCCCGAGGCAAGGAACCGCTCGAGGTCGGGGTAGAGCGTCTCACCGTCGCCGGGGCCGTCATAAAAAACTTGGCCGGTGATCCTGGTGTTCGGTGGCCAGTCTGGCCGAGGCTCCGCTAGTACACGCGAGAACATACCCAGTACAAGCTCGGGTGAGAACTGCCCCTCGTGGATAGGGTCCTTGCCTGGGGGGAGGCCCAAGTCCGTCCGCAACCTACTTACCGGTTCCGACCAGTTGCGTGTGGCCCGCTTGATCAGCCCGACTAGGGCATGCCCCACCCCGGGTCCGAGTCGCCGCAGCGCTCTCAGGCGCGGGAAGGCAGGTAGGGTAGGAAGGTCGTAGGCCGAGAAGAAGGAGAGGGGAGCGAGCACGGTCGAGATCCATGAGATCCGCGTCTTCTCGGCAACGAGCGGCCCTGCGAAGGTTACGGGATGGGTCAGGAGCACGTCCGCCCCCTGCGCTGCTCGCGACAGGTCCTCATAGGACTCTCGTAAGTGTGGGAATAGGAGCTCTCTCATAAGGTACTCGGTCCCCCTCTTGGGGTCCATAACCTGCCGGACCACCTCGCCGTTGTGAGGGTCAAGGTCAGGACGGACCGGACTGAATTCGATCTCCTCACCCTCGACGAACGGACGGTAGAATTCGGCGGTCGCGATCACGGGATGGTGCCCGCGCGCTTTCAGGCCGAGGGCGAGGCCGACGTAGGGATTGAGGTCCCCGAAAGAGCCGAAGGTCGTGATCACGACACGCTTACCCACGATACGCTCGCGGCTCTGTCAACCTCCGGCACCTCATCTTCAACAACCGAAGAACGCGCATAGCTCGGCACGAAATGCGTCGAAGCTCTGAAGCCACGGTAAGTATCCCCCGTCCTCCAGCACCACGTGCCTGACGCTGGGATAGCGCGCGAATAGCCTATCCACGGTCGGCCCATTGATATCTTGGCTTCCGAACAGCACCAGTACCTGCGTGCCGTGAGGCAGAGCTCTCTCGTTTAATCGGGACGCTTCCGCTTCGACCGTCGCACTGCGCGTCTCTAACATCGGCTTGCTATGGACACCATTTATCCAGGACCTTTCGGTGGCAGCGCGCTCGAAGGCGGATCGAAGTAGCTTCGCCACACCAGCGCCATCAACCGGCGGGCTCCACGGTCTCCCAACCTTCCCGGCAGCATCGATACGAGTTGGCAGAACCCCATGTGCGCGAATCCACCTTTCCCGGCCCGCGGTTGTCGGCCATCACTGCCCTCTCCATCGCCTTCCAATCCTCTCCCAGCCCTATCCCTGAGTTGCACAAGAACAGCTGCGGCCCGGTCCGGATAACGTCCCGCGTAAAGCTGGGCCAGGGTACCTCCCCAGGAATGCCCGAACAGGCTCAACCGCTTGTGCCCGTACGCCTCCCGAAGCGCCGCGAGGTCTTCCACGTGCTCTGCCAGCCCGAAGCGCCCGTCATGAACGGTAGATCTGCTCGTTCCACGCTGATCATAGCGGATCACTCGATGTTTGGGAGTAAGAGATCCGGCCACGCCTGTAAGGTAGTCTGGTACTCCGGAACCACCGTGAAGGAGTATTACCGGATCGTCTCGCGTCTCGCCGACCACAAACACCGCCAGCCTGGCTCCTGGCGATCCACGAAGGAGATCTCGTCCGCTTTATCGATATTCCCCACGAAGAATTGTGGTAGGAGTAGTGGTCGGTCGAGGTTCATTGGGGGTACTATGAACACATCTAACCTAGAATTTTGGTTCGAGTTCGGGAGCGCGTATTCGTACCTCTCCGCTGCCCGGATCGAGGACGCGGCCGTCGCGTCGGGCGTACCGATCCTTTGGGAGCCGTTCCTCTTGGGACCCATCTTCGCGGAGCAGGGCTGGGACGACTCGCCCTTCAACGTCTACCCGGCGAAGGGACGGTACATGTGGCGGGATGTGGAGCGCCTGTGCTCCAGGTATCGCATCCCGTTCGTTAAGCCGTCGCGCTTCCCGCGCAACGGTCTGCTCGCCTCGCGGGTCACCTGCCTCGCGAGAGCGACGTCCGAGCGTTGGCTTTCGGATTTTGTGCGAGCGGTCTTCCGGGCCAACTTTGCCGAGGATCGCGAGATCGAGTACGCCGCGGAGGTACGGTCGATCCTCGACTCGCTCGGCCAGTCCGGTATGGACCTCATCGAGCAGGCACAGGCACCGGAGAACAAGCTGCGCCTGCGCGAACAGACGCGACGGGCTAAAGAGCTGGGGATCTTTGGCGCGCCGAGCTTCGTGGTCGGCGAGGAGCTCTTCTGGGGCAACGACCGTCTGGAGGATGCCCTGGCATGGGCAAGCTACCGGACGGATGAAGATGTCAGAAGCGGTCAGTGAGAAAGAAGGGAAGCCTATAAGATGGTACGGAGCGCGTCCGTATAATAACGAGCTAGGCGCCTCGCTGGTATGCGGACGCGACAAAAAAGATCATGACGACTTCACGAGAGAATTCGGACATCGCTGCCGCCTACGACCTCTGGGCCGACACGTACGATGTCGATCCCAATAGAACCCGCGAGCGCGCAGGGGAGGTCCTTCGACAATGCGATCTGCGCCTAGCCGGCCGCGACGTTGTCGAGATTGGCTGTGGCACCGGGCGCAATACACTCTGGCTCGGCGAGCGCGCAGAAAACGTTCTGGCTCTGGATATCTCGGAGGGGATGTTGCGGCAGGCGAAGGCACGTGTGCAGTCTCCCAGGGTCCGGTTCCTACAACACGACATTCGTTCCCCATGGCCGAGTGCGGATGGGTCTGCTGACGTCGTTATCGCTATGCTGGTCTTGGAACACGTGGAGCGGCTGCAGCCGATCTTTGGCGAGGCCGCACGTGTGCTGCGGTGGGGTGGAGATCTCTTCGTTTGCGAACTGCATCCGATGCGGCAGATGCTTGGGCGCCAAGCAGAGTTCACAAACCCGCGAACGGGTGAGCGCGAGCGCGTGGCGGCATTCCTTCACGACGTATCCGAGTACGTGAATGGCGGCCTGCAGACCGGCTTTACGCTTGGGCGTCTTGGGGAATGGCGCGACACAGGCGCTGGTCAGGTCGATCTACCGCGGCTCTTGTCGGTACAGTTCCACGTACCTGCGCCGACGGGGCCTGACTAGCGGTTGCACCGGACCCTCCATCGCTACTCGCACCACCTAGCAGCAAGCCTCCACCCGCTGCATTTTCCGGAAGGGTCGTTCTGCTACCCGAGACGTGGATCATATTCGATCAACCGACCTCGATGGCGAGGCCACTAACGCCGCCAGAAACCTCGACGTCGTACCGGTCGGCGGCGTGCTCGTATTCCGGGCTCTGCACGCTCGTCTCGCCGCCGACAGCGCCGTGGCGCTGCTCGTCGAACACAAGTCCGCTCGTGCCCCCGCTCACATGCACCCGGGCCGCGACACCTTTGGGGCGACGGACGGTCAGACCGTCAGCTCCCCCGAGGACGTGCAGCGGTATAGTCCCTGAGGGGGGCGGTAGCGTCAACTCGACCTTGCTGGCGCCGCCCTTTATTTCGAGGGAGCCAAGCTCCAGCTCGCCGAGGTCGGCGGTGAGGTGCGAGGTGCCGCCACGGACCTCGACCTCCCAGGGGATGGATTCGTTGAGCCAGATCTCGTTCGCACGCTTGTCTCGACCCAGGGACGGGAGGCGACGCCGCCGCTGACGAACGGTGACGGTACCGTCTTGCACTCGAATCCGCGAAGCCGGCCCCTCGAAGCGGGCGCGAAACAATTCTCCTATCGAAGGATCGACACCGACAAAGATGTCCGAAGCGCCGCGCTCGAAGACCAGACGTCCGCTCGTTACCGAGTCTAGAGGCGCAGCGAACTCGCCGCCCCCTCCCTGCTCACCCGGCGTCTGGCCCCGCAGCCTGGCGGTCTCCTCCCGGTTCAACGGATGACTCCGCGTGACGAAGTCGAGGATGAGGGCAAGCTCCCCCTCGTCGTACCGCGAGCACATCTCGGCGAAAGTCCGCCCCACCGAGGCGTAGAGCGGCCCGATCTCGCGTCCGGCCCGATCCGGCAACGGGTGCACGATCACCCGCCGCTTATCGTTCGGGTCCCTCTCGCGCCACGCGTAGCCGGCCCTCTCCAGCCGGTCGATCACCCCGGTCACGGCTCCCGTGGTGAGTCCGGTCTCTTCCGCGAGCCGCCCGGCCGCAACCGGCCCCGCCTCTAGGAGCATGTTCAAACACTGGAGGTCGGTCGGGTTCATCCCCAGCCGGTCGGCGACCGCCTGGTTGAATAGCACCACCTCCGCAATGAGCTTCTGCATCTCCCTGCCGAGGGCCTCGATTAACCGCTCGCGCTCCGTAGGCGAAACTTTTTTCGATAACTCTCTTGACACGGTCCACACCCCCGTCTACCATCTAATCAACTTAGTTTACGAACTAAGATAACTGATAGTGTAGATCAACGGGCATCGAAAGTCCAGTTTGTAGAGGAAGGAGGAAGAGCCGATGGAGCGATGAGCAAGACCCCCGGCGGGTGTTGCAGCACCTTGCCGGGGGCTAAGACCACGAACTGGTCCCGCGGAGCGAAACCTGACGTCCGAGGCGTACACCTTTAAGGATAGCAGGTCGAGCTCTACGGGACGGCAACAGTTAGCTTAGTTCACCCAGAGAGGAGCTTACGACCTGATGGCTAGCCAACCCAACCATCACGAAACCACCACGAACCCCGCCGACGAGGCAGCCGTTTGTGACCTGTACCAGCAACTTATGGACGGCTGGAACCGGGGCAGCGGCGACGCTTTCGCCGCCGTTTTCACGGAGGACGGAGATCTCGTCGCGTTCGACGGCACGCACTTCAAAGGGCGTAAGGAGATCGCCCCGTTCCACCAACAACTCTTCGACAAGTGGATGAAGGGGTCGCGCCTCGTGGGGCAAGTCGAGCACGTGCGGTTTCTGAGCCCCGACGTCGCCTTGCTACACGCGGTCGGCGGCACCGTTATGCGTGACAAAACCGAGCCTTCGCCGGAGCGCGACTCGATCCAGACCCTCGTCACCACGCGCCAGAACGGTGAATGGCGCCTCGCTGCGTTCCAAAACACCAGGGTCCGCCCCATAGGGAACGCGGGTACGTTCCTGATATGGGCGCTCACGGACTGGCTGTGGAAGGTTCTTCGCCTGAACGAGAGAAGGATATACGAATAACACGATCACAACTGGATCCGGGGGCCCGAACCGCCTGCACTGAATCCTCTTTGGAATCGCCTGGCGCGTTTGTCGCTAGCGGCGGAACCAATGGGAGAAAGGAGAGAACAACGTGATTATGAATTCGCTGCTCACCAGAAGAATTAGGACCGGCCGTCAACCGAAAAAAACTGCTGAAGCAGGCAACGAAAAAGGAGATATCAATGAAGCCGAACTTGGCAAAATGGTCATTAATTCTACTGTGCTTCTCGGTGGCCGGCGCTTTTGGCGGAGGACTTTACGAACAAATCGTGCTTACGCCTTTATGAAGTGTGTCGCCACCATCGTCCTTCTCGATCATACAACCCGATACGGGAGTACCCCTTCAAAATTTCTGGGTCCCCGTTCATGCGGCTATCACTATTTTCATTCTTTTGTCTCTCTTCTTGACCTGGAAGGAAATTAAGGTTCGCCGCCTGCTTCTCATAGGCCTTGGCTCTTATATCATCATGCGCGTTTGGAGTGCTCTGTACTTCATCCGCGAGATGCTCGAGTTTCAACAAGTGCCTCTTGATTCTCCTCCATCTACAGAACTTTCAGAGAGGGTCGCTAGCTGGACCTATTGGACGTGGTTCAGAGAGCCTCTCGACATAATCTCGTTCCTTTGCTTTCTGCTAGCTCTTTTTTGGCTGAAGAGACCTAAGATTTTTATCGGCACGAGACTTCCCGTGAGTGAAACTTGTGCACGCGACCAGTGGGACCGTTATGCACGGCAAAGCGGAGCCTTCGCCAGAGCGCGGCTCGATCCGGACCCTCGTCGCTATACGCCAGGGCGGTGAATGACGCCTCGCCGCGTTAAGAACTTTATGATGAAGTCTTGCCAAGAGGGTCGGGCTTTGTCTGGTCTTTGAGTATGCCTTACCGGATAGATTAGGGGTGGGGCGAGCTAGGATACGTATCTGTCCCGCCATGGACGTGTCTGAGGAGGGAAATGACTAGCGGAGGAGGTGCGGAAACCGAGCCTGGCGGGAGCGGGGCGGGTGTGCTGCGGCTTTTGCGGGGCAACCGGCCCTTTCGATCGCTGTGGTGCGCGCGGAGTACCTCCTTCCTCGGCGACTCGCTCGGCCTGGTTACCCTGCTGCTGTACACCGCGAACACCACCGGCCAGGCGTTGGCCGTGGCGCTGCTGCTGCTGGTCGGTGATTTCGCTCCGGCACTGCTAGGCCCGTTCATCGGCGTGATCAGTGACCGATTCGACCTCAAACGGGTGATGGTGCTGTGCGAGCTCGTGCAGGGCGTCCTCGTCGCTCTCATCGCCCTGACGTTGCCCTCGCTGCCCCTATTGCTGTCGCTGGTGGCGTTGCGTGCCATCGCCGGACAGATCTTTCAGCCGGCGTCTCGGGTGGCGGTTCCAGCCCTGGTGCGCGACCGTGACCTGGAGAGCGCGAACTCGGCCCTCGGGTTCGGCATGAACGGCTCGGAGGCACTCGGTCCGCTAGTGGCTGCGGCGCTCCTGCCCGTCATGGACGTGCGCGGCGTGCTGCTCGTCGATGCCGTCACCTTTGTCGTCTCGGCGGCGCTGCTTGCCTCCCTGCCGTCGCTACCACCGGCCCCCGCTGAGGAGCGTGATCGGGTCTCCCTCCTCACCGAGGCCAAGGCGGGGCTGCGCTACATCTGGGCGGTCCCCGTAGTGCGGATCATCGGGCTCGGTAGCTTCGCCGTCGTCGCCCTCAACGGGATCGACGACGTGGCCCTGGTCTTCCTTGCCAAGGACTCCCTGGGCGGTGGCGATCCCGCGGCCAGCGTTCTGTACGCGGCGGTGGGCGTAGGACTGCTGGTAGGTTACGCGCTGTTGGCCGGGTACGCCGGAGGCGTCTCGACGGTCTTTCTGCTCCTGCTGGGCTTCGGGTTGAGCAGCGCCGGCAACCTGTTCAGCGGTCTCGTTTGGGCCGTAGCCGCCGCCTTCGTTATGCAGACCATCCGCGGCGTGGGCATCAGCGCGATGGACGTTGCCACCAACACCCTTATCCAGCGTCTGGTGCCCCCAACTATGCTGGGCCGGGTCTTCGGCAACCTGTACGGCGCGATCGGCATCGCCGCCGGGTTGTCCTACGTGCTCGGTGGGTTGCTTCTCGATCTCACTTCGCCGCGCCCGACCTTCATCATTGCCGGCACGGGAGGTCTGCTTGTCACCCTCGCCACCGCCCTGGTACTTCGGCGCGCGATGAAGTCCACTCAGTCTGAAACGCCGACACCCGCCGGGTGGCCCGAGACCGATTAGATCCCGCATCCGGTCCTCGTCGGCGACGATGCCGTCGATGGGCGCGGTAATCACTTCGCCGACTATCGGAGCCGCCTGTCCCGGATTGTCCACGGGAACCAGTTTTGTCGATTAAGACGTTACGCCTAAGCTTCCGTTTTAGCTATCGGGGCACGTGGAGAGCCACCGCACTCTCCGAGCTAGCCGGCGCACCGATCCACCGCAGGGGTTGGGGTAGCCTCTACGCCGCGCTCTCCAAAGGCAGGATCGATTCTGAAGCGTTCAGACCTGAGAGTTTTACAAGACTGGTAAAGCTACTAACATGAACGCCACCGTAGTAGTCTGTAGAGTCAGTCAGTAATAAGAAGGTGAGGTAGCCGGCGCGTTGGACCCGCTCTTATCGACCAAACTGCACCCCTCCCAGGTGCGTCCGAAGCTGGTAGCAAGACCGCGCCTGATCGAGAGCCTGATACGAGATCCCGGGCGCAGGCTAACCCTTCTCTCCGCCCCCGCCGGCTTCGGGAAGACCACCCTCTTGAACGAGTGGATCAGAAGCCGTACGGGCGACGGGCACTCCGTCGCCTGGGTGTCGCTGGACGAAGGAGACAACGATCCTGTCCGGTTCCTGTCTTACCTCGTTGCCGCGCTTAGGAGAATCGGTGAGGAAGGGTTCGGCGAGGGTGTCCTGGCCGCGCTGCGCTCGCCCGAGCCACCGCGGATGGAGGCGGTGCTGGGGACCCTAGTCAACGAGCTCGCCGAGCTCCCGGGAGAGGTGGCCATAATCCTCGACGACTACCATACACTCGATTCCGAGAGTGTCCATTGGATCGTCTCTTTCCTGCTGGAACACCTACCGGGGAGCGCGCACCTCGTGATCTCCAGCCGCGTTGACCCTCCCCTGCCCCTCGCCAGGATGCGCGCCCGGGGTCAGATGACCGAGCTGCACGCCGCCGATCTGCGTTTCATGCCAGAGGAAGCGGCGACCTTCTTGAAGGACGTGATGGGTCTTGACCTCTCAGCCAATGACGTCTCGGCACTAGAAGCGGTCACGGAGGGTTGGATCGCGGCTCTGCAGCTTGCCGCGCTCTCGATGAGGGAGCGTGAGGACGTTTCGGACTTCATCCGATCCTTCTCCGGCGGCCACCGCGACGTCTTCGACTTCCTGGCCGAGGAGGTCCTCGAGAGGCAGACCGAACGGGTGCAGTCGTTCTTGTTGGAGACCTCGATCCTCGACAACCTTAGCGGTCCCTTGTGCGACGCTCTCACTGGCCGCGACGACGGGCAACACACGCTGCAGAGGCTGGAGAGGGAGAACCTGCTGGTCGTCCCGCTCGATGATGACCGGGTTTGGTACCGTTACCATCACCTCTTCGCCGACTTCCTGCGTGGCCGCCTCGAGCGCGAGCGGCCCGAGCAGCTGGCGGCGTTGCACCTCCGGGCCGCCGAGTGGTGCGAGGAGAACGCGTTGGTAGCCGAGGCAGTCCGGCACGCGCTCTCTGCCGGCGACCACGAACGGGCGGCACGGCTGATGGAGTGGGGGATCGGACAAACCTGGTACCGCGGCGAGGTGGTGACTCTGCTGGGCTGGCTTAGGAAGCTGCCCAAAGAGGCGATGCTCCGCCGGCCGCTGCTTTTGGTCTGGTACGCTGCGGCGCTGATGTTGGTCGGCCAGTTGGACGGCGTCGAATCCCTCCTGCGAGAAGCAGAGGGTGTGGTCGGCGCCGGGGAAGGTCCAGGCGAGGAGCCGCTGCCGGGCGCGGACGAGTTCGACCCTCAGCATCTGCTAGCAACCGCCGCTGCTGTCCGATCCTTGCACGCTCGCCTCCAGGGGGATCCGCAGGGCGCCATCGAGCATGCCCGGCGGGCCCTCGCGCTCCTGCCCAAGGACAACCTGAACCCCCGTCCCTTCGCTGCCTTCTGCCTAGCGGAGGCCTACCGGGCCGCCGATGACCTCGAGGCGGCAAACGCGACCTTCGCCGAGACAGCCGAACTCGGCCGGGCAGCCGGCCACGACTACATAGCTCTGACGGCTATGGGGTCCCTGGCCTACCTGTGGATGGCGCAGGGACGGCTCCGCGAGGCGGACGCCTCGCTGCGGCAGGCCCTCGGGTTCGCGGCCGAACGGGGGGCCGAGCTACTGCCCGCCGTGGGACGCGTGCGTATCGGGATGGGCGAACTTCTCTACGAACGGGACGAGCTGGACCTCTCGGAGCGTGAGTTGACGCTGGGTACGGAGCTGGCCGAGAGGGCAGGAGAGCTGGAGGTACTGGTGAGGGGACAAGTGGCCCTCTCGCGTACGAGACGAGCACGAGGCGATACAGAATGCGCCCTTAAACTCGCCCGCAAGGCGGAGCGGCTGACGCGAGACTCGGGTGCTCCTCAGGCGATCGTTGGAGCGGCCCTCTGGAAAGCGCGGCTGCATCTGATGAGGGACGAACCCCAAGCGGCCGCCTCCGATCTGGAGCGCGCGTCGGGCGTGAGCGACGTGCCCCGCCCCACACGAGAGTCGGAACGCATCTCCCTGGCGCGGCTGCTCATCGCGAGAGAGGACTACGACGAAGCGCTGCAACTGCTCGACCGCTTACGCGAGATGGCCCAAGCGGCGGACAGGAGGGGCAACGCGATAGAGATCCTCATGTTGCAGGCGTTGGCGCTGAGAGCAAGGGACGAGAAGATCTGGGCAATGGACGTTATGGGACAGGCGCTCGCCTTGGGCGAGCCGGAAGGCTACGTGCGCACCTTCGTCGACGAAGGTCCTGCGATGGTAGTCCTCCTATCCGAGACGCTCGGGGCGCGGCAGCGGGGACGCCTCGATTCGGCGAACAATGTTCCGGTGCACTACTTCAGGAAGCTCATCGCGGCGCTGGAACAGGACGCCACGAGCACCGCGTTACCGGCCGCGAGATCTCCCGAACCCTTGAGCGAGCGCGAGCTCGAAGTTCTCCAGCTCATAGCCGCCGGCACGTCCAACCGCCGGATCGCGACGGAGCTCTTCGTCAGCGTGGGCACCGTCAAGACCCACATCAACAACGTCTACCGCAAGCTCGACGCGCACAGCCGCACGCAAGCGGTGGCGCGGGCCAGGGAGCTGAATCTGATCTAGAAGAGCGCCGGGGTTCCGAAACACCCTAACGCGACGCTCATCCGCTCCGACGAGGTCAGCGGGATTTCGGGTCGGCGCGCGAGGCTGTGACGACCCAGGTATAAGAACCTCTACCCCCCCGATCTACCTTTCGGTGGATGCCTATCCACCCGGCTCTGCAATACCATCGAAGGCAACCTAATGAAAGAGGAGGTAAGAGAGAAGATCCAATGTTCAAACAAGAGCAGAAGAAGCTAGACACCGGGAGGTATTCATGGCCGCACTGCAAGCGATGTTCCATGATTCCGTGAGGAGGTCTGGAGGTGACTACGTCGAGAAGACGAAGAAATCAGTGGGCGCTAGGCGGTCTCCTCTTCGCGGCCTTCTTTTATAGTTAGGAACGTTATTGGCGGCGTGCTCGCTTCTGGCCTCTTCCCCTACCTGGTGCGCTCGCCGCGGAAGTCGCACGCTACTACGACGACAGTCAAACGGCGGTCCTGATGTTGGGCTTGTTCCAGATCCTTTCGGCCGTCTCGCTCTTCGTCTTCGTCTGGAGCATAGCCCTCGGCATCGTGCTGGCGCTCGGCAAGCGGCGCGAAGCCGGTGCAGGGGGTTGATCATCTTGTTCTCCCGCAACATACGGGGGGAGCGGTGAGTGTCGCCGCCGGTGTACAAACTCTTGCTCGCCGCGCACATCATCGTCTCTGGCGGATGGCTGGGCATCGCGTTCGCCAAGCTCGTCCTCGCGGTCGCAGCAGCGACGGCGGGCGCCCTCGACGTCTCCGATGCCTTGTACGTATCCATGGAAGTGGTGAACGTCGCGTTTCCCCCGGCGGCCATAGGCACCATCGTCACCGGCGTCCCCCTGTCTTTGGGCACGAAATGGGGCCTGCTCCAACACTACTGGGTAGCGACGAAGCTCGCGCTGGCCGTGGGGGTGATTGTGACCGGCATCGCCCTGGTGGACCGCCTTATCCGGCAGTCCATCTCCGCGCCGTCCGGGCAGGCCGTGAACACCGGCACGATCCTGGGATTCGCATCGGCGCCGACGTCCCTCAGCAGGCGATCAGGGCAGGGCTCTTGGACGAGCTCGAGATCCACCTCATCCCCGTGCTGCTCGGCGAGGGAAAGCGGTTGTTCGACGATCTCGGCAACCAGCACATTGACCTGGAGCGCACCCGCGTGGTGGAGGCGCCAGAGGGCATGACGCACCTGAGGTTCCGCGTCAAGAGGTAAGGGACCTCTCTCACGAGAGGATCAAAACCATAGCTGACGTTGACGAGCGTGATGGAGGTAGATCTATGGTGAAGGTGCTCAGACCCCGCTACAGCAGCGTTACACATATCTGTGGCTCAGATGGCGGATATTCTCGTCCAGGCGAGTTTTGTGCAAGGCTGCCTTGCCGATACAATCTTCGGCATGAAGGAGCGTAGACGAGCAGTACTCATGGTCACGACCGTGCTCGCGGCTCTAACGCTCGTTATGGCTTATCGTATTCGGCGAATGCGAGACGACCCATCCGCCTTACCATATGAGCATCGACTATGGACCGAGTTCCCCCGCCCCTTCGTCACACGCGCCCGGTTGCGCGAGATGCTCATGCTGGATGGCAACGAGAGGGTGCTAGAAGTGGGCCCGGGGACCGGTTACTATGCCCTTCGCGCCGCCGGCTGGCTCTCGCCGGGCGGCACGCTAGAGATTCTGGACATCCAGCAGCAAATGCTAGAGCACACGATGCGTAGGGCTCGTGAGATCGGAGTGGAGAACATAATCCCCACTCAGGGAGATGCTCGGGAGCTTCCGTACCAGGGCAACGCCTTCGATGCTGCATATCTGGTCGCAACGCTAGGAGAGGTACCCGATCAGCAACGCGCGCTCGAGGAGCTTCGTCGCGTTCTTAAGCCGGGTGGTCGGCTGGTCGTCGGCGAGGGCCAGCCGGACCCTCATATGGTTGGCTTCCAAACCCTGCGAGGATTGGCCGAGGCAGCGGGACTCGCTTTCGAGCAACGAACCGGCGGACCTTTAGGCTACTTTGCCAGCTTCAAGGTTTCGTAGCAACACCTTTATTTAAAGGGACGGTACCCGGCGAGGCAAGACAGCCAACAGAAGATCGAAGATCCTCTTCGGAGCCAGTACCAGCAGTGTACGGTTGTTTTCGCCACCGGTCCCACAGTTATGTGTAACGCTTGAATGGCGAGGTCTGATGGTGCTCTGGCACGTGACGATGTGTCTGGACGGCTTCATCATCGGGCCGGCAATGGGAGAATAAAACAGACAAGCGCTAGGCGGCAGAAGTTCACCCCTGCCGAGCCTCCGAGCTTTCGACGCCTAGGCCGAGGCAAAGCCCCTTGCCCAGAGTGCCGAAGGAAGGGGCGGGCCTCAACGTTTCTCGAGCGCTGGTACGGAAGAAGTGCGCTACGAGTCGGCGTCTGGCAGCAGCCACCATAACTTTACTCTAACTCTAGCGCCGATCACGACATCGCGTAGGTGTCCGGCACAACTTGCGTTCGCTTGTTGTTACCCGGACGTTACCAGCGTGTTCCAAGGGGAGGGGCTAACGCGCGACGAAACGGGCACGGCTGACCACGCCGCAGGCGGGCGGGACGCTACCGGAGCCCACGAGAGCTCCGGGGGCAGCCAACACAGGGATTTCAAGATCGTAATGCAGAATACGGCCGGACCGCGAGGATCTCTACCCCCCAGATCTACCTTTTGGCCGATCCGTCTCCACCCGCTTCCCCTGTACAACCACAAGTACGGACCGATAGGTCACGCGACGGACCAAAGATAGGAGGACCGAAGGTGCACGGGATTATGGGTATGAAGGTCTTGAAGCAGCGGCGAGAGGAGATGCTGCGCGAGGCGGAGCTGAACCTCCTGAAGAAGGCGTTGCGAGCGGAGCGCAAGAGACCCGCTGCCTCCCGGTGGGCCTCGATCGTGGCGTGGGACCTGGCGAGGGTCGCCGGCGCTCTGCACAAGTTCTTTCGGCCACCAAAGAACGCCGATTAGGATCGGGAGAGGCAGCAGCATGGGCGAACCGAGGGACACCGGTCCGATGAATCTCGGAAACCCCATCGGGGCCCGTCGCACGCCGCCGGAAGATTGGGGAGGGGGCGGCGACCATTTCGCAGCCCCGCTCGGCTCGTCGACAAGCGGGCGTGTGCGGTTCACGAACGGTGCCCATCAGGTCATCATCCGAGCCGATTTGCACCTGCGGGGTCTCTACCGGGCCCGCTTCGGGGAGCGGATGCCAACGGTATGGGTGCAGGGAGGTACTGTGACCATCCGGTACCCTCAGGTTCCGTTCTGCGACTGGCTCAACCACCGATCGGAGCGTCCCGCCGCGGAGGTCGCGCTCAACGCGTGCGTCCCCTGGAACATCGAGATCCGCGGCAGCGCCTCGCGGCTCGTCGCCGATCTGCGCGGGGGCCGGCTCGGTTCGTTCAGCCTGGATGGTGGCGCCAGCCACTTGGAGGTGGTGCTCCCCGCTCCCTCGGGCACCGTGGCCGTGATCATCCTCGGTGGCGCCAGCAACGTCGCCATCCGACGACCGACTGGGGTCGCAGCCCGGCTCCGCGTAGATGGTGGCGCGACCCTCCTGAAGTTCGACGACAGGAGCATCGGCGCCGCCGGCGGCGAGCTGGACCTCCGGGGCTGGGACTACGAGGGCGTCGCCGACCGCTACGACATAACCATCACAGGGGGTGTTAACAACGTGAGCGTGACAAGCAGTGAGCAGCAACAGGCCAAAGCCCGGGGAGTCGGCGTGAGAGCCGAACCCGCGCAGCAGACCAGATCCTCAGGTCTCAATACGGAAGGAAGGAGCGGATCTTGATCGGGAAGGCAAGTGAGAAGGTGGCGCAAAAGGAAGGTGCCGACACGACCATGGTAGAGGCCCGCGGCGTCGAGAAGGAGTATGCGGCGAGCGGGGTGCGCGTCCACGCCTTGAGGGGAGTGGACCTCCGCATACCTCGCGGCGAGATTATCGCCGTCATGGGCCCGTCTGGGTGTGGAAAGACGACGCTGCTGAACTGCCTCTCAGGCCTCGACGAGCTCGACGGGGGCGAGGTCTTCGTGGGTGGAGAGTCCATCTCCGGCATGGCAGACAGGAAACGCACCCGCTTCCGGGCCGAGAAGATGGGCTTTATCTTCCAGACGTACAATCTGATCCCCGTCCTCTCCGCCGTCGAGAACGTCGAGCTGCCCCTCTTGGTGGCCGGCGCGAAGCCCAAGGACGCGCGCCGGCGGGCTATGTCGGTACTGGAGACGGTTGGGGTCCCCGAGCAGGCGGGTAAGCGCCCGAACGAGATGAGCGGCGGCCAGCAGCAGAGGGTGACGGTCGCCCGCTCGCTGGTAAATCACCCTGCCATCGTCTGGGCCGACGAGCCCACCGGGGCGCTGGACTCGGAGACCTCTGGGGAGATCGTGAACCTGCTGGTAGAGCTCAACCGGGAGCAGGGTCAGACCTTCGTCCTCGTCACCCACGACGGCTCCGTCGCCCGTCGCGCCCACCGGATAGTCCGCATGCGCGACGGCAGGATCGAGGGCGACGAGCCAACTGGTATGAGGGGGCAGGATGGATAAGCTCTTCGGTATACCCACAGGGCAATTGACGCTGGTTCTCCTGGTGATCTTCGCGGTAGGAGCGTTGATCCTTGCCTTCCTGGCTGCGCGCGACCGGACCTCTTTCAAGATGGCGGTCCGGAACGTCCCGCGGCGCCGTGCGCAGACCGCTCTGATCGTCGTGGGCCTGATGCTTGCGACGCTGCTGTTCTCGGCGGCGTTCACCACCGGCGACACCCTGACGGAGTCCCTGCGCATGCAGGCGCTCGAGAACATCGGGCGGGTGGATGTGACCGTGAGGGCCGACCAGCCGGAGTCGGGCGGTGGTGCGCCGTTCGGCCCAGGTGCCGGAGGACCGGTGGTTCCCGAGGCGCGCGAGAGGTACTTCGACCAGGACCTGGCCGGCAAGATCCGGGACCGCCTCGCAGACGACGAGAGCGTCGCAGGCGTCGCCCCGCTCGCGAAGGAGACCGTGCCCGTGACGTCTCCGCAGACGGACCTCAGCGAGCCGCGGGTGGACGTGCTCGGCATGGACGCGGCATCGATGGGGAACTTCGACGGCCTCATCACCGCCTCCGGCACAGCTCTCGTCCTCGGCGAACTCGGCGCGAACGAGGTCTACATGAGCCAGGAGACTGCAGAAGGGCTCGGCGTCAACGCGGGCGACAAGGTCGAGGCAGCCCTGCTTCAAAGTTCCGAGAGGCCGGTGGGAGAGCAAAGGCCTCCCGAGTTGAAGATAGCTGGGATCTACGAGCGGGGTGCCAACCCCGCCTCCGATACCTCGATGGTAATGCCACTCGAGGAGCTGCAGAAGCTCCTCGGCGAGGAGGGCAAGGTCAACGAGGTCCTGATCACGCACGGTGGCCCCGCCGTAGAGGGCGGTGAGCGCACGGACTCCACGGTTGCTGCCATCGAGCCCCTCCTTGCGGACAATGGCCTCGAAGCCGACCCTGTAAAGAAGAAAGCCATAGACGCGGCCGACACGAGAGGGGAGATCTTCTCCACCCTCTTCGTCCTCTTCGGGCAGTTTTCGGTGGCGGCGGGGATGCTCCTGATCTTCCTGATCTTCGTGATGCTCGCCGCCGAGCGCAAGAAGGAGCTCGGCATAGCCCGTGCCGTCGGGATGCAGCGCTCTAACCTGGTCCGGACTTTCGTATTCGAGGGCGCCCTCTACGCCCTCGCGGCTGGCGCCCTCGGGAGTGTTGCCGGCGTCGGGGTGGGCTGGGTCATGGTCCGCCTGATCGGCCGGGGTTTCGCCGGCGGGAGCGAAGACTTCCGGATCGCCTTCGCCACCAGTGCCCAAAACGTCGTCCTCGCCTTCTGCATGGGCATGGTGCTCACGTTCATCGTTGTCCTGGTCTCCTCCTGGCGCGTGAGCCGTCTGAATGTGGTCCGCGCCATCCGCGACATCCCTGAGCCGGACAAGCGTGGCCGCACCATCTGGGGGGTGGTCGTGGCCGTCCTCTTGCCGCTGGCGGGGGCGATAGCGTTCTGGCAGGGACTCGCGACCCAAACGATGGCCTTCTACCTGGGCGGTCTATCTCTTGTCCTCATCGGTGCGGCGCTCCTGGCTCGCGTCGTCGGCCTGCCCGACAGGATCGCCTTCACGGCGTCGGGGCTAGTCCTCCTGGCCCTGTGGCTGACCCCGGCCTCCATCACCACGCCGGCGGGGATGGCGCGGGGACCCGAGATGTTCTTCGTCTCGGGCATCGCCCTCGTCGTCGCAGGCGTCTGGCTCGTAATCTTCAACGCCGACGCGCTCTTGTGGCTGGTCGTGGCGGCGTTCGGACGAATCAAAGGACTTCCCCCGGTCCTCAGCACGGCGGTGAAGTACCCTACCCAGAGCCTTTTTCGGACCGGCATGACGCTGGCGATGTTCATGTTGGTCGTCTTCACCCTGACGGCCATGAACTTCATCCAGGCCGCGATGGGTGCCGCCTTCGGGGACACGCAAGAGCTCTCCGGCGGCTTTGAGATCCAGGGCAACGCTGGCTACGCAGCCCCGGTCCCCGATATGGAGGCCGCCCTTGAGGACGCTAAAGGCATAGATAAGGGTGACGTGACGGCCGTGGGCGAGATATCCAACCTCCCGGCGGAGGTCAAGCAGAGGGGCACCGACCGCGATCCCGAGTCGCTCTACGTGCAGGGCACGGACGAGGGCTACACAGACAGCGTCGGTTACGGGTTCGAGACGACCGCCAAAGGCTACGGCTCGGCCCGCGAGGTCTGGAAGGCGCTCCAGACCGAGAAGGACACGGTCGTGATCTCCTCCGACCTCGCGCCTTCCAGGAACTCCTCCGGCTTCACCAACACGGAGCCTCCTGTGAAGCTCACCGGCTTCTACGCCGATGACGAGAACCTGCCGGACGATCTGTATCTGCAGGTAAAGGACCCCGACTCCGGGAAGATGAGGGATCTGCGCGTGATCGGGGTCCTGGAGAGCTCGGCCTCCTTCGCCGGAGACGTTGTAACTTCCCAGGATACGCTCGGCTCCCTGGCCGGCCGCCCATTGGCGCCTCAAACCTACTACTTCGACCTCGCTAGCGGAGTCGACGCCGCAGCCACGGCCAAGACCCTGGAGAAAGAGTTCGCCCGCAACGGTCTCCAGACGGAGGTTACGGCACAGATGATCCGAGACAACGACGCGACGCGGAGGATCGTCTTCACCCTTCTCAGGGGCTTCATGGGTCTCGGGCTCGTGGTCGGCATAGCGGCGCTCGGGGTCATAGCGGCACGCTCGGTGGTGGAGAGGCGGCAGCAGATCGGGATGATGAGGGCCCTAGGGTTCCAGAGGGGGCAGGTACGGCTGGTCTTCCTGATCGAGTCGTCCTTCATAGCCCTGCTCGGCATCGGCGTCGGGGTGGCCCTGGCGCTCGGGTTCTCCGGCACACTCATAGACAACATCCGCCAGGGCATGCCGGGCCTGGAGTACCAGGTGCCGTGGAGCGCGCTGCTGCTCGTGGTCGTCGTCGGCTACGCGGCCTCGCTCCTGACCACTTACCTGCCCGCCCGCCAGGCCTCGAAGATCTACCCGGCCGAGGCGTTGCGCTATGAGTAGCACACTGAGGACGCAAGATGCCGACACAGACGAGCAAACCGAAGAGAGGAGGAGACGAATCATGAACAACCAAACCGAAGAACCCACATAGCCTTGTGGAGGATTGGGTGATTGCCGAGCTGCGCGGGGACACCGCCTTCCTCGAGAGCACGCTGGCGGACGACTGCGTTAGCGTAGGACCCCGCGGCTTCACGCTGACCACAGAGTAGTGGCTCGCCAGCCACGAGGACGGAAACCTGAAGTACGAGTCTTTCGGGCTGGACCAGGTCCTTGGAGACAGGTGGCTCAAGGCCCTCAAGCTCGAGGAGTACGCTCCCAGAGGCCTCGGCGAGAGCAAGCCTTGCGATTTCGCCGGCTGGCGTCGCCGGGGCAGCGGCCGGGCCTTACGCTTGCGGGAGGGATCCGACGTCGGGGGCTCAACCGACGTGGAGCGCGATGGTGAGCGTGGCCGCCGCAGCGAGGGACGCTGCGGCCCGCAGGTGGTTCCATGCGGTCCACTTCATGACGTACTCGTCCCAGTGGCCCGCCGCGTCGGCGCCTTGGGGGTGCAGTGTCGCGAGCCTGTCGTTGAGCGGGACGTTGCATGCGATCGTTACCCCGATGGTGCCGACGATGTAGAGCGCGGCGCCGGCGAGCACCAACGCCGCGGGTCGCTCGCTCGAAAAGATCGCCGCCCACGCGACCATCCCGAGGCATGCCACGGCTGTCCCGAACAGCGCCGTCATGAAGGCAGGGGTGACGGCCACCTTGTTGATCGATGGCATCACGGCGATGCCATGTGCCGGCGGCAACCGCTTCAGCGCGGGCATCACGAACGTCGAGAAGGCGAAGAAGACGCCGGCGACCAGCCCGCATCCGAGGGCGCTCGCCAGCGTCGCGGCGTAGAGGACCCCAGTCATCATCCGCCGTTCCAGACGCCGGTGGCAGCGGCGTCGCGCGCGTAGTCGGCGAAGTTCCTGGGCTCCCGGCTCAGGGCACGCTGGACGCCGTACGTCAGGTGGGCGTTGCGGCCGTCCAGGACTTCGCTAAACAGATAGGTCAGCAGCCTCACACACTCGGCCGGTACCTCGTGTTCCGCCAGCATGGAGGCGTACTGCTCTACGGAGACCGGCACGTAACGCACCTCCCGGCCGGCCGCCTGGGCTATCTCGCCGACCGCATCCGCGAAGGTCAAGAGCCTGGGGCCGGTCAGCTCGTAGAGCCGCCCCCGTGCCCGTCCTCCGTCAACGCCGCGACCGCGACGTGCGCGATGTCGTCGGCGTCGACGAACGGCTCTGGCATGTTCCCGGCCGGCAGCGGGACCTCGCCACCGAGAACCGGCTCCAGCATGTAGTCCTCGCTGAAGTTCTGGCTGAACAAGCTCGAGCGCAGGATCGTCCAGTCGGCGCCAGAGTCTCGCACCGTCTGCTCGCTGACCTGCGCCTCTTCCTCGCCCCGGCCGGACAGTAGTACCAGCCGCCGGACCCCGCTCTCCACCGCCAGTTCGGCGAACGAACGGACCGTGGCGGCAGCCCCCGGGACCGCGAGGTCCGGGTAATAGGAGATGTACACCGACTCCACGTCACGCAGGGCGGGTACCCACGTCGCCTCGTCCTCCCAGTCGAACGGCGGCTCGCCGGAGCGGGAGCTTACCCGCGTCGGCAGGCCGCGCGCCGCAAGCCGCTCCACCACCCGGCGACCGGTCTTGCCCGTGCCGCCAAGAACCAACGTCGTCTTCGTCTCTCGCGCGTTCTTCATCTTCTTCTCCTTCCGCTAACTTTACACGGTGCCTTGATCTACCTTTGCGTGGTGTGAGTGTGGCGTGCTTTGGTCGCGGTCCCCGCTCCACCTCTAGTCATTAGTTTTTTCGACATTTCGGGCATCAGCTTCAGTTCGCGCAACGCGCCCACGAGTTTGGCGTCCGCCTCCTCGGCGGTTAGGCCTACGGTGTAGATCGTGGCGTAGTTGCCGTTTTTCGGAGCACGCCATGTCTTCGGCGGTGTAGGCATTCCCGTAACGCTCGGTCCAGCTGTTGTTGATATACAGTGCCATCTGTCTCACTCCCTCCCTTAGCGGTGGCACCGACCAACAGACATCAGAGATAACCTCTCGCCCCACCCGCTTTGAGCATTTGCTCGGCGCTGCGCTGTAGCTGGCGTACCCGCTCCCTAGAGATCTTGAGCTCCTCGCGCAGTTCGGCGAGGGTGGCGGGCTCCCGGTCATCGAGGCCGTAGCGCCTGACCAGGACATACCGATGGCGCTCGGGGAGCCGCTCGATGGCCTCCTGGAGGGAGGTTGCCTCCATCTCTCGCATCACTTCACCGGCCGTGTCGGACACCCGCTCGTCTTCAACGAACTCCCCTAGCTCGGAGGCGTCCTCTCCCGAGCCCAACGGCCCGTTGAAGCTG
>DATDKT010000025.1:0-5588 GCA_036519775.1 Rubrobacteraceae bacterium
GAGATGGTGATGCCGGGGGACAACACGGTGATGAACGTGGAGTTGATCTCGGCGATAGCGATGGACGAAGGGCTCAACTTTGCTATCCGTGAGGGAGGCAGGACTGTAGGGGCAGGCGTCGTTACTGAGATCGTGGAGTAGGGATAGCTTTTCTGGCTCGAGGGTGAGGCGTCTCGTCTCGCTCCTGTGATTTGGAGGATCGTTGTGCGACAATTAGTAACGCTGGCATGCGAGGAGTGCAAGCGCCGGAACTACAATAGCCGTAAGAACCGGCGGAATACTCCGGACCGCATCCAGTTGAGGAAATATTGCCCGTGGTGCCGGCAGCATACGGCGCACCGGGAGACCAGGTAGGCAGAGGGCAGTAGCTCAGTTGGTAGAGCAGCGGTCTCCAAAACCGCAGGTCGGGGGTTCGAGTCCCTCCTGCCCTGCTCTCGAAGACCAAGTCAGGCGAGGAAGTGATGGCTAAAAGTCAGAGCGCTGCAAAAGGCGTGGCACAGCAGAAAGGTAGATTGGCCGGGGCCGCCGAGTTCGTGCGTAACGTGCGCGGAGAGCTTCGGCGGGTGACGTGGCCGAACCGGGATCAGCTCCAGCAGAGCACGTTGGTGGTTTTGATCATCTTGTTGGTGCTGACAGCGTTCGTGGCGCTTTGGGACCTCATCTTCTACTACCTCGCCGCGCTCATATTTACGTAAAGGATCTCGTTTTGAAGAAGTGGTACGTCGTTAACACCTACTCGGGGCACGAGAACAAGGTCCGCACCACAATGGAGCGGCGTATAGACTCGTTCGGCCTGAAGCGGCACTTCGGCGACATCAGCATCCCGACCGAGAGCGTCATCGAGATCAAAGACGGCAAAAAGGTGCCCACCATCCAGCGCCAGTTCCCGGGCTACGTCCTGGTGAACATGGACATGAACGATGATACCTGGCGCCTCGTACGCCAGACCCCGGGCGTTACCCAGATCGTGGGGGCTGGCGACAAGCCGACCCCTCTCAGCAGAGCTGAGGTCGAGCGCCTCCTGCGTCCGGGCGAGGCGGCCGATGCGGCGCGCGAGAAGGTCAAGACTACTGTCGATTACTCTATCGGGGAGACGGTAAAGGTCATCGCCGGACCACTCGCAGACTTCTCCGGTGTGATCTCCGAGATAAACGTGGATCAGTCGAGGCTGAAGGTGCTTGTCTCGATCTTCGGGCGCGAGACGCCGGTCGAACTCTCCTTCGGCCAGGTTGCCAAACTCTAAACGATTAGTAGACAGTTGAACGGTAGACGGTTAGTTATAGGTTAAGGAGGAGTTGGCATGGGCAGAGGGCGTGGCCGCAGGGTTGCGAGGAAGTTGAAGTTGCAGATCACGGGCGGCCAGGCTAACCCAGCGCCGCCGGTTGGGCCGGCGTTGGGCCAGGCGCAGGTGAACATCGGGGAGTTCGTGCGGCAGTTCAACGACGCGACGCGCGACCAGATGGGCCAGGTGGTGCCGGTGGAGATCACGGTCTACGAGGACCGCTCGTTCACCTTCATCACCAAAACGCCGCCCGCGGCGTTCCTCTTGAAGCAGGCCGCGGGGCTGGAGAAGGGCAGCGGCGAGCCGAACCGCGCAAAGGTGGGCACGGTCAGCCGGACTCAGGTAGAGGAGATTGCACGCACAAAGATGCCGGACCTGAACGCCGCCGACGTAGATGGCGCGGCGAGGATCGTCGAGGGTACCGCCAGGAGTATGGGGATAACGGTCGATGGGTAGGAAGCTTTTAGAGCAGAAGACGAAGATAGATAGCGAGCGGCTCTACGCGCCGCGTGAGGCGCTGGAGTTGCTGAAGAGCCTCGACGGGGCCAAGTTCGACGAGAGCGTCGAGGTCCACGTCAAGCTCAACGTAGACCCACGCAAGGCGGATCAGATGGTGCGCGGTACGCTTATGCTCCCGAACGGCACCGGCAAGACGCGCCGGGTCGCTGTCTTTGCTGTGGGGGAGAACGCCCGGGAGGCCGAGGACGCCGGGGCGGACGTCGTGGGGTCTGACGACCTGGCGGCGCGCGTCCGAGACGAGAACTTCTTGGAGTTCGATGTCGCGGTCGCGACCCCGGACCAGATGAGCATCGTCGGCAGGCTCGGCCAGATACTGGGACCGCGCGGCCTCATGCCCAACCCCAAGAGCGGGACAGTGACGCCGAATGTCGGGCGGGCGGTCGAGGACATCAAGCGCGGTAAGGTTGAGTATCGGGTGGACCGGTACGGGATCGTTCACGGCATCATCGGCAAGAAGTCTTTCGACCTGGATAGCCTAGTCGAGAACTACTTCTCCCTGCGCGACGAGCTCCAACGGGTGCGTCCGGCGGCGGTCAAGGGCAGGTACTTCCGCTCCGTCGCCATCACGAGCACGATGGGGCCCTCGATCAGGGTTGACCCTGTCATCGAGAAGGATTAGTATCAGGGTAGTACAAAGCTAACCGACAGGCCAGAGACAGCCGGGACCTTTTGGAGGGTTTAATGATCCGGCCGAGGTCGTAGAGTTTCCAGGGATCTTCTTCTAACCTCGGGCGCCTCTGCGGCCCCGGGGTTTTATTCGTAGCGGAGGAGTTGAGGTGTGAATCGGGAAGAAAAGGCGTGGGTCATAGAAGAGCTCGCCGAGAAGCTGAGGGACAATTCCGCGGTGCTCGTAGACTACCAGGGCATCAACGTGGCCCAGAGCACACAGCTGAGGGCGCGGAGCCGCGAGTCGGGCATCGAGTTTGTGGTGGCGAAGAACACGCTGACGCAGCGAGCCGCCGCTCAGGCGGGCGTCGAAGGCCTCGAGGAGTTGCTCGTGGGGCCGACGGCGTTGGCGTTCTCCGAGGACCCGGTCGCAGGCGCGAAGCTCATGGCCGAGTTCGCGGCCGAGATCGCGGCGTTTGAGTTGAAGGGCGGGTTGCTCGACGGCGGCAGGGTCGTGGACGCAGAGGGCGTCATGGCCCTCAGCAGGCTCCCCGGTAGAGAGCAGCTCCTCGCCCAACTGCTGGGTGCGATCCAGTCGCCCGTAGCGGGCCTGGTCACGGTGCTCAACGCCCCGTTGCGGAACCTGGTCGTCGTGCTGAACCAAGTGGCCGAGCAGAAGAACCAGGCGTAGCAGTAAAAGCAAGAGTCAGGAGGAAGAGCAGATGGCACTAAGTAACCAGGAGATACTCGACGCGATCAAGGAGAAGTCAGTTCTGGAAGTCTCAGAACTGGTCAGGATGTTTGAGGAGGAGTTCGGCGTGTCAGCGGCGGCATTCGCGGCTGCCCCCGCGGCTGCCTCCGGCGGCGACGGGGCTGCGGCGGCGGTCGAGGAGGAGCAGACCGAGTTCGACGTCGTCCTGCAGTCGGCCGGCGACAAGAAGATACAGGTGATCAAGGAGGTCCGCGCGGCCACCGGCCTCGGCCTTAAGGAGGCCAAGGCCCTCGTGGACGAGGCGCCCAACCCCGTCAAGGAGGCCCTCAGCAGGGAGGACGCTGACGCGCTCAAGACCCAGCTGGAAGAGGCTGGCGCCACGGTGGAGCTCAAGTAAAGCAACACCGTGCGCTAGCGCGCACGGCACAACCGTGCTAAACTCCGGGCGTCGATCCTTGGATCGACGCCCACAATTTGTTCGTTTTCCTGCAGGTGTCTTGACTTCCCGGGAAATGGGAGGTAAGATATCCTATTGCGTGTTTAGCCGTTCTTCAACGATTACCTCTGGAGGAGAGCTGGTTTGGTGACCCCTGTCGTGCGCCGGAAGCGGCACCCTTATGCCCGGACGAAGATCAATTTCGAGTTGCCCAACTTAATAGAGATACAGAGGACTTCTTTCGAGAAGTTCCGTAGCGAGGGGATTCGCCAGACTCTCGTGGAGATCTCCCCTATAGAAGACTACACCGGCTCGTACGCCGTGGAGTTCGGGGAGCCGCACTTCGAGGAGCCGTCCTTCTCCGTCGAGGAGTGCGTGTCCAAGGATAAGACATACTCGGCCCCGCTCTTCGTGCGGGTGCGCTTTATCGTCAAGGAGACCGGGGAGCTTCGGGAGCAGGACGTCTTCATGGGCGACTTCCCGCTCATGACTGATTCGGGGACGTTTATCATCAACGGGACCGAGCGGGTCGTGGTGACGCAGCTCGTACGGTCGCCGGGGGCGTACGTCATGGAGCCGAAGGACCCCAGCAAGCAGGTCCTGACGGCGAGCCTGATGCCGAGCCGGGGCTCCTGGCTCGAGTTCGAGGTCGAGACCAAGGGGTACGTCTCCGTCCGCATCGACCGCAAGCGCAAGCTGCCGGTCACGGTTCTTCTCAAGGCGCTCGACATGGGTGGGCCAGAGGAGCTTATGGCGCGCTTCGGGGACTCGTGGCTCATGCGCAACACCTTAGAGAGGGATGACACCCCTTCCAGGGAGGAGGCGCTTCTGGAGGTCTTCCGGCGGCAGCGTCCCGGCGAGCCGGTGAACATAGAGAACGCGCAGAACCTCGTGGACGGTCTCTTCTTCGACAGCAAGCGTTATGATCTCTCGGAGGTTGGCCGCTACAAGGTCAACAAGAAGCTCAAGCTCGACGTGCCCAAAGACACCTACACCCTCACTATCGAGGACATCGAGGCTCTGCTCAAGCGGCTCGTGGAGGTTGCCGAGGGGCTTGCCGAGGACGAGGAGTTCGGCAGGATCAACTACGAGCGCGTGAGGCACAAGCTCGACGAGTACGAGCACTTCGGTAACAGGCGCTTGAGGACTGTCGGGGAGCTCGTACAGGAGGCGTTCCGGATCGGAATGTATCGTATGGAGCGGGTCGTGCGCGAGCGGATGACGACGCAGGACGTGGATACCATAACGCCGCAGAGCGTGGTGAACACCAAGCCGGTGGCATCGGCCATAAAGGAGTTTTTCGGCTCCTCGCAGCTCTCGCAGTTCATGGACCAGACGAACACCTTGAGCGGGTTGTCCCACCGCAGGCGTTTGAACGCGATGGGCGCCGGTGGACTCTCCAGAGAGCGTGCCCCCATAGAGGTGCGCGACGTGCACCCGACGCACTACGGCCGTATGTGTCCCATAGAGACGCCGGAGGGCCCGAACATCGGGCTCATCGGGCAGCTCTCGACGTACGCTATGGTAGACGAGTACGGCTTCCTGCAGACGCCGTACCGCAAGGTCGTGGAGGGGGTGTTGACCGACGAGATCGAGTACCTCTCCGCCGATGAGGAGGAGGAGTTCACGATCGCCCAGGCCAACACGCCCGTCGAGGAGGAGACCAGCAGGATCCTCGATTCCGAGCAGATCCTGGCCCGCAGGCGTGGCGGGGACGTCGCGACCGTCTCCCCCGAGGAGATCGACTACATGGACGTGGCGCCGTTGCAGACCGTCTCCGTTGGGACAGCTCTCATACCGTTCCTGGAGCACGACGACGCCAATCGGGCGCTCATGGGTGCGAACATGCAGCGGCAGGCCGTGCCCCTGCTCCGCAGCCAGGCCCCGTATGTCGGGACCGGGATGGAGTTCAGGGCGGCGACCGATGCGGGCGACGTGCTCATAGCGCGCAGCGCCGGCACGGTCGAGCGGGTGGTCTCCGAGAAGATCACGGTTCGGAGAGAGGACGGCGAGACCGACGAGTACCGCTTGCG
>DATDKT010000026.1:0-25071 GCA_036519775.1 Rubrobacteraceae bacterium
GCGGTAAAGAACAATCCGGCGACGAGCAAAAGGGCAGCCACGACCGCGCGGGAGAAGACCCACTCAACGAGCGGGACCAGTGCCAACCCGCCCTTTCTGTGGGCGGCGGAGCCTCGCTTCCTCGTGCCCGAAAACCTTGTCGTGGCCCTGCCGGAGGCTCTCCGCGAGGCCCGTTTTTTCGTAGCCATGGAACTCAGTCTAGCGCAGAAACCGGGGCGACAACGGCGGACACTTTATGTGGTGTGGCTCTCTCTCTAAACCTCAACTATTAGCGGAAGTATGATCGGGCGCTTGCGCGTCTTCTGGGAGAGGAAGCCCGAGAGGTCCCGCCGGATAGCGTTCTTCAGCTCGCCCCAGTCTGTGACGCGCCGGCTAGCGGTACGCTGTAGGGTCTTGGTGACGACGTCTATGGATTCGTCCGCGAGACCGTTCTGGGCCTGCTGGTCCATAAAACCTCTACTGATGACGTCCGGTGGCCCGAGTAGCTCACCGCTCTGAGCGTTAATACGGGCGACAACGATGAACATCCCCTCCTCGGAGAGCTGCTGCCGCTCACGCATGATCCCCTCGGAGGTATCCGCGACACTGCCAGCATCCACAAGGAACATCCCCGCGGAGACAGGGACCAACTTTCTAGCCTCCCCGTTATTGAACTCGAGCCTGTCGCCATTCTCCAAGACGAAGATGTTCTCCTCCGGGATGCCCATGCCTATCGCTGTGTTCGCGTGGTGCCTGAGGTGTCTGAACTCGCCGTGTACCGGGACGAGGAACTTGGGTTTCAAGAGCGAAAGCACGAGCTTTTGCTCCTCCTGTGCCGCGTGCCCCGAGACGTGGACGGCCCGCAAGGGGCTGTAGAGGACTTCGGCACCACGCTTCATCAGATTGTTTATGGTACGCGAGACACCCCGCTCGTTACCTGGGATGGGATGAGCCGCTATGACCACGGTATCTTCCGCTCCGACCTCGATGGAGCGATGGGTGCCCGCCGCTATGCGGCTCAACGCCGCCAGAGGCTCGCCTTGCGAGCCGGTGGTCAGGATCACGATGTCGCCGTCGGGGACTCGGTTTACGTCCCGCTGGTCCACGTACATCGATTGTGGCAGGTCCAGGTAGCCCAACTCGCGTGCGATCTGGACGTTGCGGATCATGCTCCGCCCCGTGACGCCGACGAGCCTACCGTGGTTCTTGGCTGCCTCGACGACTTGGCTGACGCGGTGGAGGTGCGAGGCGAAAGAGGCGACAATAATTCTACCCTCCGCCTTCTCGAAGACCTCATTGAGGGTTTCCCCGACAATGCTCTCGCTGGGCACGTAGCCAGGCCGTTCGGAGTTGGTCGAATCGCCAAAGTATGCCAGGACGCCCTCCCCCCCCAAGGCCGCGTATCGAGAGAGGTCCATCGGCTCGCCCTCGATCGGCGTCAGGTCTATCTTGTAGTCACCAGAGAAGACGATGGTTCCAGCGTTGGTGCGGATTGCGACGGCGACCGCGTCCGGGATAGAGTGGTTCACGTTTATCAACTCAAGGCCGAAGCCGGCCAGGTCGATCTCATCGCCGGCCTTCACCTCCCTGAGGTCAGCCCTCTTTATTCCGAACTCGGCGAGCTTAGGCCGTACGAGCCCCAAAGTCAGCGTCGTCCCATACACGGGGACGTCGAACTCGCGTAAGAGGTACGGCAAGGCGCCGACGTGATCCTCGTGGGCGTGGGTAAGGACGATGCCCCGCAGCTCGTCCCGCTGCTCCCTGAGGTAGGAGAAGTCAGGCAGGACCAGGTCTATCCCCGGCATCTCCTCGTCCGGGAAGGCCAGGCCAGCGTCCATCAACAAGATGCCGCTCTCCTGCCGCACGGCGGTCATGTTTTTGCCTATCTCTCCCAGGCCGCCTAGAGGTACGACCTGTAGGGTTCTATCGTTCAACAGCTTGAGATACCTCCTTTAAAGCCTCCCAGCTCATCAGTTTCTGACTCTCGCTGACTAGGTGACGGCTGATCGGCTAATTCCTGCTGAGGTACCTCCCCAGGTCGAGCTCTTTTGGCCCGACGGCGGCGAGGTACATGTTCTCGAGTTTCAAATGCTTTTTGGCGAGTCGCTTGATGTCTTCAGCGGTCACCGAGTCGATGTGAGCGGAGATCTCCTCGGGCGTCAAAAGCTCGGAGCCCGTTATGACGCTCCGGCCTATACGGGTCATCCTCGCGGCAGTGCTCTCGAGCGCGAGAATGGTCGAGCTCTTGAGCTGCTCCTTGGTCCTCTGTAGCTCCTCCTCGCTCACGGGCTCTTCCCGGATGCGGTCTAGCTGCTCAGTAATGACCTTGACGGCCTCTTCGACGTTCCCGGTGGTGGAGCCGACGTACATCTTCGCGGCGCCCGCGTCAGAGTAACCGTGATGGTAGGAGTAGACGGCGTAGGCGAGGCCACGCTTCTCGCGGACCTCCTGGAAGAGGCGGCTGCTCATCCCTCCGCCCAAGACGTTGTTCAACGCGCTCATCGCAAAGCGGTCCTCGCTGCTGGCGGGCAACCCCAGAGAGCCCACCGCCACGTGATACTGCTCGGTCTCCTTGAACTTGTAGAAGAAGCGACTCTCCGGCGGCGTCGGGTTGACCTCGCGCACGAACGGCTCTCCCGAGGGGAGCTTTCCCGCAAGCTTCTCCTCGACCATGCGCTCGATCTCGGCGGAATCCAGCTTGCCCGTCCCGACGACGAAGACGTTAGAGGCGTTGTAGGTGCTATCGTGGAAGGTACGCAGGGTGTCGTGGTCCACACCGCGCACCGTCTCGACCGAACCAATAATGGGGCGGCCCAATGTGTCGCCGTGGAAGATCAGGCCCGAGAGGTACTCGTCAGAGAGCTGGTCGGGCCGGTCCTCGTACATCTTGATCTCCTCGACGATGACCTCCCGCTCGCGCTCAAGGTCTGCCAGGGTGGGCGAGGAGATCATCTCGCTCATGATGTTCAGAGCTCTCGGCAGGTGTTCGGGCAGGAAGCGTGCGTAGAGGACGGTGTACTCTTCACCGGTCGCTGCGTTGTCCTGGGCGCCGATGCTCTCGAAGGCCTCGGCTATACCCAACGCGTTCATCGAGGGGGTGCCCTTGAAGAGCATGTGCTCCATGAGGTGCGTGATACCGGCGACCTCGTCTTTCTCGTCGCGGCTGCCCGCACGGATCCAAATCCCCAAGGAGACGCTCGTCGCCTCCTCCAAAGGCTCCGAAAAGACCCTCAAGCCTCCTGGAAGCTCCTTTACGTTCACGTTCCTTTCACTCAAGAACCTAGTCCTCCAGCTTCTCTAGGGAGATGCGCTTCTGCTTGTCGATGTCCAGGACGCGAACCTTAATACGGTCACCCTCGGTAACGACGTCCTCGACCCGCTCAACCCGGCCCGAGGCCAGGCGCGAGATGTGCACGAGGCCGTCGCGGCCTGGCGTGAGCTCGACAAAGGCGCCGAAGTTCGTGGTCTTGACGACCTTGCCCGTATAGATCTCGCCGGCCTCGACATCCTTGGTCATACCGCTTACCGCGGCGGCGGCCTCCTTCGCCGCTGCCCCCTCGCCCGCAACGTGGACCATGCCGTCGTCCTCGACGGAGATGTTCACCGTGAACTGCTCCTGCAGCGCGTTGATCGTCTTCCCGCCGGGGCCGATGAGGAGACCGATCTTGTCGGTCGGTATCTTTACCACCTCGACTCTCGGCGCGAACTCCGAGACCTCGGTCCTGGGCTCGGCGATAGTGTCCATCATGATGTCCAGGATCTGGAGCCGCCCCTTCTGAGCCTGCCCCAGAGCCTCCCGCAAGAGATCCGCCGAGACCCCGGTGATCTTCATGTCCATCTGCAACGCGGTGATACCGTCGCGGGTCCCCGCGACCTTGAAGTCCATGTCGCCCATATGGTCCTCTAAGCCCTGTATGTCCGAGAGGATCACGTAGTCGTCGCCCTCCTTGACGAGGCCCATCGCAACGCCCGCAACGGGTGCCTTAATCGGCACGCCGCCGTCCATGAACGCTAGCGTTGAACCGCAGACGCTCGCCATCGAAGAGGAGCCGTTTGACTCCAGAACGTCCGAGACGATGCGCAGCGCGTACGGGAAGGTCTCCTCCGGCGGAATCACTGGCACCAGGGCGCGCTCGGCTAGAGCCCCGTGCCCGATCTCACGCCGACGCGGCGCCCCGACCCTGCCAGTCTCGCCGGTGGAGTAGGGCGGGAAGTTGTAGTGGTGCATGTAGCGCTTGCCGGTCACCGGCTCTATGGTGTCGAGCCTCTGGGCGAGCCCCAAATCGGCAAGCGCGAGTGAGGAGAGCACCTGCGTCTCGCCGCGGGTGAAGAGTCCCGTGCCGTGCACGCGCGGGATGATCCCGACCTCCGCCGTGGTCGGCCGGATCTCGTCCATCCCCCTCAGGTCGGTGCGCTTACGGTCCTCCAGGTACAGCTTTCTGAACGCTTCCTTTTCGAGCGTGGAGACGGCGGCCTGTACCTGCTCGGCCTCCTCCGGCTCGCGCCCCTCGACCAGCTCCGCCTTGAGCTCGTCCAGGGCCTCGTGGCGCCCCCTGCGGTAGGGGTTTACGATGGCTTCCTTGATACGATCCAGGTAACGCTCCCTGAGCTCGGCGACAAACGGGTTCTCATCACCCGTTGCAACGACCTCTTGCTTCTCTTTACCGTGCTCTCTGGCCCAGCTCTCAATGGACTCGGCCTGCTCCCGGATGGCCTCCTGGGCGATCAGCAGCGCATCGACCATCACCTCCTCGGGGACCTCGTCCGCGCCGGCCTCAACCATCGTGATCGCTTCCTTCGTCCCCGCCACGACGAGGTCCAAATCGCTCTCCTCTATCTGCCCGTATGTCGGGTTGAGAACGAACTTCCCGTCGAGCGTCCTCCCCACGCGCACAGCCCCTATCGGCCCATCGAAGGGTATGTCCGAAAGGGACAGGGCCGCCGACGCCGCCACCATGCTGACCGTGTCATAGGGTGTCTCCTGATCGGCTCCGAAGACGGTGCCGATGACCTGTATCTCGTTGCGGTAGCCTTTAGGAAAGAGAGGCCTCAAAGGCCGGTCGGTTAGACGGGCGGTGAGGATAGCTCTCTCGCTGGGCCTCCCCTCACGTTTTATGAAGCCACCGGGGATCTTGCCGGCCGAGGACATCCTTTCCTCGATGTCCACGCTCAAGGGCAGGAAGTCCACCCCGGGCCTCGGGGCCACCGAGCGGGTCGCGGTCGCGAGCACGACCGTATCCCCTAGTTGGGCCAGCACGGCGCCACCGGCCTGGCGGGCCAGCCTCCCGGTTTCGAGCACCATCGACCGCTCACCTACGAGTATCCCTAAACGCATATTCTTTTTCTCCTCTGTGTTTCTTCTAAAGAAAGGTTTGACCGAGCAGCGCTTATCGGCGCAGCCCAAGCCTTCCTATGAGCGTCCGATAACGCTCGACGTCCTTTTTCTGCAGGTACTTCAAGAGACGGCGCCTTTTACCGACCAACTTCAGAAGGCCCCGCCTCGAATGGAAATCGTGCTTGTGCTCGCGCATGTGCTCCGTAAGGTGCCGGATACGCTCCGTCAGGACGGCGACCTGAACCTCCGGCGACCCAGTGTCGCCGTCCTGGATCTTGTACTCTTGAATTATTGTGTTTTTATTCTCTGCTACCGCCAACTTCTTCTTTCTCCTCTTTGTTCCGTTGTTCTCTCGATCCACTCCTCTAGTCGCCCATATGCTACCACATGCATCAATCTAGCAACCGGTCATCGCCCGAGGCCATTACCCCACGACGCGACGCGCCTCCGCGACATCCCGCGCTATCTGCACTCTTAGCTCGCCCAAGCCTGAGAACCGCCTCTCCGGCCGCAGACGCATTTCGAAGGTGATGTCGACTACTTCTCCATACAGATCTGCTTCATAGCTCAACAGGTGCGCCTCGACCCTGCTCTCCCGCCTCTCGAAGGTGGGCGCGATGCCGACGTTCGTGCACGCTCCGTAACACTCCTCTCCTACCCGTGCGTGTCCGGCGTACACTCCTCGCCCGGGTACGAGCGCAAGCGCGTCCGGGAGCACGTTGGCGGTGGGGAAGCCTAGAGCGCGGCCTCGCTTATCTCCCGCTACCACCACGCCCCGTAAAGAGTAGGGTCTCCCCAAGAGCCTCGCGGCCTCGCGCACCTCGCCTTGGTGCAAAAGCGCGCGTATCGTTGTAGAGTTGATGGCTTCGCCCGGACCGACGGCTTCGCCCAGAGCGTAGGTGGGTACGGCGTACGCCTCCCCGCCCTCTTCTCTCATGTGTCTTTCGAGATCCCCAACATACCCCGCGGCCTTATAGCCGAACCGGAAGTTCGCTCCGACAACCACCACTCGTGCCCCGAGCTCCCCGACGAGCACCTCGCGCACGAAGTCCCGAGGACTCTTTTTCGACAACTCGAGATCGAACCGTATCACCCGCACCTCGTCTACCCCGCACCCGAGTAACAGCTCCTCGCGCACCTCCAACGGGGTCAAGAGCTTCGGCTCGCTCTCCGGCCTCAGAACGGCCCGCGGGTGGGGATCGAAGGTCGCCGCAACTGCGCGCAAGCCCCGCGCCCGCGCCTCCCCGACCGCGCGCCGGACCACGACCTGATGCCCCAGATGCACCCCATCGAAGGTTCCTAAAGCAATCACCACGGGGTCTCCTACGGGCCACACAATACGACCTCCGCTCTGGAAAACTTACCCTCGTCCCGATAGATCGCCAACAACTGCCCCCCAGCTTCGACCCGAAACCTTCCCCCTACCCCGAACGTCCCCAAAGGCCCGCCGTTGCACACTAGAGAACGCTCCCCCTCCGGAACCTCCACCCCCGGTAGGTGTGCTACCACTTCTCTCGATTGTATTATGCGGTTTATGGAGCTCTCCAGGGCAAGGTCTTCAAGTGGGACGGCGTCCTCGATGGTCATGTGGCCCACCCGTGTGCGGCGGAGGGCGGTAAGGTACGCGCCGGTGCCCAGGGAGTCGGCGAGGGCGGCGACGAGGGTACGGACGTAGGTACCGCTGCCGCAGGAGACGTAGAAGGTCGCTTTCTCGCCGTCGAGGGACAAAAGTTCGAAGGCGTAGACTGTTGCTGGGCGGCTCTCGCGCTCGACGGTCTCGCCGCGGCGCAGGGCTTTGTAGAGACGTTCGCCCCCCACCTTGACGGCTGAGGCCATTGGCGGGGTCTGGCGTATCTCACCCGTGAAGCGTTTCGTTGCAGTATGGAGGATGGTTTCGTCGGGCATTGGGGCGTTGTCTAGGACCGTGATCTCCCCGTCCGCGTCCAGAGTGTCGGAGACGGCGCCGAAGTGGGCGGTGGCGGTGTACTCTTTGTCGAAGCCGGTCACGTAGCGGGAGAGCCGGGTCGCACGGCCTATGAGGAGGACGAGGAGGCCGGAGGCTAAGGGGTCCAGGGTACCAGTATGCCCGATCCTGGTCCTCTTCGGCAGGAGGCGCTTCACCCGGGCGACGGCCCGGGCACTGGTGAGGCCGGACGGTTTGTCCAGCAGCAGCGCGCCGCAGAGAGCCTGCCAGTCTATACGGCGTCTCCGGCGTCGTCGCCGAGGTCCACGACGCCCTTCAGGACCGCCAGCAGGTCCTCCTTAGCCCCCTTGGGGGACTTCGCCACCGTATAGCCCGCCGCCAGCCGGTGCCCGCCGCCGCCGAAGAGGCGTGCGATCTCCCCTACATCCACACTTTCGGAGCGTAGGGAAGCTTTCGTGCCGCCCTTAACCTCCCTGAGGTGCGCCACGACCTCCACCCCCGCGACGTTTCTCAGGCGGTCTATAGCCTCCTTCGAGTCGAGCTCCGTTGCACCGGTGCGCTCGTAGTCGCCATTGTTCACTACCGAGATCAACGCCTCGCCGTAGCGGTCGGCGTTCGCCATGGAGACGCCCACGATGTTTAGCTGCTCGACGGTGCCGGTGCGGTTGATGCGGTCGTTGACCTCTGCCGGCACCACTCCCGCGCGTAGAAGATCGGCGACTAGCTCGTGGGCCGCGGGCGAGACGTTGCGGAAACGGAAGCCGCCCGTGTCAGTGGCGACGCCGGTGTAAATGGCATCGGCCGCCGGCTCCTTCAAAGGCACGCCGAGCTCCGCGTAAAGGTCGGCCACGATCTGGGCGCTTGCGGAAGCGGATCCATCGACCAGGTTGAACTCACCGTAGAGCGGGTTGTCCTCGTGGTGGTCGAGGTTCAAGCGGATGGTATGCACCCCTTCGTGCACAACTCCTACCCGGTCGGAGCGGGAGGTGTCAGTCACGAGAAGGTCATATCCCGGCGGGCACTCGAAGAGAGGCTCGTTGGGCACGAGCCACCCCAGGTAGTTGGGCACCTCCTCGGCGTGGCAAAAGACGGCATCATCCGCGCCCAGAGAGCGCAAGAGGTAGACAAGCGCGACCGCGGAACCCATGGCGTCCCCGTCGGGGACGGTGTGAGTAGAAACGGCGGCCTTCTCGAGCCCTCTCAAGAAATCTGCCACCTCTTGCGCCGTGTTATTTTTCGTTTGTGCCTGCATCTTCTCCCGTCTTCTCTCTGATGTCCTTGAGTGCCGCCTCGATCCTGTCCACGTTCTCCACCACAGGGTCCGGCTCGAAATGGAGCCTCGGGGTGCGCTTGAGGCGCGTCTGCGCCCCGACCACCCCTTGTATGCGTCCAGCCGCGCTCTGCAGACCCTCCCTCGCTCCTTCGAGATCCTCATCCGAGAGCACGCTGTAGAAGACCGTGGCGGTACTGAGGTCTGGGCTCACGCGAACCCCGGTCACCGTTACGAGGCCCCGGATGCGCGGGTCTGACAGAGTGGCGACCTCTTCTCCGACGATCTCCCTCAGCTGTGACTCGACCTTGCGGGTGCGCCCGCTCATAGCTTTACGAGCTCCTCTCGCCACTCGAGGATAGCTAACTCCTCATAGTTCAGGAGGATGCGGCGGACTTCCGCCCGTTTCTCCTCCACCGCCCGCCTGTCGATGGCGGCCAGGGCGAACTCGACCGTCGCTCGCTGCCAAAGGTTCTGGTTATCGGCCTCCACGACAGAGACGTTCTTGCGCCGTAGCCGGTCCTTGAGCGAGCGGAGAATCTGACGCTTGTCTTTGAGACCGGAGCTGAAGGGTAGCTCCAGTTCCAACCTGACGGCGCAGAACAAGCAGGCTACCCTACGGTTACCTCGGGACCTCTACGACCTCGAAGAACTCCAGGACGTCGCCCTCCTTGACATCGTTGAAGTTCTCGACTCCGATGCCGCACTCGAAGCCCTGGCGCACCGAGCGGACGTCATCCTTGAAGCGTCTCAAGGAGGCGACGTTGCCCTCGTAGATCACCACGCCGTCGCGTACCACGCGGACGCGGTTGTTGCGGAAGATTTCGCCGCTCGTCACGTAACAGCCAGCGACCATGCCGACGTTTGGAACCTGGAAGGTTGCGCGAACCTCGGCCGTCCCCGTCTCGCGCTCTTCTGTCTCGGGGGCGAGCATGCCACGCATGGCGGCCTCTATCTCCTCAAGTGCCTTGTAGATCACATCGTAGCTCCGAATCTCGACGCCCTCCCTCTCGGCGACCTGCTTGGCGGTGTTGGTCGGCCGGACGTTGAAGCCCAGCACGATACCATCGCTCGCCGAACCGAGCATAACGTCCGAGTCGGTCACGGCCCCGACACCAGAGCGCACGATGTTGACCCGCACCTCGTCTGTGGAGAGCCTGACGAGCGCCTCCTTGAGGGCCTCGACAGAGCCGGCAACGTCCGCCTTGACGACGAGGTTCAAATCCTGGACACCGCCCTCTCCGAGGAGCTCCTCGAGCGTACGCCTGGGACCTCCCTGTGCGAGCTCCTGCCTGCGAAGCGCGGCCTCGGCCTGCTGAGCCTTGTCGCGGGCGTTGCGCTCGTGGTCCGTGGCCTCGAAGCGCGTGCCTGCCTCGGGGACGCCAGAGAGGCCAAGTATCTCGGCGGGGACGCCGGGCCCGGCCTCCTTGATACGCTGGCCGGTGTAGTCGAGCATCGCCCTTACACGCCCGTAGGCGGTGCCCGCGAGCACGACATCACCCTTGTGGAGCGTACCGCGGTTTATGAGGAGCGTGGCGACAGGGCCGCGGCCCGGGTCGCGCTCGCTCTCGATTACGTACCCCGACGCTTGAGCTATGGGGTTCGCCTTCAGATCCTCAAGCTCCGAGACGATCAAGACATTCTCCAATAGCTCGTCTATCCCTTCGCCGGTCTTGGCGGAGACGGGCACTGTCACCGTCTCGCCGCCGTAAGCCTCCGGCACGAGCTCCCGTTCTGAGAGCTGGCCCAGGACCCGGTCGGGGTTGGCGTTTGGGACGTCTATTTTGTTGAGCGCGACGACCAGAGGGACGTCTGCGGCCCGGGCGTGCTCTATGGCCTCGTCGGTCTGGGGCATCACGCCGTCGTCGGCAGCGACTACCAGAATCACGACGTCCGTCACCCTGGCGCCGCGGGCACGCATCTCGGTGAACGCCTCGTGGCCGGGGGTGTCGATAAACGTAATCTTCTTCCCCCCGCTCTCGACCTGGTAGGCACCGATGTGCTGCGTGATACCTCCGGCCTCACCGGACTGGACGTTTGCCCGCCGGATGCGGTCCAAAAGCGAGGTCTTGCCGTGGTCCACGTGGCCCATTACCGTGACGACCGGCGGCTTCTCGACAAGATCCTCGGGCGCGTCCTCCGGCAAGACCTCCTCCAGGGCAGGCTCCTCTATAGCCCTGATCTCGACCTCGACCTCCATCTCGGCGGCGACGAGCTCTATCTCATCAGTCGAGAGCGTCTGTGTCACGGTCTTCATCTCGCCCAAAGCGAAGAGGACCTTGACGATCTGGGCAGGCGCAACACCCAGAGCATCTGCCAGATCCTTCACCGTCGCCCCCGGCTCGACCCTCACGGAGGTCGCTTCAGCAATCTCCTCGACAGACTCCTCGACGGGAATAGGCTGAGGCTCCTCCCTCGGCGCCACGGGAGCGGCGGCCGAACGCAGCCCGCGGTTGGTCGCGCTAGCGTCGATCACGACCCGGCGTCGCTTGCGCCCGCTCTTTCGAGCCTCCTTCGCCGGTTCCTGCTCTGCGGCCGGAGCGACCGCAGCGGAGACCGGCGAGGCTTCAGACCGTTCGTTCTGCGCATCCTCGACGGTGGCTCCCGCCGGCTCAACCGACGTGGTCTCAGCAGCGTCCGTCGAATCATCATCCGTCGTGACGTCCATCGAGGCGCCTGGCTGGCCGTTCTGGCCGTCACCGAAGACCCGTTCGTAGACGGGATCCTCGATCGTGGCGGAGTGGTGGTTGACCTCCACGCCCGCGTCCCTGAGGCGCTTTATGACTTCCTTGCTATCTAGCGATTTCTCGCGAGCTATCTCGTATACGCGCTTGCTCATCTAACCCCCTAAGAGCTCTCTTGCGAGCCCTCTGTCAGGCCTTCGAACTCCGCGGCCTGGGCCTGGTGCGACGGGATGCCGCAGAAAAGGGAGCTCGGCAGCGCCGTGTTCGGGCACCTCCGGCCGTTGGCGAGGACTGCCCGACAACGATTCATCGCCGAGTCCTCCTCGAGCTCCCAGTTCTCTTCCAGTTCGTCCTCGTACTCCGTGGCCTGGCTCTCGGGCTTTATATCTATCTTCCAGTCGGTAAGCTTCACAGCGAGCCGAGCGTTCTGGCCCTCTCGGCCGATCGCAAGACTAAGCTGATCGTCAGGAACGATGACCTCGGCCTGCTGCTCGTCGTCGTCCAGGTAGACCTCTCTGACGCGTGCGGGACTGAGTGCCTTAGCGATAAAGCGCGCCGGGTCCGGGTCCCACTGGATTATGTCTATCTTCTCGTTGCGAAGCTCGGAGACGACGGCACGCACGCGGCTGCCGCGCGGTCCCACGCAGGCACCGACCGGATCTATCCCGGACTCGTTCGACCATACCGCGACCTTAGAGCGCAGTCCTGCTTCGCGGGAGACGGCCTTTATCTCTACGAGCCCGTCGTAGATCTCCGGCACCTCCAGCTCGAAGAGGCCCTTAAGCAACCCCTCGTGTCGCCGGCTGACCGTGAGGCCCGGACCCCTACCCGGTTCCCGGATCTCGAGCAGGTATACCTTGATCCTCTGCCCGTTCTCGTAGCGTTCGTTGGGGACCTGCTCGCTTGCCGGCAAGAGAGCTTCGACCCTCCCCAGGTCCACGAGCGTCATCCTCTTGTGCGATTGCTGGACGATACCGGTCACGATGTCGCCCATGCGCCCCCCATACTCCTCGAGGAGCTGCTCGTTGTGCACCTCATTGAGGCGCTGGTAAAAGGTCTGACGCATCACCTGGGCGGCGATGCGGGTAAAGTCGTGGGGCGTTATGTCCTCGCCGTCCTTCATAACACGCAGGTCACCCGTCTCCTCGGCCAAGACCACCTCGGCCCCCTCTTCGGCCCCTTCCCGGCCCTCGTAAGCGGCGAGCAGAGACTCTTCGAGGACGCCCTTCACCGTCTCGAAGGGGATACCCTTGTCCACCTCGATCTCGTGCAAAGCCGATAGTAATGCAGTATTCATCTCGTTATATATCCTCCTTGAGGTTCGCCTTGGAGACGGAGCCGAACGGCAGCTCCACCTCCGCTCCCCCCTCTGGGAGTTTTAGTACGAAACCCGTCTCGTCCGCTCGCTCGATGACTCCAGTGAAGTTCCGCCGCCCGTCATGAGGACCGCCTATTATCGGCTCAGCGGTACGCACCCTTGCTCCGTATCCGACGAAGCGGTTGAAGTGGGCGGGTTTGGTCAGGGGGCGATCTATCCCCGGCGAAGAGACCTCCACGAGGCCGTCGTACCCCTCGTCGTCCAACATCGGGGAGACCCTGGAAATCACGTTCGAGCAGAACTCGTGGTCCACAGGGCCGTCCTCCCGGTCCACAAACAACGTCAGAAGAGGCCCGCCGGAGAAGCGGGCCTCGACGAGCTCCGCCCCCTCCGGGAGGGCGTTCTCTACAACCTCCGCCAGTCTCTCTAGTCTTGCCGTTTGCCGCTCTCCCGGTTTCGAGACGTTAAAAAAGCAACGGGTCCTGTGGACCCCTTGCTCCATACAGCAGGTTGATTATATCGCAGAGTATGTGGGTTACAAGGCAGCCGCAGACACTCTGTAGCGTACCGAAACGACCGCCGTAAACACGAGAGGTAGACCGCCTCCCAGGATAGGCGCAAGCACTCTTGCAACATACGGCTTCGGGAGACCGGGGACCCTTGGAGAGAAAGGTACAAACCCCTTCTACTAAACAACATAAAAAGGCTCTTGTCACACAAACACATTATCAAGGGTTATCCAAAGCGATGTGGGGGGCGAACTGGTGCACCCGGCTCTTCGATCAGCCTTCCTATTTTCTCGACACGGCTATAGTCAACAATGAATTTGTGCAGGCCGTTGGCAAGGTGCACAGAAGGGAGAAAACTGGGTGATCGTGAACAGAACGACTTCCTTGGCTATATCGGCCCTCGTGGCCATGCTGGTCCTGGCGCCGTCCACCCTGGCTCAGGATGCGGTTGAGGGGGAAGGCGGCGTGTTGACAGCAGAACGGGAAGTGATGTTAGTGAAACACGGGAATCTGGAGCAAATAGTCAGCGTACCATATTAGTAGCTCGTTCTTTTGGGCTCAAGAGAAGAGAGCCGAGCTTACAGCCCGGCCCTCTTTCCGCCTTTGAATCGCCTTACTTTATGAGAAACTTAGACGGGATTGCCGGCCGCTACTTCCAGCCGTCGTTCTCTATCTCCTCGAAGAGGGCGGAGAAGATCTCGTCACGGTGGACCTTCTTTAGCGGGCGACCCTTGGCGAAGATCACACCGTCGTCCTTGCCGCCGGCGACGCCGTAGTCGGCGTCGCGGGCCTCGCCGGGGCCGTTGACGATACAACCCATCACGGCGACGGTGAAGTGATCCTCGTAGCGCTTGAGCCTGTCTTCGACCCGGGCGGCCATCCCGATCACGTCGAAGCCCAAGGTGCGGGCGCAGCTCGGACAGGCGATGACATTCGGGCCGCGGTGCCGGAGGTTCAAAGCGGAAAGTATCTGGTACGCCACCGGTATCTCTTCGACCGGGTCTTCGGCGAGCGAGATGCGGATGGTATCCCCGATGCCGTAGGGGAGGAGCTGGCCGAGAGCCGCAGCGCTCTTGATCGCACCGGGGAGCCTGGTCCCAGCCTCGGTGACGCCGAGGTGCAAGGGAGCGTCAGAGTGGCGCCTAAACTCCTTGTTCGCCTCGACCATCTCGGGGACGTGGCTCGCCTTTAGCGAAACCTTGAAGTTGGTGAAGCCCATCTCCTCGGCGATCTCAACCTTTTGTAGCGCGCTCATCACCAGAGCCTCAGCCTTGGGTAGGTCCCAGTACCGCTTCTCGACGGAACCGGAGTTGACACCTATCCTCATCGTCACACCCGCCTCCACGCACCTCTCGATCACGGCCCTGTAGCGGTCGTCGCCGCCGATGTTGCCGGGGTTGATGCGGACGCAGGCAGCACCAGCGTCGGCGGCACCGAGAGCCATCCGGTAGTCGAAGTGGACATCGGCGACCAGGGGCACCGGAGAGCGCCAGAGTACCTCCTTGAAGCCTTTTAGGGCTTTGGAGCCGTTTACGGAGACGCGCACGAGGTCGGCACCGGCGGCGTTGAGGTCGTAGACCTGCTGTACAGTCGCCTCGACATCGCTCGTGTTGGTGTTGGTCATAGACTGGACGGCCACCTGGGCGCCGCCTCCTATGGGTACGCCGCCGACTACTACCTGACGGCTGGTGATCGGGCGTTCCTGTGCCACTGCCTCTGTCATACCACTCCCGTACTCTCTTAAGGGCCTTTTTCGGGGACGAACGGCTCTCCAGTAAAGATTTTACTAAGGTCCGCGTACGTTGCGAACACGAAGAGCATGAGAATTAACGCAAGACCGAAGGCAGCCACCTTGTTGACCGTCTCCGCCCTGACCGGCCTCCCCAGAATTTTCTCCGCTGCGATGAAGAAGAGGTGACCCCCGTCGAGGGGCAGTATGGGGAGCAGGTTGAAGACGGCGAGGTTTATGCTGATCAAGGCCAAAAGCCGGGTGAAGCTCTGCAGACCCTGGGAAGCTATATCACTCGAGACCCCGACTACTCCTATCGGACTCGAGACGGAATCGTAGAAGCTGACCTCGCCGGTTACGAGTTCCCCGAGAAACCACCCGAAGAGCCCGATTATTCGAACGGTATCCGCTGCTCCCATCCACAGGGCCTCAAGAGGCTCGTATCTCGTGTAGACGAGGACCGGCCGGACGCCGACTATCGCCCTGTCCGGGTTCTCAGGATCGGCGATAAGCTCTCCAGAGAACTCCCTCTGTTCCCCGTCGCGATCGACGGTGAGCCCCACCGCGTCTCCCGGGTTCCGCCCTTCGAGGGCCTCCTGAAACTGCTGCCAGGACCCTACGTCTTCACCGTCGACCGATACTACGCTGTCGCCTGCCTGCAATCCGGCCTCGGCGGCCATCGAGCCGGGGATCACCTCCTCGATCTCCGTGGTGGCGTCAGTCGGCACGCCGGCCACGTAGACGGCGGCCAGGATCAGGACGGCCGCCAAAAGGTTCGCGAACGGTCCGGCGAAGAGGATCACGGCCCGCCGCCAGGGGGGCTTGGCGAGATACGTATCCGGCCCACGCTCGCTCGTGGACCTCTCCACGGTCCCTATGTCCTCCATCCCGGCCATCTTGGCGAACCCGCCCAGTAATATTACGCGGAAAGAGTAGATGGTCTTGCCGAACTTCTTTTTGAGGAGCGCCGGCCCGAAGCCAACCCCGAACTCGGTGACCCTGACGCCGACGGCTTTGGCCGCGAGCATGTGGCCGAGCTCGTGGATGACAACCAGGGCTATCAGCCCGAGGAGCGCGACGAGAATTGTCATGGCACCACTCCTACGGCCTTCTCAGCTCTTTCGCGACCCCAGTGGTCTACGCCTTCTATCGCTTCCATGCTCTCCAACTTCGCGCCAAACTCCGGCACGGCCTCGAGGACCTCCTCTATGACTTTTGCTATCCGCAGAAATTCTATCCTGTGGTCAAGGAACGCCTCCACGGCGACCTCGTTGGCCGCGTTGAGCGCCACAGGGTAAGCCCCGCCGGCTCTGCCGGCCTCTATGGCAAGCGGCAGGCAACGAAAAACGTCGTTTCGAGGCTCCTCGAAGGTCCAGGAGGCGCCCCCGAAGCCAACCTGCTTTGCGCCTACGTCCACTCTCTCGGGGTAGAGGATGCCGTAGGAGATCGGGAGCCGCATGTCCGGGAGCGCGGCGTGCAGTATCGCCGACCCATCCTCCAGAACGGCGCCCCCGTGCACGACCGACTGGCGGTGTACGATGACCCTGATCCGAGCGTAGGACACCCCGAAGAGGTAGTGGGCTTCGATGGCCTCGAGGCCCTTGTTCATCATGGTGGCGGAGTCTATTGTGATCTTGGGTCCCATCCGCCAAGTCGGGTGCTTCAAAGCATCCTCCGGCTCCACTCTCGATAGTTCATCTTCGGCTATGCCGAAGAACGGTCCTCCCGAAGCGGTCAGCAGGATCTCTCGCACCTCCACCGCGTCCCGCCCCTCCAGGCACTGGAAGATGGCCGAGTGCTCCGAATCCACGGGTATTACGCGGTTACCGGCGCTGCAGGCGCCTTCGGCGAGGCTCATGACCCAGGCGCCGCCGGCCACCAGGGACTCTTTGTTGGCCAGGGCGACGGTGTTGCCGCCCTTTAGGGCTCTTACCGTGGAGGCGAGGCCAGCAAAGCCGACGACCCCGTTGAGGACGACATCGGCGGGGGCCTCGGCAAGCGTGGCGGAGGCGCCAGGGCCGGTGATCTTCTGTGCCCCAAGACCGTCGAGAGCATTAGCGTCTCTGCTTTCGAGGGCTACGTAGGAGGGTTTGAACTCTTCGGCCTGCTCTTTGAGCGCCTTCGCGTTCCCTCCGGCGGAGAGGCCGACTATCTCAAAGCGTTCCCTGTGCGAGCGGACGACGTCGAGGGCCTGGAGACCGATACTACCGGTGGAGCCGAGGATGGTAAGGCGGCGTCTCATGCGCCGGAGAGAACGTAGAGGTAGTACACGGCGGGGGCGGTAAAGAGCATACTGTCTATACGATCCAGGATGCCGCCGTGGCCGGGGAGGGCGCGTCCGAGGTCCTTGAGCTCCAGGAGGCGTTTGAGGATCGACTCGAAGAGGTCCCCGGCCTGGCTGAGGATAGAGATCACCGCCCCCCAAAGGGTGGCCTCGAAGGCGCCGAAGCCCAGGAGCGCGTGCGTGAAGTAACCGACTACGACCACCGTTACCAGGAGGCCTCCGAAGCCGCCCTCGACCGTCTTCTTAGGGCTCAGGGTCGGGAAGAGCGGGTGGCGACCGAAAAAGCGCCCTGCAAAGTAGGCCCCAGCGTCGGAGATCCAGGGTCCCACCACGGCAACGAGGACGAGATACCTGCCGTCAGGCTCAAGATCCTGCATCAAGCCCAGGTGCGCCAGGGGCGCACCGACCCAGAGTGCCATTAAGAGCAACGCGAGTAGGGCCCTCAAAGTGCGAGCCTCTGGGTAGCCTAAGAGCCAGAGCAGCGACCAAGGCAGGCTCAGAAATATACTGGCGAGAGCGCCGCTGGTACCGAAAGGGATCGAGAGCAAGAGCGGGAGGGAGCCGGCGCCGAAGGCCGCCACGAACGGCAGTTTGTCCAGGGCGCGGGCGAGCTCCTGAGCGGCGCGGGCGATCACGACAAGGAGGACCACGGCGACGACTGCCCAGTTGCCGTACACGATGGCGCCGAGGATTATCGGTGCCAGGATCAAGGCGGTGACGAAGCGCACCCGGAGCACGGCCTGAGGGCTCCTAGATTCCGCCGCGGCGTCGGTTGCGGCCCGCGAAGGAAGCGACGGCTCGGCGGAACTCCTCGGGGGAGAAGTCCGGCCAGAGCGTATCCGTGACGTAGAACTCGGCGTAGGCGATTTGCCAGAGCAGGAAGTTCGAGACCCTCAATTCCCCGCTGGTGCGGATCACGAGGTCCACCTCCGGTGCCTCGGGCGCGTAGAGGTAGGAGGCAAAGGTATCCTCGTCGACCTCCTCCGGCTCTATACCGCTCTGCATCATGCGCCGGGTGGCGTCTACGATCTCCGCCCGGCCACCGTAGTTGAGCGCGACGTAGACCTGAAGCTTGTCGTTGTTCCCGGTAAACTTCTCCGCCTCCTCGACCGCCGCCCGCACGTCTTTAGGCAGGTGCTCCCGGCGCCCGAGGAAACGTAGCCTCGCTCCGCGCTCGTTTAGCTCCGGGACCTTGTCTTTCGCCGCTTCTAGAAACAGGGTCATGAGCGAGTCTACCTCGGCATCGGGGCGCTCCCAGTTTTCAGTAGAGAAGGCGTAGAGGGTGAGGGCCTCCACGCCCAGCTCTCCGGCGGTCTCGAGCAGCGGGGTGAGAACCGCTACGCCCGCGCGATGGCCGGCGGCCCGAGGAAGCCAGCGGGCCTTCGCCCAGCGACCGTTGCCGTCCATGATGATGGCGATGTGCCGGGGCGTGTTCTCTCGATCAACGGGGGTTAGTACGCGACGTTCCGCGGATACGGTAAGCTGTATAGGGAGCTTCTTTTGGGCAGGGTTCAGCAGGGCTTCATACCTCGAGAAGCTCGGCTTCCTTATCCGTCAAAGCTGCGTCGATGCGTTTGGCGCACTGGTCGGTCATCTGTTGGAGCTCGGCCTCCGCCCGGCGCTCGTCGTCCTCGGAGATCTCACCCATCTTCATCAGCTCGTGGAGGTCGCGCATCTCGTCGCGCCGGACGTTCCTGACGGAGACGCGGCCCTCCTCAGCGTACTGGCGGGCTAGCCGGATCAGTTGCTTTCTGCGCTCCTCGGTCAGCTCGGGGATGGGGAGCCTTATGATCTTGCCGTCGTTCTGGGGGTTTAGCCCCATGTCCGCCTGCTCTATGGCTCGCTCGATGGCCTTTATGGTGCCGGGGTCGAACGGGGTAACCGTGAGGAGCCTGGGCTCGGGGACGTTCACGTTCGCCACACTTCGTAGGGGCATCCTCGAGCCGTACGCTTCGACCTCTATGCGGTCGAGGATGGCCGGGTTGGCCCTCCCCGTGCGGATGGTCGAGAACTCTCGCCGGACCGCATCCAGAGCCCCCTGCATCCGGCGCTCAGCCGCCGTAAGATCAACGATTTCGGACATACTCTTCTCCTCCTCCGCCCGTGGCTCGGTCACCATGTGCTTCAGGCGCCTTCTCTCGGGCTCCAGACCAGCGAACCGACCCGCTCGCCCCTCAGTATCCCGCGCAGGTTACCGCGTTTCAGTATATCGAAAACGATGATCGGCAGACGCTCCCCGCTACAGAGCGTGGCCGCCGTATGGTCCATCACGGCGAGGTTCTTTGAGAGGAGATCCATGTACGTGAGACGCTCTATCTTCACCGCGTCTGGGTTTGTTGTCGGGTCCTTGTCGTAAATCCCGTCCACCCGGTTCTTCGCCATGAGTAGGGCGTCGGCTCCGATCTCTAACGCCCGCAAGGCCGCGCCGGTGTCCGTGGTGAAGAAAGGGTTACCGGTACCGGATGCAAAGATAACGACTCGTCCCTTCTCCAGGTGCCGCATGGCGCGCCGCCTTATGTAGGGCTCGGCGACCGCCCGCATCTCGATAGCCGACTGAACCCGGGTCCCGATTCCGCGCCGCTCCAATGCCGCTTGCAGTGCGAGGGCGTTTATGACGGTTCCGAGCATCGCCATGTAATCGGCCGTCGCGCCCTCTATCCCGAGGACATCGGCTACTTGCGAGCCGCGGAAGATGTTCCCACCGCCGACCACAATCGCCAACTCCGCCTCCGCCTCGACTGCCTCGACGACCTGGTTCGCCGTGGCGTCCAGGCTTTCGGGGTCGATGCCGTACCCCCCGTCCCCTGCCAGGCTCTCCCCCGAGAGCTTGAGGACGACGCGTTTTACGGGTCCTAAAGCTAACTCCGGCTCCGTGGCCGCTGCTCTCTCTCCCCCAGGCGGGGCGGCTCCCTCCACGCTCTCGTCCGTAGCTCTAGAGCTCGTAGCGGACGAAGCGGCGGACGACGACGTTCTCGCCGACCCTCTGGATGGTATCTTGCAAGAGGTGGCCGACGGTCTTGTCCGGCTCCTTGACGTAGTCCTGGGTGAGTAGGGACCGCTCCTTGACGAACTTATTCACCCGGCCCGTGACCATTTTTTCCTGGATGTTCTCGTCCTTGCCCGAGTCGAGGGCCTGCTTTTGAGCTACGGCACGCTCTTCGTCTATAGCTTCTCGGGGTATGCCCTCCTCGGAGACAGCTAACGGGTTCATCGACGCGACGTGCAACGCCACGTTGCGGGCGAACTCCTTGAACTCCGGAGTGCGCGCCACGAAGTCCGTTTCGCAGTTCACCTCGACGAGTACGCCAACCCGTCCATTGAAGTGGACGTAGGCCTCGATCAGGCCCTCGTGCGTCTCTCTGCTGCTCTTCTTCGCCGCAATAACCTGCCCGCGCTCTCTTAGAACGCGCCGGGCGTTCTCTACGTCACCGTTGGACTCTTCTAGAGCCCTTTTTACGTCCATCATCCCGGCGGCCGTCTCCTCGCGGAGCTGTTTTATCTTCTCGATGGTGCTCGCCAAAGCTCTTACTTCTCCTCGGTCTTGTGGTTCTCGTCGGCTTCGTCGCCCACCGGGTCCCCATTCGAAGAGGGCGCCTCCTGCGGCTCCTCGGAGGTTTCGGCCTCAGCGGACTCACCAGGTTCGGGCGCCGCCTGGCTGGAGGGGGCTATGCCGGACTCAGCCTCGCCGTCGCTCGTCTCTCCCGAGATGGTCTCGCCACCTCCGGGCACGCCCTCGGCGTTGCCGCGCGATGCTTGGCCGGCCTCGGGCACATCCGGCTCTTCCGCGGTAGCCGTATCGGGGATAAGATCGTCCGGGGCACTGGCCTGCTCGCGTACCTGCTCCCGCCGGTCCTCCGCACCCCGATAGCTCGTGGTCGGGTCTTCTTCCGGGGAGATCTCACCGGCCGACTCCACGAGGTCCGCTAGCCCCGTCGTATTGACCTCCGAAACGCTGCCTTCTCTAGCCGCCTCAGAGAGGTCCTCGGTCGCTGCCTCCTGGGCGACGAGAGCATCCTCGACCGCCGGGGGCACGGGCCGGTCCTCCGCGGGGACGGCCTCTTCGCCCCGACCCTCCAAGATCGAATCCGCCAGCAGACGGCTGATTAGGTTGATCGAGCGTATCGCGTCGTCGTTGCCCGGAATGACGTAGTCGACCACGTCCGGGTCGCAGTTGGTGTCGGTTAGGGCCACCACGGGTATCTTGAGGCGGTTCGCCTCATTGACGAGGAGCTCCTCGCGCTTCGGGTCGATTACGAACACCGCCCCCGGCAGACGCTCCATCTCGGTGATGCCGGCAAAGTTGCGTCGGAGCTTCTGGTACTCGCGGTAGAGGGCGAACCACTCCCTGCCGGTCCTCTCCTCCTCGGGGGTCTCCTCCACGGTCTGTGCAAGGTCCTTGAAGTACTGGATGCGTGGTTGGATAGTCTGGAAGTTGGTCAACATCCCGCCGATGTAACGCTCGACGACGTAGGGTTGGCCGCTCTTTATAGCCTGCTCGGCAACGGTGAGCTGGGCCTGCTTCTTCGTTCCGACGAACAGCACCTCGCGTCCGGCATCGGCCACGCCGTGCACGAACTTCTGGGCTCGCTCGAGAAGGGTGACCGTCTGATCGAGGTCGATAATATGGACGCCGCCGCGCTCGGCGAATACGTACCGCTTCATCTTGGGGTTCCATCGGCGTGCCTGATGCCCGAAGTGGACCCCGGCCTCCAGGAGTTCTCTTACGCCCACGACTTGCTCTACTGTGCTCTCCAAGATCTTCTACCGCTCCTTCTTTCAGGTGGTTATGCCTCCGCCCGCGCCTTGCAATCCTCAGAGTAACTCGACGAGAAACCTCAGCGGACCACCACCTGGGCTAACCCCTCAGGGTATGCCCTACGGCAGGCGTGCGTGATCAAAGCCTCGCAGATAGTAGCATAGCGAGACATAGGCTTCTACTAGCTTGCTAATACCCTCGAACGTCGACTCGAACCTCTCCTACGCGAGCAAGGATGACTCTTTCATTATATCCCGCAACCTGGCCAGAGCGTGCTTGAGGATCTGGCTTACGCGCCCCTCGGTGAGGTTCAAAGCTTTGCCGATCTCTTTTAAGGTGCGTTCCCCTTAGAAGGAGAGGACCGTGCTAAGCTTTTCGCGCTCCTCGAGCGGGCCTATGGCGTTGGCAAGTTGGGGCGCAGATTCTGGAGATTCGCCCGAGACTGGGGATCGGTGGCCGAAGAATCCCCGACGAGCGCCCGTACTCGATCCCGGATCCACTCTCGGCCTCCATACGCGCCTCGAGCTAGGCCACGTCGGTGCGGGAGTACTTGCCGAGAAAGTCGTGGTACTCCGCCACGCCCACTGTGATTCCTCGGCTATCCTAGGCTCTGTCGGCGTGCGCCGGAGCTCCTGGGACAATTTGATTCTGGCTTTCTCTCTCTACCTTCCGGGCGTGCGAACGGAGGCAGCGGAGAACCCAGTCCTGGCTGCGAAGCTAGTCGAGGATGGCCTACCAGATCTTGGAGATTGCGTACGACTCGAACTTGGCCTTTCTCCCTGGACGGTCCGGCTCGTAGGTCTCTATGGCGTCGAGTAGCCTCAGCCCATGGCGGGAAGCTTCAACTTCACTGCAAACCTCTATAAGGCGCCACCACGAACCCACAGTAGTAGCCGGTCTCCGAGCGGGCGACTGAAAGGGGCGGGGCCTGCAGCAGGCCCCGCCCCTATAGTTCCTCTTTCGAGGTGTTCCTCTCTCGAGGTGTTCGCTGCTGCTACTACCTCACGAGCCTGCGGGCCACCAGCCCACCAGCCACCAACAGCGCTCCAGCACCCAGCGCGAACAGCGACGCAGCACCGCTACCACCGGTCGCCGGCAACTGCTTCGGAGCCGGAGCCGGAGGCGGGGCCGGGGCGCCAGGAGGCGGCGGCGGCGGCGGGGCGGCCTTCGGCGGCGGAGGCGGCGGAGGCGGCTCACACGGAGCCTTGGCTACAACGCCACCGGCCTTCGCCTCTATGACGCCGTCCTTACACTCGGCCTCGGCCTTCGCTCCTCCGGCCTTGGCCTCCTTGGCCTTGGCATCGGCCACAACGGCCGGCTCGTCCTGGGCGAGAGCGGGCGAAGCGGCCACCATGGCCACCGCCAGCATCGCCGCTAACATCATCATCTTCCTCATCTTGCTTACCTACCTCCTCGTCCTAAAGAGCGTTCGTTTTATATCGTAGGAGGCGAGCCCTCCTGCACAAAGGGCCCGCCTCCTACCAAGAGCTATCGCTCCAAGAGCTATCGCTCAGTTACGACCTCGTCGTCCCCGATTAGCCGCTAGCCGACGCGGCCTGCCCGACATTCCCCGTGCACTGGAAGACCTCGTCCACGTCCTCGTTGGGGATCATCTCGATGGTGGCGTCTCCACTCGGGGTGACGCTCCCACCAGCGTAGGAGATGCCCTGGTTGAGGGTTTGGGCGTTGCCCGTGTTGCCGGTCAGCTGGTCGTTCGAACACTGGATGGAGTTGTCACCCTCCTGGGTAGATGAGGAATCCTGGTTGAGATCGGCGCTCTCGCCTTCCTGCTCGCCCTCCTGGGTTACCTGGGCTATGGCCGGGATAGCAGCCACTGCCAGCATCGCCAGCAGCGCCGCCAGCAACATCAACTTCTTCAACTTACTTACCTCCTCTTTCTTAGCACTCGGCAAGGCCTACAGGACCTTACCCTGATGAGCCTAACATTATCTAACAGATCTAAATATTGCGCAACCCTTCCTAGAGATCAGTAAAGTAGCGAACCTACCCCAAACGAGGACTCGCACCCCTATAGCGTTCTACAGTGTGCTTGGCCTATTTTACGTCGTCGTACAGAGCGCTGAACATCAGTTGTCGTGCGTTCCCGCGTTTAATACATCCGTGAGAGTGAATTGGTCCAACGTCATTGCAAGCCGCTATAGGATAAGCACACAATCTTCACAGCAACCCGTCCGGCTGATCGACCGTTCGATTAACTGCGAATCATCCTTTATAGGTTGATCAGCTACTTTCGTACCCATCTTGTACTTGCTCTAAGTATCAAGACTTAAGAAAGGAGAGCGTGTGATGAGGACGCACAATATTCTTTTGTTTGCCTTTGTAAGTAATAGAGTGGTTCGCGTTTATTGCGCTTCGGATCGCGTAGGGAGCGTAAAGCCCTCAACGAGGCACCGGCCTAAGTTCTCGAGAATCTAAGGGAAGAGGTAACCCGTTCCCTTACTCTCTAGGCCTACGCTACTTTTTATCCCCGAGGTTCATGGTAGTTTAGCCTTAGACGATTCAGGAAATACTTCATTCCTCCTCGAAAGGAGCGCAAGCCACACAGGGAGAAGCTCTATGAAGAGCAGCTTAAGGGTACTTTTGGTGGCGTTAGCGCTGCTGCTAGTTCTAGCGGCTTCCGCTCTCCCCGCAGCGGCGCATGGAGGAGGCCCACTCTTCTATTGTGATGCGGGAACACTGAACAACTGTACGGACACTAGCGACCCTGCTTTGTCAGGCGATTTCTTTGAGTGTAAGGGTATGGCGGGCGACGTTGCAAGCTGTACTAGCCAGAAAACTGGCGAGCTCTCGCCCTACTGTGTGTTTTTGGGACACGTGTCTGGTACAGACCGAGACTCCTACCTGTGTGGGCCGGAACCTACATAAGGGGGCAAACGCCACGGCTAGTTTCTTGCTACTGTCTGAAGGACGGAAGAGTATGCAGGATGCAAAGCAGCAGCTATTCGATGAGGTGCTCGACACGCTCGAACAAGAGCGCCAACGCGCCGATGAAAACCTAAAACGGCTTGCACTCGTGGCCGCTCACCTGCGGGCCTTGTTGCCTGAGAGACGCCGCCGTGCGCGACGACGGCGCTGCACTCCTCGGCGCTGAGACTCTAGCGTACCCCAAGAGTCATCTCTCCCTGAGGAAGAAGAATTAGAGCAATAAGCCCAACGAGGACCATAGCCAGGATGAGAGGGCACAAAGGAAGAGTAGCCCGATGGTGTGCAGCACAGCCTATCCCTTCCGCTAGCGCGTCGCCTCCTCAATGCCAGAGGCGCT
>DATDKT010000027.1:0-3212 GCA_036519775.1 Rubrobacteraceae bacterium
CCCGGCTTGTAGCGCTGTCAGCGGCTAGGGGTACTGACTTACGGGGAGCGACGGCTACCGTTCGATCCCAGCATCGAAGAAACGTGGAAGAAGTGGCAGTTCTGGGTGCGCGAAGAGCCAGAAACACTTCCAACGTTTTAGGGAGGGCAGCGGCCGTGGTGGTGAAAGATGATTCTCCAGGGTAAGCTAGGCAGATAAGACTACGCAAGGCAAGGAGGAGCGTCTTATGTGGGACAAGAGGATCATGAGGTTGCTTGCGATCTTGTACCTCCTGGGCGGGGTGGCGGCCCTCCTCGCCCCCGAAAGCATGGGCAAGTTCGGCCGTTGGGTTGCGGACAACCCTCGCTACATGCGAGTAGACGGGATGGTGGGCATAGCTTTGGGTCTCTGGTTGGCCCTAAGGCAGTATCGAGAGGAACAACGGCCCACGCAGCCGCGGTGGTGGAGGATTTCGGCAGGTAAGAATTGGCCACTTCGTCGGGTAAGGTATCGAACCTGAGGAAGGAGGAGAAGCAGGTGAGCATCTTCCCTACGAGGATCCTACTGGCTACCGACGGCTCCGAAGAGGCGGCTCTGGCTGTCAAGACCGCCGCGGATATAGCCACTAAGACCGGCTCGGAGTTGCATGTAGTGTACGTGGGTCCCTCTCTGGAGTACGCCGGTATGGGACCCCCGCAGATAGCGGACATTCCCGCCCCTACTCATGAACAACTTAGCACTGAGGCCCGCGAGCTATTGGATGCCGAGGTAGAGCAGGTCAAAGCCGCAGGAGGAACTGTGGCGCAGGCACATCTAGGGTTAGGAGCACCCGATCAGGAGATTGTCGACCTAGCCGAGAAACTGAGTGCTGGGTTGGTAGTGATCGGTAGCAGAGGAAGGGGCGGGATAAGGCGAGCCTTGATGGGAAGCGTCTCCGACTCGGTTGTTCGCCATGCCCACTGTCCGGTGTTGGTGGTGCGCCGGGAAGAATAGGAGGCGTAGGATGGTAAGCGAAACCTTCCCGAAGAAGGTGCTCTCGGCAGCTGACGGTCCCGCGGCGTGATTCGGACGAGGCTTCGCATGTCTCATAGGCTACTGAAAGCTCAATTATCAAATAGTAAAAAGACAAAACTCTCTTTCAAGGGGAAGGCTATGAACTTGGAAGGAACTTGGCACAACGAGCTAGGCTCCATTATGGGCATAAATGCAGTAAGGAACGGCGCTTTCACCGGGACCTATACAACAGCCGTCTCATCAGCTCATTGCTCGCAAGGAGGTTTCCAACTCGTAGGTCAAACAGATGCTGATAGCGGGGGAGAAGCAGTTGCATTCGTAGTTTGCTGGCAGAACGATGTTTCCAACTGCCGATCGGTAACCGCCTGGTCGGGACAAGCACAGAACATAAACGGGGAAGATCAGATAACCGCAATATGGCTGCTCACAGTTGAAACATCGCCAGAGCAAGATTGGTACGCTACCCATATTGGACACGACGTTTTCACTAGAGTACGGCCTACTGAGGAGGAGATCACACAGAGAGCAAGGACCAAGCAGAGGTCGCACCCTTGACGAAGCTCCAAACGACGAAGAGCAGAGGTGGGTCAGCGAGCCCGTTGAGCCCCTCCTAAGCGAGTCCGACTAGATGAGTGAGGCAAAAGGCCAAACGAAGAGCTGAGGGTTGTACTTCGGCTCTTTTTCTACACTTGCGAACTACCGAAGTAGCAAGGAGGGCTAAGCTCGCTGCCAATGAGATTGCCAGCGCCAGCGCGAGATCGCTAAACTGCCCATGAAAATGATCCATATGGATCATGCGCTACCCCTTGAGCACCTTCATACTGCATGCGTTACATGTAACGGTGGGGCTAACGAGTCTCGCTCGAAACGAATGAGGAGGTGAAAGACATTGGCGGCAATTGGGGCTCCGACCACAAAGAGGCAGGCCTCGTCCGCCGAGGAAGTGGTAAAGCACGAACTGAATGCCGGCGGGCGGAGCCCGATCGAGGCGCACCGGTACGACGAGCTAAGGGCGTTGGCCATAGCCATCTTAAAGGAGGGCTTGGATCCGGGGGATTTCTCTTGAAGCCAAGGCGTAGCACCACCGCAGGTTCCTCGCGCCTCTTCTCTTGTCCCCTTGTGGCCGTCCCACCCTGGTAGACACAAGAAAATACTCCACCTGGCGTATAGCGCTGGCCCTTGTTCGCCTCTACAGTTCCCTTAGAGAGAGCACAAACCGATCTCTCTAGAGAGCGCTCTTTAGAGAGTGCCTACTACCGAGAAGAGAGGGACATGTCCACACTCAGAGAACACACCGAGCTACCCCAGCAAGTAAAAAGCCTTATCGAGGCTCGCACAGTAGAGGCCGTCTTCGTGGTGGACCCAGAGTACCGGATCGTCCACTGGGACGCTCGGGCGGAATCCCTAACCGGGCTGCTGGCCGAGGAGATGGTGGGCAAGCCCTGCTACGAGGCGCTGCAGGGCGAGTGTGAAGGGGGCGCCAACCCCTTCAGCGCTCAGGTGTGTTCGCTTATGCGCCTGGCCCACGACGGGCAGCCGGTCCCCGGCTACGAGATGCGCCTCTTCACCCGCTCTGGGGGGAGCGAGTGGCTGACATGACTATAGAGCAATCACCACACCAAGCTAGCGGCAATGACCAGCGCAAGCGACTGATTATAGGCTGGTTTTCGTTCACCTGTTGTGAAGATAGCACAATCCTTTTTACGGAGTTGCTGAACGACCACCTCGATGAGTGGAAAAAGGTGATTGAGTTCCGGCATATAAAGGCGCTCAAGACGAACAATTCGCTTACCGGACTCGATGTGGCATTCATCGAAGGGGCTATTTCATCTGAGTCGCAGGCAAAAGAGGCACAACAGATACGAGAAAATGCGGAATATGTGGTGGCGATAGGTGCGTGCGCCTGTACAGGACAGCCCTCGACAAGCCGGAATCAATTTGCCAGCGAGCAGATAAACGAAAGAATCCAATGGTACCTGAGTCACTTCGATTATGGCAAAGAGGTCAAAAGACTCAACGAGGTGATAAAGGTTGATGACATGGTGCGCGGATGCCCGATGAAGGTGTCGTCCTTTTTGCAGACGCTGAAGAAGTATCTGGAACTATACGATATCGCCGAGCATGCCTAGTAGAAATATAACAATAGACACCATCACGAAGATCGAGGGCAATGCCGGCCTCAAGGTCATTATCGAAGACGAAGTAGTCAAGGATCTGCA
>DATDKT010000028.1:0-11057 GCA_036519775.1 Rubrobacteraceae bacterium
TTTGCCCGCGGCGCCTACCTGCACTCCTAAGAAAGAGCCCACCACAGTGCCCACCAGGCTCGTGGTAGCGCCGATGACTGTAGCTACACTGGTGACATCGTCCCACTTGAGGATGGAAGCTGCAGTGATCAAGGCTATAAGGAAAAAACCCATGAGGATGATCCAAAACCCGTACTTTATTCTCATGTGATCGACTTGCTCTTGCACTTTATGTTCCTTTCGTGCATAACTGTCCTAACCTTATTATTAACTCTTCCATAGAGCGCTTGCTGGGGGCTGGGCAACCTCTATTCACTCTATTGCCGAGAAGAGGTCTTCTCGGAAGCCGAGCCTCCGATTAACCCATTTGTCGGAAACCCATCCCCCTTCGCGGGAAGAATTCGCGCACGGGGAGGAGCAGGCCCGCAAGCGAGAGTACGATGAACACGATCTGGTGGACGTGCTCTTTGCCGGGCGGCAATCCGCCTACGAGGTGCGCTGTCCAGAAGACTGGGTAATACCATAAGGCGAACCAAGCCCACCGTTCACGGCGTCGGTACGCAATCGTGGTGATCAGGAGGCCGAATATCCCCATCCCGATCGACGCCACGCCGATCGCTCGCAGGGATGGCGGGTCACTCGAAGTGGGCACCGTGGTGGCGATGAGGCCAAAGACGAGGATGGCGACGCCGATGATCGCGAGCGAGATCCATCCGGTCTTGAACAGGACACTGGCGCGCTGAGTCATCGGCTCACTAGAGTTTGGTCAATCGCGGTCAGCGGCAAGGCTGTCCAACTAGTAATGCCAAAACCTATTCACCAGACCCGCCCTTTGCATGTGTCCTCCCTTACTAACGCCTCCGAGCATGCCACACAACGAAGCCAGGCGCATTCTTACCTAAAGGCTATTCACCGAATCGCCGAGAAGGTAAATTCTCGGAAACCCTTATTCACCCGGTCGCATCCTTATTCAATAGGACCGGGGCAAAGGGCCGTTGCGCGCCCTAATAGACGAGGTGGGCAACACAACATGTAGCAGGATTGGATAGATATCCAGAGGTAGCCTAGAGACTACGGCAAGGGTGTCTGACCGGTTGCTCACCTGCTACCAGCGACTCCTCACTGTGGCCCGAAGAAGAAGCTGTAGGGCCACGAGTGGCGTTGTGAGAACTCCTGTTATCTCGAGGGTGGCGTTCCTCTCCCGGCCCTCGGAGGCCCTTACGGAGCCTTCTCGCGGGTCTGGGGCGGCGGCTGCGGCAAGCGGCTCGCTTATGTCGTTGGCCTCGCTGGGCTTCTTCAACGAGCGCGTGGATCTTGAGAAGGTTAACGGCGACCAATTGACACCACTCTGACACCACGGGGGGCGCAACACCCTGCAATGCTGAGCGAGCTAGAGAAGAGAAAACGGCTTAGGTATGGAGATTCGCAATCGCCTGCAATCCGCTGCAACACCCTGCCGCGGATTGTGGTCCCGAAGGTCGCGGGTTCGAGCCCTGTCGGTCACCCTTCTGTTTGGAGGAGAAACGCGGACAAAGCCCCTCGTGCGTCCAGGCTGTGGCAAGCCTAGCATACCGCACCCTCACTGCTGACCAGCTGCAGCCTAACGGAGATAGCCTAACCAAAGGCTTCGTTCAGGCCGTCGACTGCGTCCCCGCGATGTCCACTAAGCAGGTGCGAGTACGTGTCCCCTGTCTTCGTGATTGACGCCTGGCTCAGGAGAGGCTGAACGATCTGCGGATGCTGGCGTTGTATAAAGAGAGCTGTGGTGAATGTATGGCGTAGGCTATGTAAGGTTACCCAAGAATAGCTTGCGCCCTTAGCGCACGAAGGGGAGCGGTAGCGGGGTGTCTGTTATACGACTGTTATAATCTCGTCCAGATTCTATGAGCGAGAGTGGTGGAATGGTAGACACGCTAGATTTAGGATCTAGTGCCTTCGGGCGTGCGGGTTCAAGTCCCGCCTCTCGCACAGCATGCGGGGGCGGGGCTTCTAGGGAGATTTGGAGCATATGACGGCGACGGTTACGAAGCTGGAGGACAACAAGGTTCGCATCGACGTCGAGGTCTCACCCGAGGCGGTCAAGCAGGGCGTCGAAGCCAAGGTCCGCGAACTTAGGGGCCAGATCCGGGTGCCGGGCTTCCGCCCCGGCAAGGCGCCGCGGCGCGTGATCGAGAACCGCGTGGGGCGCGACTACATCTACATGGAGGCCCTGCAGGACAACCTGCCCGCCTGGTACTCGGCGGCGGTGGTCGAGCAGAACTTGAGGCCGATTGACCGGCCGGAGATCCACTTCGACGACCCTCTGGACGAGCAGAAGGGCTTTAAGTTCTCCGCGACCGTCGAGGTCAGGCCCGAGGCGAGCCTCGGCGAGTACAAGGGCCTCGAGGTCCCCAAGAGGGAGGTCGAGGTCACCGAGGAGCAGGTGGACGAACGAATCGAGGAGTTCCGGGGGCAATTCGCCACGCTCGCGGCGGTCGAGGGCCGTCCTGTTCAGGAGGGCGACTTCGTCATCCTAGACTTCAAAGGCGAGAAGATGGCGGGGGGGCCTCTGGAGGGCAGCGAGGCCGAGGACTACATGCTGGAGGTCGGGGGAGGCGAGCTCTTGCCGGACTTCGAGGAGAACCTGATTGGGATGAGCGCGGGGGAGCGCAAGCAGTTCGGTGTGACTTTCCCGCTCGATTACCAGGAAGAGGCCTTAAGGGGACAGGCGGTCCTCTTCCGGGTGCACCTCAAGGAGGTTAAGTCCAGAGAACTGCCGCCCCTGGACGACGAATTCGCCAAGGAGGCGAGCGAGTTCGAGACCCTCGATGAGTTTCGGGGAGCGGTGAGGGAGGAGCTGGAGAGCGCGGTGGAGCAGCGCGTCGAGGCCGAGTTTCGGGGACGAGCGCTGGAGGCGGTCGCCGGGGGGGCAGAGGTCGAGGTACCGGAGGTCATGGTCGACGAGAAGGCCGAGGAGATGGTCGACTCGTTCGAGCGGACGATCCGGGCGCAGGGGATGGAGCCGGAGCAGTACTACCAGCTCGCTGGGTCCAATCGCGAGGACGTTAAGGGGCGAGTACGCGATGACGCGGCGGACACGGTAAAGAAGGAGCTCATCCTGGACGCGGTCGCGGCCGCAGAGGGCATAGTGGCCGACGAGCACGAGATGGTGCACCAGATAGAGCACCTCGCCGAAGGCTCGGACCGCAGCCCCCAGCAGATCGCCGACACCATGCGCGCGAACGGGACCTACCAACTCCTGGTCGAGGAGATCTCTCGGTCGAAGGTGCTCGACTTCCTGGTCGAGAATGCCGTTCCCGTGCCGATGCCTCCCGAGGAGGCCGAAGGCGCGGAGGTAGAGGAAGCGTTGGGCGAAGCCGTCGAGGCCGATGAGGCGGAGACGGGTGACGTCGAGGTCGTCGAAGCGCAGAGAACTGGGAAGACTGGGGGAGAGGAGGTACCGGGGACCGAAGAGGCCGAACCGGAGACCGGTGAGGCGAGGGTCGAGGCGTCCGTCCGGGCTGGAGAAGGTCCGATGGAGAAGGACGAAGGAAAGGAATAAGAAGAATGAGTTACGACATCAACAACGTTATCCCCTACGTAATAGAGCAGAGTCCGCGTGGGGAGCGGGCGATGGACATCTACTCGCGACTCTTGAAGGATCGTATCATCTTCCTCGGTACACCGGTGGACGACCAAGTGGCGAACGCTATCATGGCGCAGTTGCTCCATTTGGAGAGTGAGGACCCCGAGCAGGACATAAACCTGTACATAAATTCTCCGGGCGGCAGCGTCTCGGCGGGGCTCGCGATCTACGACACGATGCAGTTCGTGAAGCCGGACATCGTGACGACGGCTTTGGGCATGGCGGCCTCGATGGGGGCATTCTTGCTCGCGGCCGGAACGAAGGGCAAGCGGAACGCCTTGCCGAACACGCGGATACTGTTGCACCAGCCGAGTGTTGGGGGATTGGCGGGTCAGGCGTCGGATGTGCAGATACACGCCGAGGAGCTCATAAGGACCAAGCGTCGCTTGAACGAGATTCTGGCGGACAACACGGGCCAGTCTTACGAGAAGATAGAGCAGGACACCGACCGAGACTACATAATGGGGCCCGATGAGGGTATAGAGTACGGCGTGATCGACAACATCGTCCGGTCGCACTAAGGGAATGGCGATGAAGGGGAGGCCATAGAAGCATGAGGGATCCGTCGGACCAGTTGCAGTGCTCTTTCTGCGGGAAGAGTCAACGCCAGGTCAGGAAGCTCATAGCTGGCCCCGGGGTATACATCTGCGACGAGTGCATAGACCTCTGTAACGAGATCATCGACGAAGAGTTTTCCGGTCCCGAGGTCCTCAAAGAGGACGACCTCCCCAAACCACGCGAGATCAACCGCATCCTCAACGAATACGTCATCGGCCAGGAGGAGGCCAAGAAGGTCCTCGCGGTGGCGGTCTACAATCACTACAAGCGCATCAGCATGGACCCCGACTCCTCCGACGGCACCGAGCTGCAGAAGTCCAACATCCTCCTCATGGGGCCGACGGGCAGCGGCAAGACGCTTCTGGCCCAGACGCTCGCCAGAATCCTCAACGTCCCCTTCGCCATCGCGGACGCCACGGCCCTTACCGAGGCCGGCTACGTCGGCGAGGACGTCGAGAACATCCTCCTTAAGCTCATACAGGCCGCCGACTTCGACGTGAAGAAGGCCGAGACCGGCATCATCTACATAGACGAGATCGACAAGATCGCCCGCAAGTCGGATAACCCCTCTATAACGCGCGACGTCTCCGGCGAGGGCGTGCAGCAGGCCCTCTTGAAGATCCTGGAGGGTACGGTCGCCAGCGTTCCGCCCCAGGGGGGACGCAAGCATCCGCACCAGGACTTCCTGCAGATAAACACCAAAAACGTCCTCTTTATCTGCGGTGGGGCGTTCGGAGGCCTGGAGGAGGTGATCCGGCAGAGGATTGGTAAGAGGAGCATCGGCTTCTCGGGCGACGTGGACGCCCGGCTCGAGGAGGAGTCTGACGAGATCCTCCAGAACGTCCAGCCCGAGGACCTCCTCAAGTACGGCCTCATCCCCGAATTCGTGGGGCGGTTGCCGGTGATCTCGACCTTGAGGAGCCTCAGCGAGGGAGACCTCGTGCGTATCCTCACCGAGCCGAAGAACGCCCTAGTGAAACAGTATCGGCAGTTCTTCCGCTACGACAAGGTGGACCTTACCTTTAGTGAGGAGGCGCTGAAGGCGGTAGCGGAGCAGGCCCTGGAGCGGGGGACCGGAGCGCGAGGTCTCAGGAGCATCCTGGAGACGGCGCTATTGCCGACGATGTACGAGCTGCCAAGCCGGTCGGACGTCGCCAAGTGCGTCGTGGATGCGGACACGGTGCACGACGGGGTGCAGCCCACTCTCATCACCGGTTCGGCCCGATCAGAATACGACTACGACGAAGAGACCGCTTAATCAAGCGTTGAGCCAGGCAGAGATTCCCAAGATCTTCGATCCGAAGGCTGTAGAGGCCCGGATCTACGAGGAGTGGGAGCGCTCGGGCGCCTTCGAAGCCGATCCGGAACCCAATAAAGAGCCGTACTGCATTGTCCTGCCCCCGCCGAACGTGACGGGGGCCCTGCACATGGGTCACGCCCTGAACGGCGCGATCCAGGACACCCTCATCCGGCGTGCTCGGATGAAAGGCTACAAGGCCCTGTGGCTGCCGGGCGTGGACCATGCCTCCATCGCCCTCCAGAACGTCGTCGAGCGTAAGCTGTTGCGTGAAGAGGGCAAGACGCGCTGGGACCTCGGACGCGAGGAGTTCGTGGAGCGTTGCCGGGTCTTTGCCCAGGAGGTGCGCTCGCGGATACTCGGGCAACTCAAGCGGCTCGGGGCGTCGGTGGATTGGCGTCGCCTGCGCTACACCATGGACGAGGAATACGTAGACTCCGTCCTGACGGCTTTTATAGACCTGCACGAATTAGGTCTTGTCTATCGCGGCAACCGTATTACCAACTGGTGCCCGCGCGACCGCTCCGCCATCAGCGATCTTGAGGTGAACTACGAAGAGGTAGACGGCAGGCTCTACGGGGTTCGCTACCCGTTCGCCGACGGCAGAGGTCCCGGCCCAGACGGCAACCCTTACGCTGAGGTCAACACGACCCGGCCGGAGACGGTCCTGGGCGACGTGGCGCTCGTCGTGAGCCCTGACGACGAGCGGTATGAGGAGCTCGTGGGGCGGAAGGTCACGGTGCCATTTGTAAAGCGCGAGATCGAGGTGCTGGCCGACTCCTACGTAGACCCGGAGTTCGGTACTGGCGTCCTCAAGGTCACGCCGGCTCACGACCCCAACGACTTCGAGATCGGGAAGCGGCGCGCCCTCCCGGCGGTGAACGTCCTAAACCACGACGGCACCATCAACCAGAACGGTGGCCCCTTCACGGGGATGACACGCGAGGAGGCGAGGACGGCGCTTGTGGCGCGACTCGACGAGGAGGGGCTGCTCGGGGAGGTTAGAGAGTACAGGCACCGGGTCGGGCACTGCGACCGGTGCGGGGCGGTCATAGAGCCGTGGCTCTCCGAGCAGTGGTGGGTCTCGATGAAGGAGCTCGCCGAGCCTGCGATAGAGGCTTTGAGGACCGGTGAGGTCACCGTTTATCCCGACTCGTGGCAGCGGGAGACGATCCGGTGGCTCGAGAACCTGCAGGACTGGAACGTGAGTCGCCAGCTCTGGTGGGGTCACCGCATCCCGGTCTGGTATGGTCCGGGTGGTGAGGTCGTGGCCGCCAAGGAGTCCCCGGGAGTGGAGTGGGAGCAGGAAGAGGACATACTCGATACTTGGTTCAGCAGCGGTCTGTGGCCGTTCGCCACTCTGGGCTGGCCGGAGGAGACGGAGGATCTTCTATACTTCTACCCGACGAGCCTCCTCTCGACGGCGCGCGAGATCATGTACCTGTGGGTGGCGCGCATGATCATGATGGGTCTCAGGTTCCGCGGCGAGGTCCCCTTTGAGAAGGTTAACGTCCACTCGATAGTCCTCGCCGAGAACGGCACGAAGATGAGCAAGTCCAAGGGTAACACCATAGACCCGATAGACCTCTTCGACGAATATGGCACCGACGCGGTCCGCTTCGGCCTCCTCTACCAGTCCTCGACCCAGGACTTCTCCTACTCCTACGAGCGAGCCGCTCTGGGGCGTGGCTTCGTGACCAAGCTGTGGAACATGGCCCGCTTCGTCCTAAGCTACCCGATGGAGGTTACGGACGGGGCCGCGGAGGCGTCGGTTTCGGATCGTTGGATCCTCTCCTCCTTCAACGAGACAGCCCGGGAGTACGACCGGACCCTGGAGGAGTGCGAGTTCTCTGAGGCGATGCGCCTCGTCTACGACTTCGCCTGGCACGAGCTCGCAGACTGGTACGTCGAGATTTGCAAGGTCGCGCCCTCTAAGGAGACCCCGCGCATTCTGCGCGAGGTTCTCGACGGCACTTTGCGCCTCCTTCACCCGGTGATGCCGTTCGTCACGGAGGAGATGAACCGGATAGTCGGTGGGGAGGGGATGTTGGTCCGTAGCTCTTTCCCGCAGTTCGATCCCGCGCTAGAGGATGCGGAGGCGGCCCGGACGCTGGAGAGGACGCGGCTCGCGGTCTCGGCGGTCCGCTCTTTCCGGGCGGAGTCGAGGGTCGAAGGCGAGCTGGTCGGGAGGGCACCGAAAGGGGTGGATCTCACGGTGTTCTCAGCCCTGGCCGGGGTACGCCCTGCGGAGCAGCTCGACGGTTGGTTCACGGCGACGCTTCCGGCGGGGGACGCGGTGGTCGAGGTGGCCCTCTCGGAGGAGCTCAGGCGCAAGGAGATAGAACGTTTGCGCAAAGAGATCTCACGCATCGAAGGCGAGCTCGGACGCGCCGAGGGCAAGCTCTCGAACGAGAAGTTCGTCGAACGCGCACCCGAAGCCGTTGTCACAGCCGAGCGGGAGAAGCTGAACCGGAACGCCGGCCTCCTCGAGACGCTCCGTACGCGTCTCGAGGAGTACCTGTAGCGTAGGCGCCCGGTGGGCGCCACTATCGTGCACCCCTCCTACGAGGCCGTCTGCAGAGAGTTGAACCTCCGCCGCCGGATCACTCTGGGCTTGGAGCGTATCGAATCCCTCCTCGAACTCCTCGGCGACCCCCACCGTTCCCTGAGCATCGTCCAGGTCGTCGGCACGAACGGTAAAGGCACGACTGCCGTAGCCCTGATGCATGCCCTGGAAGCGGCAGGTCGGCTCTCCGGGGCGTACCTCTCTCCGCACGTTCTCTCATACACCGAACGGGTAGCGCTGCGCGGGCACTTCGTCTCCGAGGAGGGGTTCGCTGCTGCGATGGGGAAGACCATAGAGGTCGCCGACGCAAACGAGGTCCCCGCTACGCAGTTCGAGCTTCTAACCGCTGGGGCCCTCCTCGCGTTCCGCGACGCGGGGCTGGAGTGGGCCGTCCTCGAGGCGGGGCTCGGGGCACGTCACGATGCGACCTCCGCCGCGGAGCCCGGCGCGGTCGTGCTGACCAATGTTGGCCTCGACCACATGGAGTACCTCGGCGATTCGGTGGAGGAGATAGCGGAGGAGAAGTTGGCCTCGTTGAGACCCGGTGCCATCCTCATCCTCGGGACCGACGATCCTCGAGTGCTCGCTGCCGCCCGCAGGGCCGGGGAGCGGGCGGGTGCCCGCGTCGTGGAGCACGAAGAGGCAGGGGATAGCTCGTACCTGGCGCGCAACGAGTGCCTCGGGGTGCGGGCGGCGGAGGTGTTAGTTGGACGCCCTTTGCGTCAGGGTGAGCGGAGGGTGGCACTCGCGGTGGCGCGGGCGACGCGACTGCCGGCCCGGTTCGAAGTGCACGAGGTTTGCAGGGTGCCGGTGGTCGTGGACGGCGGGCACAACCCAGAGGGACTGGAGGCCGTGCTCGGTACGGTTCGCGCGAGGTATGGGAAAAGGCCCCTGGGGGTGGTGTTCGGGGCCTTGAAGGGGAAAGACATCGCAAGTATGCTAAGCACCCTTGCGAGGGAGGCCGAGATCCTGGTGCTCGCCCGTCCCACCGATACTGGTGGAAGAGCTCTGGACCCGAAGTGGGTAGAAGAGGAGTACGGCCCACGAAATTCTGGAGGTGGGAGAGCCCTGGTGGTCGACGATACCGCCGACGCCCTGCGTTTCGCCGTGGGGGAGATGGAAGAGGTGAACGGAGTGGTGCTAGTGACAGGGTCTCTGTATACCGGGGCGGGGGCCTTGAGGTGGTTGCGTGGTGATAGCCGTGGGTAGGCTCGTGGGCAGCCGAGCCTTCAGGCTCGCGGGGCTCTTCGTCGTGGTAGCGGTCATCTTCTTCGTGCTCGGCTACCTCCTCGTCTACAGATTGATAACGTGAGTGGCGCGGCTGAGGTCTACCTGCTGCAGGAGGAGGATAGGGACCTCTTTCGGACCATAAACGACTTCTTGAACAGCCCGGTTCTGGCGATCGGATTTCGGGTCGTCCTGCTGTGCTTCGTGGTGTTGTGGCTTGCGCTTGCGTACTGGACCTTCGCCGACGCCGGGCGCCGGGGGACGGTGCGGTTCTTCTGGGGGGCAGGGGCCCTGCTCGTTCCGTTTCTGGGGACCTTGATCTACCTTATAGTCCGCCCGCCGGAGTACCTCCTCGACTCGCGAGAGCGAGAGCTCGAGCTCGCCGTGCTGGAGAGGGAGCTCAGGCAACGGGTCAACCTGTGCCCCAGTTGCCGCTCGGTCGTGGAGAAGGAGTACCTCCTCTGCCCAGAGTGCGGCTGGGATCTCAAGAAGCCCTGCGAGACCTGTCAGAAGCCGTTGAACTTGGGCTGGAGTACCTGCCCGTACTGCGCTGCGGTGCAGAGCGAAAAGAACGTCAACTGGTAGGAGGATAAGAGAGTGGAGCAGACGCTCGTGTTGGTCAAAGGTGACGGTGTACGCCGGCGGCTTATCGGGGAGATCATACACCGCATCGAGGCTAAGAGCCTGGACATCCTTACCTTGCAGCTCATGGACGTGAGCCGCGAGCTGGCCGAGGAACACTATGCTGAACACCGCGAGAAGCCCTTTTTCGAGGGGCTGGTCGAGTTCATAACCACGACCCCCGTCGTCGCCATGCGAGTAGAGGGCGAGGGCGCGATACAGGTCATGCGCCGGCTCATGGGCGCCACCAACCCCGCTGAGGCAGCCCCGGGCACTATCCGCGGCGATCTGGCCCTCAGCCTGCCCGACAACCTGGTCCACGGCTCTGACTCGCCCGAAAGTGCTGAGAGGGAACTGAAGCTCTTCTTCGGCGGCTAGGGCGGAGGAGCGAACCACGTGGCGCAGTTCGTCCTCGCCTCCACGTCCCCGCGCCGTGTCGACCTGCTCCGCATGGCCGGCTACGACTTCACCACTCAGAAAAGCGGCTTTCCCGAGGTCGTCCTCAGGCCCCCGAAAAGCACGGTCGAAGCCAACGCCCGTGGCAAGGCTGTGGCCGTAGCGACCGGGCTACCTAACCAGGTCGTCCTTGCGGCCGACACCATCGTCTACCTGCCAGAGCCGGAAGGGGTTACGCTCGGTCAGGCCAAGAGCCAGGATGACGTTCGCCGGATGCTCGGCCTTCTGGAGGGACGGGCCCACGAGGTCTACTCGGGCGTGGCGGTGGCGTGCGGGGAGAACGTCTACGTGCGGGCTGCGATGACGCGGGTAAGGTTGAGGGAGCTTACGCACCCAGAGATCTCCGCCTACGTTAAACTCGGGGAAGGTGTCGGGAAGGCCGGGGGTTATGCCATACAAGGCAGGGCGGCGCTCTTCGTCGAAGGGATCGAGGGCGATTACACCAATGTGGTGGGCCTCCCGCTACCGCTCACGAGCAGCATGCTAGAAGACTATGGGATACGGTGGTACTAGGACAAGATGTCGGAGCGTCGCCGGTACACCATAAAGCAGCTTCCTCCGGAGCTCAGGCCGCGCGAGCGTCTGCTCGAGGCGGGCCCCTCGACGCTATCGGACGGGGAGCTTTTGGGGCTGCTCCTCGGGATAGGGAGCCGGGAGAAGACGGCGGTAGAGTTGGCTGGTGAAGTTATCAGCGAAGCCGGCGGCCTTCACGGGCTCTATGAAGTGAA
>DATDKT010000029.1:0-11908 GCA_036519775.1 Rubrobacteraceae bacterium
CCATCATGTCCTGTGTGGCGCTCTCGCTCCAGCGACCGCCGCTGTCCTCCGTTAGCCGTCTGCGAGCGGCGTCCCAGACCTGTTCTGAATCGACCAGTACCCCGTCGAGGTCGAAGATAACCGCCCTTATCTTCCCACTCACGCCCCCAGATTATCTCAAGCGCGCGGTGTATTCGAGACATCGCTTTGCGCGAAGGCGTCTGCGGATACTCCCACTGGTGGAGACGCCTCTTCTTCTTACGGACTCTACCAGCTTGGTTCGCAGGTCTATAGAACAGGCTTTCACCTTCCTATGATGCCTACTGCTGCAACATCACCGCAAGCTGCTGTGAGAAAGGCTAGATGCTGCACCCATGCTGCAACCGAGGCCGGACACACCCGGAAAGAGCAGGAAAACAACGGTGCAAGGAACGGCAAAAACTGCTTAGATAAGCGAGATTTTCCGACAGGGCAGTACCTACCCGGAAAGCCTTGACCTAACTTACAAGGAGGGGGTCGCTGGTTCAAATCCAGCATCGCCCACTTAAGAAAAGTGCGTGTTTGCAGACAAAATATGGCGCATAGGAAGAGGGCCGGGATTGCTCCCAGCCGTCTGTACACCAGTCTGCTAATCGGTAAGCGAGTCCTCTATAGGGTAGAGCACGTCTTGCATTGCGCGTGCGGTCTGATCTCCCATGCTGGGCAGCACGTGACTATAAGTGTCCAGCGTTATAGCTATGGTGGCGTGGCCTAGAAGCTCCTGAACAAACTTCGGGTGAACGTTCTTTGACAGGAGCAGCGTGGCGCATGTGTCCCTGAGATCGTGGAAGCGAATATGCGGCAGACCGACTCTCTTCAAAAGCGGCGCGAGACTCCGCTGGCGCAGGTTGCAGGGGTTAATCGGACCGCCGGTGTTTGTGGTGAAGACGAGCCCCTGATCCTTGTATAGGTCTCCTAGTAGCTCTATGTCTTCCATCTAACTTGTCAGGTGCTCCCTGAGAGCTTCCACGTCCTGTGGTCTTAGGCAGATGGTGCGACGGTTTTTCTTGGTCTTGGCATCTCCGAGGATAACTCGCTTGCCGTTGTCGATGCGTGTGAGCGTGCGCCTGACGCTCACGCTGGCGTTCTCCAGGTCGATGTCCGACCAGTTCAACCCCAGCAGTTCTCCTCTACTCATGGTGGTAATGACGTTGGATGCCGGGTATTCCGGTATGTGGACTTTATGGATATAGTTGAGGTACTAAAGCTACCCACCACGAAAAACGAAAGGAGACCTTCGTATGCCTGCAAGTACACCTGAAGAGGTCCAGCGACTCTTCGCCGAAGCCTTCGGTGCCGGCCTGGCCTCCTTCTATTCACCGAGCTGCCGAGAGCTTAGAGATTCTCGAAAACCGGGCTTCCGGCATTGAGGCTTCTCGGAAACTCAGGCTTGTTATGGATATGAGGAACGGGCATGGTCTGAAATGATGGATGACTTCACAGCCTCCGAGATCCAGACGGATGAGACCAGCATTTTCGTGCGCTCGTACGGGTCCGGGCCGCCGATTCTCTTGTTGCACGGCTTTCCGCAGACACACTTGATGTGGCGCAGCGTCGCGCCGTTGCTTGCCCGCAACTTTGCGGTCGTCTGCGCCGATCTTCGCGGCTACGGGCGCAGCGGCTGCCCGGACTCTGCCCAGAATCATGCGCCATATGCGAAGCGATCCATGGCGCAAGACATGGTGACCGTGATGGAGCGGCTTGGATTTCCGCGCTTCTCGGTCGCTGGACATGATCGTGGCGGTCGCGTCGCCTATCGCATGGCTCTTGACCATCCGGATCGTGTCGACCGGCTCGCCGTTCTCGACATCTTGCCGACGGAGACCGTATGGGATCGCGCCGATGCAAGGTTTGCGCTAGCCTTCTGGCCTTGGTCGCTGCTCGCTCAGCCTGAACCGCTTCCCGAGCGCATCCTGGCTGCGGCCCCTGAAGCCATCGTCGACGATGCGCTCGGCGGATGGGGCTCTCCGTCGGCTGTGTTCCCTCCGGAGGTCCGCGCCGCCTATTTGCACGCTCTTCGAGATCCTAGCCACGCACACGCCATCTGTGAGGAGTATCGAGCCGCTGCGACCATCGATCGCGAGCATGACAAGGCGGATCGTGCGAACGGGCGTCAGATAGTCTGTCCTCTCCTAGCCCTGTGGAGCGCTCAAGGAGCGCTTGATACTTGGTACGTCGAGGAGTCCGGACCAATCGCGCTTTGGCGAGCCTGGGGCGATGATGTTCAAGGACGCGCCCTCAACGCCGGACACTTTTTCCCGGAAGAGGCTCCCGAACAAACTGCTGGCGCTCTGAACCGCTTCTTCGGCGCCGCTGGAGCGAATGTTCCCGGAAACGCGCGCTGATAGCGGCTATTAAAGTGCCGGATTCTGTATCTCAATGCTTTTCGTTAGGGATCTCCTCATCACCTGGTTTTCCCCCTGCGTTGGATATTCTCATGTTGTGTTCTTTGTTTCTGGGAGAGTACACAATTAAGTAGGATCGTTGTGCTCGAAGACCGCTCATGGGTTCCCCGAGGAGACGAAGCTCGTGTGGAAAGCTCCCATGACTACCATCGACGACTCCAAGCGCATGATACGGGACGTCTTGGAGGGAGAGCGTCGCCAAGCGAGGAACGTGAACGTAGGTCCTCTAAACCCAGGTCCTCTAAACCCAGGTCCTCTAAAGCCGGTTTGGGAAGACGGCTTGATAAGGCCAGTTTGCAGATCCATCGCAGCTCTACCTTGGGGATTAGAAGACCTGGATCGGGGAAGGTTTCCTAAACCCTGCCAGATCTAAGATTTCTCGTGTGAATGACGGTGACTAAACGGCTTCTCCTTTTTGGTCTTCTCCTTTTTGGTCTTCTCCTTGCTACAGGAGTCTTCACCGTTGTCACCCGTGCAGGACGAGGCATCCTTAGGAGTCACATTATCTTGGTTCGGTATCCGTTGCGCAGGACCAGCGCACCTGATTTGAGATGTACAGCTATCGACAGGCGTTGATATACCTGCCGCTTGGCCCAGTGGTGGTTGGGTCGCAGTTTTTGAGAACGTGATTGTGTCGCCCATTGAAGGAGTTTCGGTAGGTATTGCCGAGCCTGAGCCGGTGAGAATTGGTGGTGCGCCTTCTGACGAGAGGGTTTGGCTAGGAGCCTCCGTGCCCGATGAGGAGTTATTGGTAGATTGAGATGGTCCTCCTGACTGCTGCTTGGGCTGGGCTGCCTCTAACTCTGGGAGTATGTACTTCCCAACGCCTGCTTGGTTCGCGCTGCTAGTATCGAGGCCCCCATACATATAAGTACCAAAGCCCACAAATGCAGCCACGAGCGCTCCAAGAAGGCTCCAACCGGATAAGCCCATTACTACCCTCTTGCCCCCCAAGCCCTGGGATAGTTACTAATACAACAATCTGAGTGTACCTCAAGTTTAGAGACGCAGAAAAACCCCTTTAGAAGGCGTAATCAAAGTTTAACCAAAAGGAGAAAAACCGTAATCACTATGCAAGGTAACAGGCCTTGTGCTCCTCACGGATCGGCTAGGCCTCCAGTCAAAGAGCTTGCGCCTAGCGCGCTGGGTGCTGCCGTTGCCTCTAAACTATATCTTGTTTTGGTAGGATCCTTTTAACCCCGAGATGTTGCGCTAATTTAGCCGGGTAGCATAAAGATAGTGCATTTGCCTCATGCCTCTTCTCCTTGAGGTCTACTAGAGTATCTCTATTATCACATAAAGGACCGGGCTGGCACAGATTACCCCCTCCTACAAAAGCTCAGCCCGGCCCCGTGTGGAAGGAGGAAGAACAGTGGAAGAAAAGGGGAGTAGGCCGATGAGTAGTAAGGGAGCAGGGGTTGTCGTGGCGGATCACAGTACCTATAAGCTCGACGAGCCGACGACACGCATTGTGGCAGGGACACGAACTACTTCCTTTAAGCGTGCTCAGGAAGAGAGTGGCCACTATCCCTGGCTAGGTGGATACCTTCAGTGGCTAGATGGCAAAGAGGCACGTGAGGAGTATTACGGTCGATTGGAGCGAATGTACGGTCGGTAGAGAAGAATTTTCTAGGCGATGATAGGTTGAGCGCTTACAGCTGGTTGTGGAGAAAGGGAGCGAGGGGTTATGCGAGCGTTGCTGTGTAGTTGCGGCCAGCACCTGAAAGCCGACGACAAAGAAGCCCTGTTTAGAGAGGTTCGAGAGCACTTAAAGCGAGAAGACTGTACACGAGAGCACCCACTTGGGCGGTTTCTCGAGGAGTAGCAGGTCAGGCGGCTAGTCACTGCTCGTTCCACTCTAGAGGGAGTATGAGAGCCGCCGTGCTGGGGGCCGCAGAGGAGGACAGTAATCGGCAGCAAACGCCGCCTCCTCCCTGCTTTTGGGTCGGGGTCGCCGAGGGGGAGGTGACTGGTGGGGTTTTCTCCTGAGCGGAAGGGCGCCGGTCAAGAGAGAGGCTTATCTACACAGTGTCGAGTCATTATCTAGACCTGACCGGTGTGACCGGCATTTTAAGGGTAATACGCGTGCGGTGTGGTCGCCTATGCCCGGTATGATGGGGGAGTACGTGTCGAGGGTTATGTATCGAACTTCGCCGGGCAATCCCCGCCGGGGTACCGCGCCGCCACGATGCTGGCGGCTCGTTGGATGTTCTCGGCTCGAACCGCTATGTGGAAGCGGGCAGCTCCGCTGCTTACCTCTATCGAAACCTCAACTACCTGAATCATCTCTCCTCTCTCCTCACTCTAACGACCATTCGCCACCTACTATAAGTAAAGCCGGGAATATGGATCTGACATAGGGCACAGGAACGATTGTTGTGTAGGACCTTCGTCGGAGCGATAATCTAGGACTAAAGTCGGAGAAGGAGTTATGACGGTAAGAATCCTGATAACCGACGACCATGGCGTTGTACGCCAGGGGTTGCGCATGTTCTTGAGCCTCGATCCGGAGTTCGAGGTAGTGGGCGAGGCCGAAAACGGCGAAGAGGCTGTAGCTATGGCCCGCGAACTAAAGCCCGACGTGGTGCTAATGGACCTCTTGATGCCCGTGATGGACGGTATAGAGGCCACGGGTGCCATCCGGCGCGAGCTACCGGACGTGGAGGTCATAGCGCTCACCAGCGTGCTGGAGGACGTCTCAGTGAGTGGGGCGGTGCAGGCGGGGGCTATCGGCTACCTGCTCAAGAACACCGAGGCCGATGCGCTCGGGCGGGCGATCAAGGCGGCCGCCGACGGCCAGGTGCAGCTGGCACCCGAGGCGGCGGCCCGGCTTATGCGCGAGGTGCGCGCGCCCGAGAGCCCCGAGGCCCTTACCGAGCGCGAGGCCGAGGTCTTGCAGCTCGTGGCGCGGGGGCGGGCGAACAAGCAGATCGCACAAGAGCTCTTCGTGGGGGAGAAGACGGTCAAGGCGCACGTCTCGAGCATCCTGACCAAGCTCGGGGTTCAGAGCCGTACCCAGGCCGCCCTCTACGCCGTGCGGATCGGCATGGTGAGCATGAACGAACTGAACGAGGAGTCTTGGTAGGGCTAGCGGAACGGTCGGAGCTACACCGCGCGCCGCTGCGCGTGTTGCTCGTTGAGGACTCCGAGGACGACGCCCTCTTGCTGCTGCGCGAGCTCCGGCGCGGCGGCTACGAGCCCGAATACGAGCGAGTGTACACCCCCGAGGCGATGGAGAGGGCGCTCACCGGCTCTGCCTGGGATGTGATCTTCTCCGACTACCGGATGCCCCAATTTGAGGCCCCGGAGGCGTTGAAGATGTGGCACGCCTCGGATTCGGAAGCACCGTTCATCGTGGTCTCCGGCAAGGTAGGGGAGGACGTAGCGGCCCGGGCGATAAAGGCTGGGGCATACGACTACGTGATGAAGGACAACCTCACTCGGCTGCGGGCTATCGTGGAACGAAGCTTGCAGGAGGCTCGGGAGAAACGTGATCTGTGGCGGGTGGGGAGGGAGTTGCAGCGCCGTGACGCCATCCTGGAGGCGGTCAGATTTGCCGCCGAGCGTTTCCTCAGCGAGGCGGTCGGCTGGGAGCAGAGCATAAGGGAGGTCCTGAAACGGCTTGGGGAAGCCGCGGGGGCCAGTCGCGTCTACGTCTTCGAGAACTTCGTGGGCGAAGACGGCGAGCTGTGGAGTAGACAGCGCTACGAGTGGGTAATCACGAGCGTCTCGTCCCAGATAGATAATCCTCTTATGCAAGCTATCCTGTACAGGGCCACCGGGTTTGGCCGCTGGGTAGAGTTGCTGGGCCGGGGGGAGCCGGTGTACGGGCACACCCGCGAGTTCCCGAATAGTGAGCAGCCGGAGCTGCGTGAACAGGGCATCTTCTCCATATTGATCGTGCCGATCTTCGTCGAAGGGAAGTGGTGGGGATTCATCGGGTTCGACGAGTGCTTTGAAGAGCGCGAATGGTCGACGGCCGAGGTAGGCGCTCTGGGGGCAGCCGCAGGCACCCTGGGCGCGGCCATAAGGCGGAGGCGGATTGAGGAAGAGCTCAGGCAGAGCGAGGAGCGCTATCGGGCCGTGATCGAGCAGGCTACCGATGGCATCTACCTGCTCGACGCCGGGACCAAACGCCTTTTGGAGGTCAACTCGTCTTTCCAGAAGATGCTCGGGTACGCTGCCGGCGAACTGCGGGGAACAGAGGTTTACGACTTCGTCGCCCACCCACGCGAGAACGTTGACTCTACGATACAACGCACCCTGGAAGAGAAGCGTCGCGTCGTCGGCGGAAGGAAATACCGTCGTAAGGATGGTTCGCTGGTAGAGGTAGAGGTTGGCGTCAGCGTGATCTCCTTCGGTGGCCGGGAGGTGATATGCACCGTTGTCCGTGACCTCACCGAGCGCAAAAAGAACGAGGAGGCGCTGAGACAAAGCGAGCAACTCTATCGTGCGGTGATGGAGCAAGCCACGGAGAATATCTACCTGGTGGATGCCGAAACCAGGCACATTGTGGAGTCCAACCCAGCTTTCCGTGAGGTGCTCGGCTACTCAGAAGCCGAGCTGCGGCGCATGACGCTCTACGATATCGTTGCTGCGGACCGGGAGGCCGTCGACGCGAACGTCCGGCGCGTTCTGGAACTGAAGAACCCTTTCGTGGGTGAGAGGCAGTACCGTCGCAAGGACGGTTCGCTTGTAGACGTGGAGGTCAGCGCGAGCACTATACTTCTAGACGGTAGGGAAACCATGTGCATCGTCGCGCACGACATCACCGAGCGGGTGCGGGCGCAGCGGTTGCTCGAGGAGCGAGTGGCCGCTCTCTCGCGCATCGCCACCGATTTCGCCCTAGATCTTCCCACCGAGGCTGCCTTAGAGGCCCTGGCGAAAAGCGTTATCCGGGCCAGCAGTGCCTTGTCCTGCTGGGTAAGCCTGGTCGACGACGAGAGCGGACATCTCCGCATCGCAGGTTCTTACGGCTTGCCCGAGGGCTTCGAGGAGGGTATAGAAGCCGTCTGGCGGGACGAGGTAGTGCGTTCGCCTACAATAGAAGCTGTACGCATGCGCCAACCGATGCTCGCTAACCACATGCGCCAACGCATGTTGGAGAACCCCCTCTATGGCCCCGTTCACAGCTCTGTCCGCAAAGCCGAGTGGGACACGGTCTTTATCGTGCCGCTCGTCTCCCGGAGCCGGGTCTTGGGTGCGATCAACTTTGGATACCGCCAGGGACAGCAACCCAGCGAGGACGAGAGGGTCTTCTTGGAAGCCGTCGCCGACCAGGGCGCCGTTGCGGTAGAGAACGTCCGCCTGTTTGCTGAAGCTGGTGGCAAGGCGGCTCTCGAAGAGCGCCAGCGGCTCGCCCGCGAGCTGCACGACTCCGTCTCCCAGGCGCTCTACGGCATAGCTCTGGGCACGAAGACCGCACGAACCCTGCTGAAGCGAGACCCGGAAGGGGCCGCTGACCCGCTCGACTACGTCCTCTCTCTGGCCGAGGCCGGCCTGGCCGAGATGCGGGCGCTAATCTTCGAGCTGCGCCCGGAGTCTTTAAAGACCGAAGGGCTCGTGGCCGCGCTCGAAAAACAGACCACCGCGCTCAAGGCCAGACACGAGATCGAGGTCGAAGCTACCCTCTGCGAAGAACCAGAAGCCTCGCTGGAAGCGAAAGAGGCCACCTACCGTATCGCCCAGGAGGCCCTCCACAACACCGTCAAGCACGGCCGCGCGAACAAAGTGGAGATAAAGATGGAGTGCGACCCAGCCCGGATAACCCTGGAACTGTCCGATGACGGGGTTGGATTCGACATGCGGGACGATTTCCCCGGGCACCTGGGCCTGCGCTCGATGCGGGAGAGAGCGTCGCGCCTGGGCGGGACGCTGGAAGTGGAGACCGCGCCGGGTAGGGGAACCCGGATCTGCGCGCGGATACCGGCCTAACGGAAGATGCAAGGCCCATGCTTTCCTACTGTGATACCGAGGTGTGGGAGAGATTAGGAGTGCGACTGGCTTCTCCTCCTGCGTGAGTCCATAAGGTAGCTGTTGATCTTCAGCACTGGGAAGAGCAGCAGGTAACTGTACCCTGCCCAAGAAATCGCTGCTTCCCCTCCGAGGACGGCGATAGCCATGGAGATCAACCCGACCCCTATCGCTAGCAGGAAGCCCTGTATCTCCTCGCGTGTCTTCGACCTCTCGTATGCATCGAGCCCGAGCGCGCCGCGCAGGACGTAGGCCCGCAGGTACAGCAGGGCGAACACGAGCTGGACGGCGACGAAGCCCGCTCCGAAGATCACCATCAGGAGCGGAAATTGCCCGAGCTCTATCTCCTCGACGGGGGTGCTCGTCGAGGAGCCAACAGCGGTGTCGTAACCGAGCAACTGGTCCACGATTAGGACGAAGAGGAACTTCAAGGGGTACACATAGAAAAGCACGATGAACAGCAGGACAGCGCTCAGGCGCAGAGTGTAATAGTCACTGATCCCGTATCGCCTGAAGAACTTGTAGTGCTCGAACCACACCGCGAGGAGCAGCCAGAAGCAGATGGCGAAGGCGAAGAACCCTTGCATGGTTGAGATCAACTCGTCGAAAGTCCTCGGGACCTCCAGGGACACCACTAGCAATGTGACCGCGAAGGCGAAGACGGCGTCGGAGAAGCTCTCGATGCGTAAGACTTCTTCGCCGCGCCAGGAGAAACCCTCCTCGCCCGCCCTCCTCTGTATCAGTCTCTTGCGTAGCATTTCTCCCCGTAGCCCCCGGTTTCGGCAAAGGTTCTCACGCAGCTAACGAATGGTACCGCAGCGGGTACCCGGCGGCGCAAGGAGCCCGTTCTCGTCTCCTCGCCGTCCGGCAAGAGCCGACGACCGGAAGCTGACGGTCGGTGACTGATTTGGTACACTCATCTTGCCCTTCGCGGGGGCGTAGTTCAGTTGGTTAGAACGCCGGCCTGTCACGCCGGAGGCCGCGGGTTCGAGTCCCGTCGCTCCCGCCCCTTCCCCGGACCTGTCTTTTCGCCCGGCTTAGCCGCTGCCGGATAGTTATAACCTGTAAGATGATGAGAAACCCGCGACTCGTGCCGCGGGATACGGAGGAGTTTCGAGTGAGATCCGACGACGAAAGCGCAAAGAGGGCGGGGGAGTTGATCGGGGAGATGGGCCGCGAGAGGCTAGCCTTACGCGCTAAGAGAACCGCCGGCTTGCTCCTCGGAACCTCGTCCTCACTGTGTTTGCTCTCGGCCCTCCTCAGCCTCACTGGGTACCTCCCGTACGCCCTCGGACCCTCTATCGTGCTGGTAGTCGCCTCGGTAGCGGGCTTCATCACAGGCATCCTCGAATCCCGTTACCCTTGACGCACGACGTATACTCGAAGAGCAAGCAGCACGAACAGGAGACTCTACTATGGCGCAGCCCTTGGCGGTCACGACCAGCACGTTCGAAGAAGAGATTCTAAATTCAGAAGTCCCGGTCCTCGTAGATTTCTGGGCCTCGTGGTGCGCCCCGTGCCGCCAGGTGGCGCCGGTGATGGACCGGATCGCCGAGGAGTACGAGGGCTCCCTGAAGGTCGCCAAGGTGGACGTGGACGCCGAGTCCGAGCTCGCTGGCAGCTTCAGTATCTCCAGCATCCCCACCATCGCCCTCTTCGAGCCCGGCGAGCAGCCGAAGGCTGTCGTGGGCGCCCTCCCCAAGGAGATGCTCGAGTCCGCCTTCGAGCTCGACCGCTTCGCCAAGAAGTAACCCGCGAGGTCCGCAAGACGTTTCCTTGATAGCCCGCGTCTCGTACTCTAGAATCACCGAGCTTGCTCCATAAGGCAAGCCTCCTCACACGGCGGGATAGCTCAGGTGGTAGAGCACATGACTGAAAATCATGGTGTCCCCGGTTCGAGTCCGGGTCCCGCCACTCCTGTTTTCTAAAGATTTGCAGGTAAAACACGTGGACGAAGGAGGGCCCCGGTTTCTATCCAGGGCTCTTTGTCAACAACGCGTCAACAGCCGGTTACGAAAACGCCTCTTCTAGAGCGTCTGTGGCGGCGTTTTGCATACCATCTGTGGCGTGGGTGTAGATAGCAAGGGTCATCCTGATATCGGAGTGCCCTAGCATTTTCTGAGCGGTTGAGGGATGAACGCCTTTCTCAGCGAGCGTGGTGGCGAACGTGTGCCTTAGAGAGTGGATCGTGAACCCCTCATCCGCAAGATCGGCTTTCTCTAAGAGCGGCTGAAAATCACGGCGGTAGAGGTTCCCGGCATTCATCGGTTTACCCACGGTGTTGGGGAACACGAGGTTGTGGTCTTGCCAGCGCGACCCTTCCTGTAGGCGTTCTGCGTTCTGGCGCACCTTATGCGCCTTGAGGGCGCCTAATGCCTGAGGGGTGAGTTTGAGGGTACGCCTGGCAGCCCGGTTCTTTGGCGTCTTGAGCGTGCCGTCTACATCTAGAGAGCGCCTAACCGTCAACGTGCCAGCGTTCAGATCAGCGTCTGTCCATTTGAGTCCTAGCAGTTCGCCGCGCCTCAACCCCGTGTGGATTGCCACCACATAGAGAGCCTCTAGACGGCTCTCGGAGGCCGCCTCGAGCAACGCCTTAACCTGATAAGGGTCGAGTGCCTTAGACTCTTTAGCGGCACCTGTAGGCGTCTTCAGCGGTTTAACGCCGTCGGTGGGGTTATGGTTAATAAGCCTATCAACGACCGCTGCCTTTAGACTCTTGCGTAACGTGGTGTGAACGTACTCGATACTACGGTCTTTCAACCCTTTCTCTGCCATCTTGCGATAGAGACGGCGGATATCCCCAGGAGTCAACTCCTTGAGCTTGCGCCGCCCAAGTTCGGGGATGATATGGTGGTGAACATCCCGTCTGTAGCCGTCGTACGTGGCGCGGCTAACGGTTCCCTTTACGCTATCGGTGAGCCATGAGGTTAGATACTGTTCAACCGTAAGGTTGGCGGGCCCCGGCAGTAGGCCCCGGTCAGCATCGGCAGTGGCTGTATTCAGCTTGCGCCAACACTCGGTCTTGGTTTTGGCCGAAACCCAATGGCGCTTTCCGTCGGGGCCGAAGAATGCGCCCACAAAGCCGATAACCTTACCGGCCTTGTTCCGCCGCGGCGCTACCGTCCCTTGGCCGTTCCCGCGTTCTCTCTTTTTTCTTGCCATCCGTCTTACTCCTTTCGCTTCTACGCTTCGGTGAGGGTGCTCTTAAGCTTTCTTTAGGTTTCTTCAAGCGTGTCGGCTTGGTCGTCTCGCCGTATCGCCCGTAAGTGCCTTACCTTGGAAGGCCAGGCCGCGAGTGAGCCCTCAGCTTCTCATGGCGCTCCAGATGGACGAGGACCTCTTGCTTTAACTTGTCGCCCTCCCTGTAGGACTCGACCTACTGGACGTACGGTTCACGCCTTCTGGCGTGAAAAGAACTACGCCACGGTACCCAGTAACCTTTCCCTCTTTGTTCTTACGGGGAAAAACTGTGCCGCTGCCGTTGCCGTGCTACTGCTTCTTACCCATCCCTC
>DATDKT010000030.1:0-3308 GCA_036519775.1 Rubrobacteraceae bacterium
GAGTTGTTGACGATGATGCCGACGTCCAGCGGCATCCCCGGGCGCCTGGAGCCGTCGGGCATATCCACGAACCGGGGCACCCTGGTGTCGGTGGCGTGCTTGATGAGGGTCTTCTCCTCGCCCAGGGCGTACGTGTTCGGCACGTAGCGCATATCGTAAACGCCGTCGTCGTCGGCATGCTCGGCGTAGTCAGCGAACCACTCCCGGTCCTTCTCGTGCACGCCCAGGGAGATCTGCTCGAATCCGAAGATCGCCTTCATGGCCTCGAAAACCTGGAGGAACTCCTCGAGGTACTCTTTGTGTAGCAGCTTGTCCCCCCAGTAGCCGGGCTCGCTCTCGGTGGCGTTGACGATCAGGTGCGGCTGAGGGGCCTTGTACTTGAAGTACGTCGGGAACCCGCCGCCCCCCGCGCCGACTATGCCGGCCTGGCGCATGATCTCCACGGCCTCCTCCATGCGTAAGGCCTTCACCTCTTCGAGGCTGCGTTGCTTCATCTCGGCCACGATTCGTTGCCCCCTAAAGAGTTATCCGACTAATTGCTCCCGAACCCCGGCGCAATCCCCGAGTAGTCGAACTCGGCGGCCTTGGTGGTGTAGTGCTGCATGTCCTCGGGGACCTCGTCGTCGGGGTAGATAGCCTCCACCGGGCACTCGGGCATGCACATGGCGCAGTCGATGCACTCCTCAGGGTTGATCAGGTAGTGGTCCCCCTCGTCGTAGATGCAGTCAACCGGACATACCTGCACGCAAGCGGTGTTCTTCGTGCCGATACACGCTTCGGTTATAACGTAGGCCACTACCGTTCCTCCTCTGTTGAGTATACCTACATTCCCCTGGTGCCAGCCTCTATAGTGATGCTCGTTCCTGAAGGTTCCAAAAATTATAGTCTAACCGATCAGAACTTCCCGAAGGCTAGTCTAGCCAATCAGAAAACGTTGTCAACAAGACGAGCTGAGCTTCATCGAGGAGCTCGGATAGTGGTAAAAGGAGGGATGTCTACTCTAACGGCAAGGCCGGCGACGGGGGCGGCTAAACGCTTTTTGCTACTGTTAGTAGCTTCTTGAAAGTTGCGTGTAACGCGAGTATATTTTCGTGTGGTTGCTTCTGAAGAAAGGCCCAGAATTTGGCGCTAGCCCTGTTGCAAAGACCGCAGGAGATTGGTTACGGCACGCTCTATGTGTACGTCGGCTTGTTCATACTGCTGGTCGTAGGTTTCGTGGCGACGACCCTGGCTTTGGCACGGATCATAGCGCCCAGTAGCAGGAGCTCGCGGGAGAAGCGCAACGTTTACGAGACCGGCGAGGTGACGGTTACCGACCCGTGGCGCCCGTTTCCGGTTCGGTACTACGTCTTCGCGCTCCTTTTTTTGATCTTCGATGTCGAAGCCGCGTTCCTTTTCCCGTGGGCCGTGATCTACAGGAGCCTCGGACTGTACGGCTTCGTGGAGATGGTGATTTTCGTACTCATATTGGGTGTGGGGCTTGCCTACGCCTGGAAGAAGGGAGCACTCGAATGGGTGTGATGCAGAAGTTCGACGAGCCTAACCTCATAACGACGAGCACCGACAAGCTCTTTAATTGGGCTAGGAAGAACTCTTTGTGGCCCCTGCAGTTCGGCCTGGCGTGCTGCGCGATCGAGATGATGGCCACCGGCATGGCCCACAACGACCTCGACCGCTTCGGGGCCGGTTTCTTCCCCGCCTCGCCCCGGCAGTCGGACGTCATGATCGTCTCCGGCACCGTCTCGACCAAGATGGCCGAGCGGATGACCCGTCTCTACGAGCAGATGCCCGAACCAAAATGGGTCATCGCAATGGGCGCTTGCGCCATCTCCGGCGGCCCGTTCCTCGATGGCTACTCCGTCTTGATGGGGGCTGACAGGGTCATCCCCGTAGACGTCTACGTGCCGGGATGTCCGCCGAGGCCGGAGGCCCTCATCTTCGGGGTCATGACGCTCCAGAAGAAGGTCGAACGGGACCGGCAGGTCGGCTACGAGAAGCCGCGCTCCGCGCTCGTCACCGAGGACGGCGAGTTCCTTGAGTACCTCCCCGAGCGCGAATACACCGAGATAAGTGAAGGTAAAGCCCCTCGCTTCGGGGACATAAGGCCCCTCAAACGCACCTACGTCTTCGAGCGCAAGGGCATGCCGCCCGCCGCCCAGACCGACGTCGGCTGGGTCCCGGAGAAGGAGCACGCCGAGGACGGTGGCGGACAAGAAGAGCCGGCGAGCCCTAAAGGGAGCCCGGACTACTCCGCCAAAAGGCCCGACGAGTCGAAGGACGAGGGCTAGAAGATGGGCGTAACACTGCCTCAAAGCGACCTGGACGAGAGGCTAGAGCGGTACCTCGAAGGTTTTCGCAACCGGCACGGGCTCGAGGAGGCGGAGGTCGAGGGAAACGTGGTGCGGCTCGTAGTCGAGCCCGGTATCGTGCCGGCCGTTTTGGCGACGGCGCGGGAGTCCTTAGGGATCATACACCTCTCGTACATCACGGTCGTGGACCGGGAGGGGTCTTTCGAGCTTACGTACGAGCTCTTGGATCTGCGCGGCGTGAGCGTGCGGGTCAAGACCACGATCGAGGGCGAGGAGCCGGTAATAGACACGGTAACGAGGATCTACCCCACCGCCAACTGGCACGAGCGGGAGGCCTACGACATGTTCGGGGTGGCCTTCAAGGGGCACCCGGACATGAGGCGGGTGTACATGTGGCAGGACCACTTCGACCACCACCCGCTCTTGAAGAGCTTCGAGATCAGCACCAAGCGTACCTTCGAGGGGTTGAGGTGAGAGATGCTTGAACAAGAACGTGTTGCGGAGAGCGCGGCTTTAAGCGGCCGGGCGAGCGGGCGGCTGGTGAACCCGTACGTCCGGGACGAGTTCGCCTTCGAGACGATAGACCTGAACGTGGGCCCCCAGCACCCGGCGATGCACGGCCTTTTACGCCTTATCCTGGAGCTCGACGGGGAGACGATCGTGCGCTGCGATACCGTCATGGGCTATCTGCACCGCTGCCAGGAGAAGATCGCCGAGAACCGAATGTATCCGGCCGTTATCCCTCTGACCGACCGGCTCGACTACTTCGCCAACATGCACATGGAGCACGGCTATTGTTTAGCGGTAGAGGATCTATTAGACGTCGAGATACCGCCGCGCGCGGACGCGATCCGCGTCCTGATGTGCGAGCTCATGCGCCTGGCGAGCCACCTTCCCTCCACGGGCTTTCTCATGCTGGAGCTCGGGGCGTTCACGCCGATCCTGTACGCTTTCCGGGAGCGGGAGCGGATACAGAACATCTTCGAGGCGGTCACGGGC